>CAZKYA010000029.1:0-18001 GCA_964556725.1 uncultured Pirellulales bacterium
CAATCGACATCGATTTAAGTTTGAGCGAACTCACTTTTTGCTCTATCTCAATCGGGACATCGTGGACAGCAACAGCAAGTTTACCTTTATTTTTCATCACGTATTCTGCCTCTAATGCCTGCGTCGAAAAGCTCATATCCATCACGCATGCAGGATGCCCCTCAGCCGCTACAAGATTAATTAATCGCCCTTCACCCAGAAGATAAATCCGTTTATTATTCTTTAGTATATATTCATCAACATGGTTACGAACTTTGCGGTTTACCTTCTTGCTCATTTTTTTCAGGGCAGGTATATCTATCTCAACGTTGAAATGTCCGCTATTAGCCACAACGGCTCTATCTTTCATCACCCGGAAGTGCTCAGCCCGTATTACGTTTTTATTACCTGTAAGCGTTACGAATAGTTCGCCGACCTTCGCCGCTTGCACCATCGACATAACCTCAAAGCCGTCCATAGTCGCTTCAAGGGCCTTGATTGCATTAACTTCCGTGATGATAACAATTGCGCCCATACCTTTTGCCCGCATGGCAAAGCCCCTGCCACACCAGCCATACCCGGCTACAACAACCTTTTTACCGGCCATCAGAAAATCCGTCGCCCGAATAATACCGTCAACCGTTGACTGGCCCGTGCCGTAGCGGTTGTCAAACAGGTGCTTGGTATCAGCGTCATTTACGGCAATAACCGGAAATTTCAACCGGCCCGCATTTGCCATCGCCCGCAGACGAATTACACCGGTAGTAGTCTCTTCCATACTTGCGATAATCCGGTGGGCCTCTTTTTTTCTGCGAGTATGCAATTCGTTGACCAAATCGGCACCATCGTCAAATGTAATAACCGGCTTATGGTCAATCGCTGCGTTGATGTGTTTGTAATAAGTGCTGCGATTTTCACCACAGATAGCAAAGACCGGTATCTTAAAATCCTTCACTAATGAAGCAGCCACATCGTCCTGCGTGCTGAGCGGATTAGATGCGCACAGAACTACATTTGCTCCGCCTGCTTTCAGCATCCTTGCTAAATTGGCCGTCTCAGCAGTTATATGCAGACAGGCAGAAACGTTTTTACCCTTTAATGGCTTGCTCTTCGCAAACCTCTTGCGAATCGCCGACAGAACAGGCATATCGTTATCCGCCCATAAAATCCGCTTCTTGCCTCCCGGCGCAAGTGATAAGTCAGCCACATCGTATTTCATTCATTGACCCTTTCGAAAATATAAGATGAAAGCTACATTATAAGTTAAGAAAGGCAATTTGCAACTCTTAATTTTCACGAAATACTGTCAATAAAATCAGGTATTATACTTATACGCTAAAAGCTATTTCTTATAAGAAGGATATCCCGTTTTGATTTTTGCACTAAAGATTACATCGTCACTGGCCGTATAAGGTCAGCCCTGCGAATTCTTGAGCAGTCAACCTGGCATTAACTTTCCAAAAGCTGCTGATAAAGCTGTTGTATCTTGTTAGCCATAGCGATATGGCAGAAATTGTTCTCCGCCCATTTCCTTGCCTCTTGGCCGATTTGCCTGCGAATCTCCGGTGAATCTATTAACTGGTTCAAGGCCGCAACCAGCTCAGAATTCCGAGCAGAGCTTACAAGCACTCCGGTCCGCCCATTTTGAATGTGCACCGAATCCTCTTCGCTGCTGAATCCCGCCGAGATTACCACCTTGCCACAGGCCATTGCCTCAAACATAACCGACCCCCCGGAAAGACTCACTAATATATCCAAGGAACTCAAAACCTCTGGCATATCATCCCGCCTACCTGTGAAAACCACATATCGTCCCAACCTGCTCTCGTTAACAAATCGCTTGAGTTTCTCGAAGTAACCGTGACGGTAATCCTCACCTATTATGAAGAACGTTACATTTCTTGTCGAATTGTGCACGATTTGTTCGGCCGCTCGAAGAAACTCCAACTGTCGTTTATACGGTTCAATGCGCCCGACTATACCTACCAGTACCTGGCCGACAGGTGAAAAATCCCGCCTCAAAACATTTTCCTCAGGCCCTTGTGACCGAAAAACATCAAGGTCCACCGCATCATCGATTAGCTTGATTTTCTCCGGAGGGATTCCGGCATGAAGCAGGTCTCGCCTGATACGACGTGAGATTGCGATAATAGCCGTGGTCCTGTTGCAGTGGTGCTTGTGAACCTCATCAGGGCAAATCGGCGCCCGCACATGCAGGACTGACGGTATCTTTAGTCTCCTCGCTATCCAAATCATATATCCGCTGAGCCACAGGTCAGAACTGTGTACCAGAGAAACTTGATGTGCCCTTGCGTACTTGATGAGACGCTCGGCATCCAGATAGCGATAAAGCCCAGCTGGAAATTTCCGCCAAGGGTGAAGGGTAAATATGTTTGTCTTGATACCGCAGTCCTGTAACCGGCCAAAAAACTGGCCATCATTGCGGCAGACCACAATCGGTTTATAGCTATCGTTCAGATTGGTAACGACGTAATAAAGCTGTCTCTGGCTGCCGCCGACCGCACCCCCTCGAGATAGGTAAAGAATTTGTTTCATTCCACCTTTTCAGACAAGTTTCTTGCTATTTTATCAACTCCTGAACTTCAAGTATCATAACAAATTCCAACCGAAGGTTCACGCACTTTTTGCAACATTTCGATTTTGTCCTCAAAATATCCCTTGAATTAAACCCAAATAAGTTCTTGACAGAACAATACATCTTAAAGCATATTCCCTAAATAATGAAGGATTTTGTATGTTTATAGTATATCTCCCAAGAGACCAGTTCAAGAATAATGATTAACAGAAGACACAAAATCAAAGCACAAGACCCCCAAGATGCTCAAGCGAACCATTAGAAAGTTACAGCAACTATTCCAGACAGCGAAATTTTGCAGCAAAATCGCTCCTGTTTGCAGTGTAAAATATTTTAATGCCTTCCTACGCGCTACACGCCTGTGCCATAAAAACCGGTTTCAACCCGAAGAAGCATTTCACTTCGGGTTATTCAATCCTGACCTGCCCGAGAGCGAACTTTCCAAGTACGTTAGCAGAAGGAACCTGACAAAAATCCAGGAAGCCAGAAATCCCGTATCATGGGCCCCCCTTCTAAAAGACAAAGGCATCCTTTACCATTACTGTATGGCATCAGGCATTCCTATCCCAAAGCTATATGCCATCTTTTTCAGGAAAACCGCGGGCTGGTCTTACGATGGTTCGTTTTTGAGAAACCGTGATGACTGGAAAAGATTCTTTAACGGCCATCTTCCCGCAGAATTTGTTATCAAGCCAGCCCAAGGGTCTGTAGGAAGCGGAGTAAAAATCTTCTGCAAAACCGAAGATGGTTTTGCAGATACTTTTGGAGAGTCATATACATCCGAGCAAATATACAATACCATGTTCTCAAATTCCGCATACGACAGTTTTGTAATTCAGGAGTGTCTGAAGAACCACCCCGAACTTGTACGCCTCAGCAACACCCGTTTTCTTCAGACAGTCAGGATTATTACTTTTATCGACAAAAATAACCAGTTTCATATCCTTCATGCAATGTTGAAGGTTATTGCCTGCCAAAGCGTAACCGACAATATCGACTTGGGACGCACAGGAAATATCTCAGCGGAAATTTCCCTGGGTGATGGTGTCTTGAAACCGGCTGTCGGCATCAATCCAAATGGTTCGGGTATAAGAACCATTCTTAACCATCCAAAAACGGGACTTTCTTTTGACCAGTTCAAACTGCCTCTATGGAACCAGGCGCGCAGGTTAGTCGAAGAAACAGCGCCCAGGTTTTTACCTCTACGCACAATTGGATGGGACGTGGCTTTAACTCCGAACGGCCCTTTGATATTAGAAGGAAACATCTGGTGGGATGCACCCAATCAATATCGGTGTATGGACATTTTTTTAGACAAGCTCTCCCGATAAGTTCTTGACAGAATAATATATCTTAAAGCATATTCCTTAAATAATGAAGGATTTTGCACGATTGAATATATCCAACGAAAGATATATCTAAAAAATAGTGATTACTGCAAGGCGTCTAAACAATGCGAAAAATTCGTTCAGCGCTAAAATTGTTAGAGAGACAGGTTAGAGACTTCTTCAGGATAGTGCGATTTTGCCACAGAGTCAGGCCCATTTTCAGTCCAAATTACTTCGAGGTCTTTTTGCGTGCTCTTGGTCTGTGTTATCAAGAGCAATTCACTCCTAAAGAAGCGTATCGGCTCGGACTTTTCGACCCAAAGCTTCCAGCCGGCCAGCTTTCAAAATACATCAGCAAAAAGAAAAGGATAAATCTGCAATTATCATTGAACCCAATATCCTGGAACGTTCTTACAAGAGATAAAGGTATCTTTTACCGCTACTGTATGGCGTTGGGCATTCCTATACCAAAGCTGTATGCTATCTTCTTCAGAACAAATGCGGGTTGGTCCTGCAACGGCGCGATTCTAAAATCCTGCAACGACTGGGAAAAGTTCTTCGACAATCAACTGCCTATGGAATTTGTTATTAAACCTGCCGAAGGGTCCCGTGGCAAAGAAGTGAACATCTTCAGCAGAACCGAGGAGGACTTTATCGACGCCTTTGGAAAAAAATACAGGGCAGTGGATATATACGACACTATGCTTTCGACTCACAAGTACGAAAGTTTTGTAATCCAGGAGCGATTAAAGAACCATCCAGAACTGGTTCGTCTCAGCGATGTGCAGTTTCTTCAGACAGTACGTATTATCACCTTTGTTGATAGAAATAATAACTGCCGAATTTTGCATGCGTATCTTAAACTCATCACTGGTCAAAATGCAACTGACAACTTTGTGCGTGGCTTGTCGGGTAATATTGAAGCTAAATTATCTTTGGATGACGGTGTTTTGAAATCGGCTGTTGGAGTTACTCCAAACGGTTCGGGTATAAAAACCATACCTAACCATCCGAAAACAGGATTTCCTTTCGACGGATTCAAACTCCCGCTGTGGGACCAGGCATGCAGGTTAGTCAAAAAGACCGCACCCAAGTTCTCGCCTTTACGAACAATTGGATGGGATGTAGCTTTAACCCCGAACGGCCCTTACATCCTGGAAGCAAATAGTTGGTGGGCCGCACCCAACGAACACCAATGCATGGATATCATTTTAGGTGCACTTTCGGCTTGAAAATGTCTTTGTCGTTCTGTATATACTTGTATATAAATGCTTTAGAGGGGGTACACCTTGGCCTTTAACTTCGCAACAACAGGATGCGAAAACCTTAACGAGCGAATGACGCCGAGGGGGACGGAGTCCAAATTGGCTACATTGATTCAGACAGGCCTACAAAAACAGATTCAAGAGTTTATGAAATATCTTCATATGGTGAATTTCAGGTTTGTAAATCGTTTCTTTAAACCTATAAAACTTCGTCTGAAGAAGCGTTTCTTTAAGCCTATAAAATGTCGTCTAAAATTTGAGCTTGCTAAGAGATACAGAAGTGTACTTGGTGTTCTTGGAAAAGTATGCTTCATAGGCGTCACGGGAAGCTGTGGCAAAACGACAACCACAGAACTCATTGCTGCAATCTTAGCAAAGGAAGGTCAGGTCCGAAAGGGCAGCCATGCGAACACTATACCTCATATCGCCAAAACAATCTTGACCGTTTCTCCATGGCACCGCTTCTGTGTTAATGAAGTTAGCGCTGACGTCCCTGGAGCGATGGAGAAATCGGCAAAATTGTTCCAGCCACAAATCGGCGTGGTTACGCACATCGGTCAGGACCATTACAGTAAATATCGCAACTTAGAATTGACAGCTGCAGAGAAAGGGAAAATCGTGGAATCGCTCCCGGTTGGCGGAGTAGCAGTGCTCAATGCAGATGACCCTTACGTATACGCCATGCGGCAGCGAACAAAAGCTCATGTTATCACTTATGGATTATCAGCCGATGCAATGGTCCGTGGTGAAAACGTATCTTGCGCCTGGCCGAGGCCAATGTCACTTGACGTTTGTTATGGGGAAAAACGGCTTAACGTTCAAACACAGTTGTTAGGTGAGCATTGGGCTTACGCTGTACTGGCAGCGCTGGCTACCGGGATTGCTTTAGGCGTTTCGCTGGAAAGAGCTGTTCAGGCAATCAAGGCCTTCGTTCCAATGCCTTATCGCATGAGCCCACATAAAACCCCTGATGGCGTTACCTTCATTTGCGACAATTGGAAGGCACCACTGTGGACCATACCTGCATCATTGGATTTTATGAGAAAAGCAAAGGCAGAGAGAAAAGTTATCGTGATAGGGTCAATCTCAGATACTCCAAAAAGTTTTTATGATAGATATCGGACCGTTATTCGACTGGCCTTGGATGTAGTTGATAAGATTGTTTTTGTTGGTGACCACGCTCATTCAGCCCTCAGGGCACGACCACATCCCGAAGATGACCGCATTATGGCGTTCGACACACTTTACCAGCTCAATTCTTTCTTAAGTAATTATCTCAAGACAGGTGACCTCATATTACTGAAAGGCACAGAATACGAGGACCATCTCCAGCGAATCGTGCTTTCGAGGACTAATGATATCACCTGTTGGCAGAAAAAATGTGGAAAACATCGTTTCTGCAGCGATTGTCGACTTCTGCACAGTCCCTTTGTGCCAACCGATAAAGTGCAGGTTAGTTAGTTTTACCTCTGCGCATTTGCACCATCGCTTTGGCTCGGGCGCTATATGTTGAAGCTATATCAACTTCAAATGAGATATGTCCATTTTGATATCTTTACAAGAGAGATAACCGATGAGAATAATTGACTTACGTAGTGACACTGTCACTTTGCCAACACCAGCGATGCGAGAAGCTATCTATCGCGCAGAGCTGGGTGATGATATGTTTGGTGAGGACCCGACAACAAACCGCCTTGAGAAAATGGCCGCCGAGTATATGGGAAAAGAAGCAGGGATGCTGGTTGTCAGCGGGACGATGGGAAACTTGGTGTGCCTGCTTACCCATTGCAAACGGGGGGAAGAGGCGATAATCGGTGATAAGTCACATGTGTTTCTCTACGAGACTGGCGGCATGTCGGCACTGGGCGGAATACATCCACACCCCGTCAGCAATCAGCCGGACGGCACAATGCGGCTGGAGGACCTCGAAGCAGCTATTCGCATTGATGACGTGCATTGTCCGAGGACCCGGCTTATCTGCCTCGAAAACACCCACAACCGCTGCAATGGTTTTGCTCTTACGCCAGAGTATACTGACAAAGTATCGGCATTGGCCAGGGGTCGGGGTCTTCTGGTGCACCTCGATGGCGCCAGGATATTCAATGCTGCTGTGGCGTTGGGAGTAGATGTAAAGGAACTAACACGTAATGTTGATTCCCTGAGCTTTTGTTTTTCAAAAGGGCTTGCCGCACCGGTGGGTTCGGTGGTATGTGGTTCCAGAGAGTTCATTGCTGAAGCGAGGCGAATTCGTAAAGTATTGGGGGGCGGTATGCGCCAGTCTGGGATTATCGCAGCGCCGGCTATTACAGCTCTGGAGCAGATGGTAGATAGATTAGCAGAAGACCATGCAAATGCTCGGCGTCTGGCTGTTGGTATTGCCGGTATCCCGGGATTATCAACCAATCCCGAAATGACGCAAACGAACATTGTTTACTTCAATCTGGCCGGTGGTCAACTGACGGCTGAGAAGCTTGTGAGACAACTTGACAAGAAAGGAATAAAAGTGTTGTGTTCGGGGCCAAGTAGGATTAGAGCGGTGACTCACTACGGCATCAGTGCGGGGGATATTGATTTGACCCTGGCGGTTTTGCAGGAGGTAATGAAGCAATCTAATCTCAAAGTTTATAATATCCAGACAAAAAACACATTGCGCGACAAATATCTACCTAACGTGCACTTATGACTATCAAGCGAGCAATAAGAACTTTACAAGAACTGTTTGAGGTAGCTAAATACTGCCGCAAGCTCGCTCCGCTCTGGAGTCCCGGCTATCCGGCTATCTTGTTACGGGCGAGTCGTCTATGTCGTCGGCAGCGTTTCTTACATGACGAGGCATTTCGACTTGGGTTATATAATCCCAACCTTGCTTACACTGAACTTCCTAAGTTTATCAGCAGAAAGAACCTGACAAAAATCCAGGAATCTATAAATCCCATCTCCTGGGCCCCTCTTTTGAAAGATAAAGGTATCTTTTACCGCTACTGTATGGCATTAGACATACCTATTCCAAAACTATACGCTATCTTTTTTCAAACAAACGAAGGCTGGGCATACAACGGTTCTCCTTTAAGAACTCCTGACGAATGGAAAAAGTTCTTCGAGCACCAGCTTCCCCCGCAATTTGTTATCAAGCCCAACTGGAGTTCCTGCGGCCAAGGGGTGAATTTCTTCGATAGAATAGACACGGGTTTTATCGACGCCTTCGCAAGGTCATACGAACCTGAGCAGCTATACCAGTTCCTGCGCTCGCACCGCAAATACGATAGCTTTGTAATCCAACAGCGGCTCAAGAACCATCCTGAATTGCTGCGTTTGACCGGCGTTGAGTTTCTTCAGACGGTTCGAATCATCACCATTGTAGACAGAGAAAACCAGTGTCGTATCCTACACGCGCATCTCAAATTGATTATGGGTCAAAATGTGGTTGACAACTTTGAACATGGCCTAAGCGGTAATATAGAATCGCTTGTTTCCCTGGCTGATGGCCAGCTAAAATCAGCAGTTACGATGAACTCGGATGGTTCGGGTATACATACCATACCCAACCATCCAAAAACGAAAATTGCTTTTGACCGATTTCACCTGCCACTATGGGACCAGGCATGCAACTTGGTCAAAACAGCCGCACCCATGTTTTTACCTGTACGTGCAATTGCATGGGATGTGGCTCTAACGCCATACGGGCCTTACATCGTAGAAGGGAATATTTGGTGGTACCCACCTAATCAGCACAGGCGTATGGACATTATTTTAGAAGCACTGTCTTGAAATTTATAATAGGTGAAGGTCAGTTAAATTCTGTTCAGGTTTGTGACAACAATCAATTATGAACAGCAAGTTCGCTCTATCGAACCGGCTCTTCAGCGTACGCCTTTGCAGGCATACGCAGACATCTCAGACTAAAAACGCCCCATTTCATCCATAAAATTAATAATCCTCCTCCGTATAATCAGACTCCTTATATTCCACCTCTGTAGCCCGCTGTATGCGTCCGCCCACTCTGCTGCTCCAATCTCGCAAAGGTTCCTTTGGCTGCTTTTGCAACTTTTGTATCTGAGCAAACGTGGCCTGCAATTCCTTCGCCCAATACATTGCTTTAACAGGCATATGCTCTATGTTCATTCCATCAAAGCTGTAGAGCATATCATAATAACCCCTGGCGGTAAGTTTGCCGCTGCCGCTCCAATCATTTACCGGCACAATATCCACTAAAACTGCTTCGGTACCGTAATCAATTTTCTCAGGCACTGTAACCCTCTTTTCCTTCTCCTCAGGTTTCAACTCAACATTTTTGACTTTACCTATAACTTCTCCCTGCTTGACTGCGAACCTCTCGCTATACCAGTAACCCAGCACATACTTGCAGACATCCACCGTAACAGTCTTGGCGGCCTCCTGTAAATCGCTTGCGAAAAAGTAAAGTCTGCCCGGAATATCTACTGTATCCGTCACATCAGAAAACTCACTCCATAAAATAACATTGTTCTCCCACCTTCTGTCCTGCTCACTAAACTGTCCTGTCCCTGCTATCGAATTGAAAATACCTATGCGTATTCTGTATCGGTAGCTCTTCTTTGGCTCAACAGTATCGTCGTGTGCCCAGAATGCCAGTGGCTCGCGCATCTTGGCAATGTCCGTTTTCGGGGTAATCGAAATCTCGCTAAATTCTTTATAAATATCATTTATCGTTGATTTCTTTGAAGTCTCTTTACTTGCTCCCGGACGCACTACGTCGCTCTCACGGTCGTCCCGCTGTCTCGTCCTTGTCAAGCGGTTCTTATCAGGCCGGCGATCGCTGCGGGTGCTGAGGTCTCTTCTTGTCCGTGTGTACCTGCTACCACCAAAACCCCCTTCTGAACCGGACTCACTGTATCCTCCGCCAACTTCTGATGAACGTCTTGTGTCTGGCCTTTTGTTGCGCCGCTCTTCCATTTTTGCCTCTCGCTCACGCTCTTGTTCCTGCTTTGCCTGCTCCATTGCTTCGCGTCTCGTTTCTGATTCCTCGACCCTA
Source organism: uncultured Pirellulales bacterium (assembly GCA_964556725.1). Taxonomy (GTDB): domain Bacteria; phylum Planctomycetota; class Phycisphaerae; order Sedimentisphaerales; family Anaerobacaceae; genus CAZBWE01. The sequence goes on from CAZKYA010000029.1 coordinate 10,180, forward strand.
CGCTGTTCCAAAAACTTCTTATGCAACGAAGGAGGAAACCACTCTTCGTTCGCAGAAGCGATCCTGTAGGCCTCCGGCTGCAAAAGGTCTATTTGCACTTCTGGCTTGTCAAATTGAATCATACGCACCTTGATACCGCCCGGCGGAAGCTTTGCAACATCTTCTGTAACTTCAAACATCCGCCTGCTTGCGTCGATTTTGGTTCGAGGCACGATTTGCCAGTCACCCCAGCTACCATCCTCAAGTAACTCCTGTCTTTGCAATTGCACAGCTCCAAAAACAGGTTTCGCAAGGCATGGGTCACGCCATTCTTCTCGAACACCTATACCAGCAAAACTTTCATATAACCTCTCATATAGTCCCGCAATATCAAATTTTGCCTCCACAGTCACAAAATCAATATCATCCGGCACATTTCCTGCTTGGTCATAAGCAGTTTGCTCATTAATCTCTACGGTGGGCACATAAGCCACCGCCCCGATGTATTCCACCGCCACATCGTTGACTTCACCGACACGCGGGACACGATAGGCCCTGTTAGCCATTCTTATGTCCCTTTGAATAAAAGCAGGTATTGGTGGACTGACGCTGACATCAATATCACTTATGGCCGACTCGAACAGAGCAGTAAATTCACCAGCTCGTGGTATATATGGCTCCGGCTGCTGAGGAGGCTGGTTTAACTTATCACTTAAGACCTCAGCCTGCCCGCTTATGTATACGTCAATCTTGCCTGCCCTGAATTTCTTACCATCGTATTTTACGTAATTAGGACTGATAAGGACACGGAAAGTCAAAAGCAAAAGGCACAAAATCCCAGCTATGCCCAGAACTATCTTTTCAATATGTTCTTCAAAAAAACCGAATATCTTATTCATCTCTCACGTCCCGCATCTTGTATTTCACATCTTACCTAACATGTTTTTTGGAACCCTTTCATCATCTCCTTGTTGTATCCACAACCTTCTGTGCGTTTCTAATCGATTCCGGCTTAATTTCATCGTACCCCTTCTTGTTGAAGATATATTCACAAATTAAATCCAATTCTACTACAGCATCCTCGCCATAACGATAAAGAAGGTGGTTTTGGTCTTCTCGGTCAATCGACCTGATTTTACTTTCTAAAACCGTTATCTGATTATGCTCGAAGGTTTGCTCCTGTTCATCGCCCGAGTATCCCGCGAATTTATGCTTCTTGGCACTGCAAAGCTGCTGCATAAACGGCAAAACCTCTTCTGCACTAACCAAAACAATAACATTGAAATGTATAACATCAATATCGTCATTGCAGCTCCTACCCGTGCAGGGTTCTATAAGCGCCTCTTTGGGTGAAAGAACATAAGCAGGCCTATCAACAGAACTTGCTACGACCCCTCTCGTTCGCCCGGAGAACCTTCTGGACCTTCCTTGACCCAGGTTGAATTTAACGCCCATAATCCTTTTTACCGGCGATGTTAGAACACCGTTCGACCCGGCATTACAAGCGCCTATAGTATCGATAACATCCTCGATGACCCAGCAAGCTAACTGATAATACCAACAGTCTTCAACGGACTTTCCTATTCCAACATCATATTGATATCCTTCCCAGTATTCATAGCCGGCCAAATCAAACGGATTCACATAAACAGAAATAGACTCCGCTCTCTCTTGGCAAATCTCATCTACAATCTTATTTTCAACCTCATTAAACCTCATCTGTGGTATTCTCGACGACCTTGTCGAGGAACTTGGTTCCATCGAAGAGTATGTCCCCGCCGACCTCGATTTTCCTGATGAACGTTCCAGAGCCTTCAGCAACTCATCACCTGTGGGGCAATCACGAGCATTTACATCAGCAATTAGCTTGTCCACAGCTCCGCAGTATCGTTGACCAAATTCCTTGAAAACCTCTGTTGAGGTATCTTTCGGCTTAGGAAATATCTTATAGCTTAATAACTCTCTTTGAGAGCTTCGCTCTGACAAAAGTGCCACCTGGTTGGCATCATTTGCATAAACCTGCTGACGCTCTGCCATCTTTCTCCATTGCTCGCGGGAAACGACCGTGGTGAAGGACTTAATTTGTCTGCCTCCCTTTGAAATACTCTCCTGCTCCATCCGCTTCTTGAGCTTACTGCTCATTAACTGGGTAGGTATGAAAAGTAGCACAGCAACCAGCAGCAAAATAACCGGCACCAAAAATGCTGAAGTATTCTTAAGAATACTTAGTTTTTGTATAAGACCTTTAGGAATATCCATTTTAGTTCACCAGTTTATTTCGCTTTTTGGCTTTTCTTATTTCTGCCAGCCGTGATTTCTCCGGCACAATTACTTTGTCCCATTACATCGGCATCATATCCTCAGTAATCAATCTCCTAAAACTCCTCAACTTGACCAACTCCTTTTTTCTCACCACTATCAATACGCTTACCACGTTGAGTTTTATCGCGCACACCAGTCGCACCACGTGAAAGGGGCGCATTAGATGTGGCAGACGATTCTGCAGCTTTAAGAGCATCTTTCCAGATAAATTTAGCATTTAATACAAACCAATGGTCATTGACTTCATATACGGGCTTACCGTTGCGGTCGAGCATCGGCTTTCCGTCAGCTCTAAGCACAGCAACTTTGCTGACGGTCTCTTTTGTCATAGGGTCAATAAAAACCTGCTCACTGCCACCGTAGGTCCCTTTTCCATTCCTGTAATCCATAACGCCTATACCTTGGGGCATATCTGCATCCCCACTTACTTCATGTATTTCCAGCTTGAAGTGCTCAATCTCGGCTTTCTTGTACAGCTCCAATGGACTATTTCCGTCGAATATATTGTCAAGGTGCAACAGTCGAGTAACAAATCCCCATTTACTTTGGTCATTTTCTACACCGGGAGGGTCCATCAATTCACCTAATTTTTCGTAAGGACTGTACCCAACTATAGTTACCACAAATCCTGGCTTCTTTTCCTCCACCACCACAGTTTTGCTTTCACCACCTCCTATGGAATACGACGGACGAAACCCCACGTCTTCACCCATTTCTGTCTCATCATAACTCTCATCGCTTCTGTCACTACTGCGGGCCCTCGAACGCAAATCTACCCCGCCAAAATACGCATACGAGATATCATCTGAAAAGTAAACCGACATACCCGTTACAAATATCTGCTTTCGCTGCTTGCGGGGAACCTCCAGAACAGCTCCCACATCTGCCTTGGTAAAGGCCTCATAAAGCTCCTTCTGTTCGGGATTGTTCTTCTCATTTGGCAGTGCTGAAAAAATCATCTGGTGCAACAGCGGAACCACATCACGATATTTGAAGGGCTCAAACTCCTTTTTTATTGTCTCTTCATAGCCGGAACCTTTGCGTTCTTCATTTTCGAGATTGTCACGGGCGCTCGTGGCATCCTGGATTATACTAGCGACCTTTCGTCGAATGTCTTCGTTTCTACTATAACTGATTCTATCAAAACTGGTCCTTGCCAGGCACATAAGCGAAACAGCAAGAAGCATGCCCGCCGCTGCAGTAAAATACCTGCCCTTACCTGCCCAGGCCATCGACCGGACAACTCTCCTTGGGAGCAGATTACTCTTTATCCTGCTCAGACCCAAACCCTGCAAAGCAAGACCATAAACAATTCCGAAATCACAGACATTCTCATGGAATTCCGCCGGAGAAACACCCGGACCTATTGCAAGTTTCTTAAACGTATCAGGCCTTTCGACCGGTATCTGAAGCGTCTGCTGGATATATTTCAGCAGGCCTCGCATCTTCGTGCCCCCGCCCAACGCCATTATCCTTACAAGTTTAGTATTGGGGTTGGAACTATTATAAAAACCCAATGACCGCTGGACTTCAGAGGCCAAATCTGTAAAAACAGGTCTCATCGCCTGGAATATCTGACGGGCATATTTGCTCACCGGAGCTGTCCGTTTTAGTTTTTCTGCCTTTTCAAAATTAAGTTTGAATGTATCGGCTATCGCCTTTGTAAACGTATTACCTCCTATCAGGATACATCTCTGCCAGACTGTTGACTTCGTGCAGACGACCAAATCGGTATTATCCGCACCTATATTTAGAACAACCGTGGCCTGACTATCGGATTTGACCAGCTCAGGACGGTCGTATAACACGTAGTTATACAGTGCCATCGGTGCCATCTGCACATAACCGACTTGTACATTTTCTCTGTTGAAATGCTCCAATGCCGAGTCAACAACCTCATTTTTTATGGCAAAAATCCCTACCTTGGTTTCCGGGCTGTCGGCATCCGTCATCAGTTGCCAATCCCATTGAACCTCATTGATATCGAAGGGAATCTGCTGAACTGCCTCGAACTTGACTATTTCTGGAATGCGTTTCTTCTCCACAGGAGGCAGGTTCACAAACCGCGCGAAGCTGTTCTGGCTCGGCACTGAAACTACTATATCACACATCTTTAAATCGTGACTGCTTACAAACTTGCGCAAACTTAATGCAACCAGCTCATCCCTTTCCGTTGGCTTTATGTCGGCTCCTGTGAGTATCTTGCCGTGCTGGATATTGTCGAAACCGATTACTTCGACAACCCCACGCTCAGCGGTTAAGTGTAACGCCTTAAGGGAGTTATTGCCTATATCTACTGCCCAGACTGAACCGCTTTTGGTAGCCATAATAAACCTCCCACTTTACATCGTATATCATTTTAATTCTTCATAATATTATAGCATATCTACTTCGCTAATTCCACAATTTTCTGCCATTCGGCCGCATCCCACCCCGATACGGGCAAAACAAAAAGGGCCGGCTCAATTTAATATACCGGCCCTGTAGTCCAATATGTTCGTTTTTTTACTGAAGCTCTGATTTCACCAATTCTACGAATTCCAGCCAGCAATCCTAATCTATGGCTGTATCTTGATGCTTAAGCCTTTGAGAATTCGCAGCACAAAAATTGTGCAAAAATAATCAAGGCGAGACTTCCACTGGCGAGTTCCACAGCCAATTGGCTGCGAACAGAGAAAGGTCAGCCATATTTATAAGCCCATTGCGGTCGAAATCCGTTCTTGTGTCATACTCTGCCTGCGCCTCAGATGCCCGCCAGCACATCGAAAGAATGGCATAATCATCAAGATTAACTATGTTATCCTGGTTGGCGTCGCCTTCCAGAAGTGTGCCAAGGTCCACTGACGTGTTTGGTGCCAAAATGACCACGTTTCTTCTGACATTCATCAGCGTGTGCTCACTAAGAGCGGTGATATCATAGACACCTGGCGCAACACCAACGGCCTCACAGACAGCCGAGTTCCCGGACTTGGTGGTGGTCAAGTTGAAATCATAGACGGAAGTATCATTTAATACATCGGCTCCCGCAAATGAAATGCGGTTTTGTCCAGAGTTTTGGCAGGAATTTTTCGAACCGCTCCTGCTTTTTCGCATCTTATTACAGCAGAAATCCGCTTTCAATACGCTATGTAGAAACCTTGTACCCAAAGTCATTGCGAGTCCCCTTCTTGCTTTCGCAAGAAAGCAGGGGACGTGGCAATCTCTTGCCCATTTGGCCTTGTAAATCTTTTAAGACAAAGATAGATTAATAATGCTATGAAAACTTTTTCCATAGTCACTCTCGGCTGCAAAGTCAATCAATATGAAAGCCAGCAGATTCGTCAGCTGCTCGAACATTTTGGACTTGACCAGGTGGAAACTGCCGACAGGCCCAACCTCGTTGTTGTCAACACCTGCTGTGTGACCCACACTGCCTCAGCCAAGAGCCGGCAATACATCCGCAGAGCACAAAAGCTCAGTCCCGAAGCCGTTATGGTTGTTTGTGGCTGTCTGCCGACTGTGCAAATCGGCGAAATAAACGGCTTGAACAAAAACGCTTATATCACCAAAAATCATCAAAACATCGCTTCTGCGCTAAACCGAATCGTCAGAAGTCGTTCTATAAACTCTAACCTCAACCGCGAAACCAACGTAGCGTTCGGACCTGAACTGCCGATGTTAACTTCTTTTAAGGGTCATACCAGGGCTTTTCTAAAGGTTCAGGATGGCTGTGACGGATTTTGCAGTTATTGTATCGTCCCCAGAACTCGGCCCGTTATTCAAAGTAAACCACTTGAAAAGGTCCTCCAGGAGGCACAGGCCCTTGTCGAAGCCGGCCATAGGGAGATTGTCGTAACAGGTGTATTTCTTGGTGCTTATGGCCAAAAAACCGTCAGGAGAAAAAACTGGCCAAACTCGCAAAACGACAAATTGGCCGAACTCCTCGATAAATTAGCTCAAATTCCAAATCTCGCAAGGATTCGGCTGAGTTCGCTGGAGCCAGCCGATGTTACGCCACCACTACTCGATACATTCTGCAAACACAGTAACATTATGCCGCATCTGCACTTATCGCTTCAGTCAGGGTCAGACGAAATTCTGAAAAGGATGTGCAGGCAATACACCGTTGAGCAATTTCGAGATAAGGTTGAGTTAATTAAGTCCCGGCTCGACAGACCCGCCATAACGACGGACGTTATCGTTGGTTTTCCCGGAGAAACAGATGCTGACTTCGAGCAAACCATCGATTTGGCAAAGGATATTGGCTTTGCTAAAATGCACGTCTTTAGTTTTTCGCCGCGCAAAGGCACCGCTGCGGCAAGTATGCAAGATACGCTAAATAATAAAGTTATAAAGAAAAGAGCACAAATATTGCGTGATTTGGATATTGAGCTGGGTCTGAGTTACCGCCAGCAATTTATTGGCGAAACTGCTACGATTCTGATGGAAACTTGTCTGACAACAGTCAAGAATAGTAACCGGCAGCCCTGTGGGCGAAGTGATAGATATTTTATGGTCTTTCTCGAAAAAACACAGAATATGCTGAAAAAAAATGAGCTAATGAGGGTGAAGCTGGTTAGAAACAACAAAAATGGAGTAATAGGACAACCTTAACCGCCGTGGGGTTAGCAAATAGAACCTCGCTTTAGGTCTTGTTGCCAAAGTGGAGATTGCTTCGTCGTCCGCCTGTGGCGGACTCCTCGCAATGACATAAAACTTGATTTTCTTCGTCATTGCGAGCCCCCTTCTTGCTTTCGCCCACCCCCGATTCTGTCTTCGACAGAAGACTCGGGGGAGGCAAGCAAGAAAGCAGGGGGCGTGGCAATCTCTGACCTTTGATAACGTAAAAACTCATTTTGTTAGAAATTTTTAGTTCAAGCAATCTGGGGGATTTAGCAAAGGGAAATTTCAACCAAATACACAATACCTCGCAAAAAAACGAAAAAGGGAGCAAAAATCTACAAAAATTTCTAAAAATGAACAAAAATCGGGCAAAAATGTGCTCCGTAGAAAACATCACACCAAAGCCCGCAACGACATAAAATGGCCAAAATTCCGCATATTGGCACATGAAAGGTTACAAAAAAATTAGCGAAATTTCTCTTATGGAAATTTTTTTCTTGACCAAGAGACGCCAAATTTGGTATAAATAAGGATGGTGAAGTCTGTGGTTTTTGTGTTTTCTAATTTGTTGATTTTTGCAGGTTTTCTTTATTGAGGAGGTGTTGTTATAGGAAGTACAGGGTTGTATCCCGGCCTTGTATTTCGCAATTAATGCCTTATATCTCGATATTAACAGCTCATAATGAGCATTTGTAGGGAAAGGAGGTAAAGTCAGGCCCTATAAAAGTCTTATACTTATGTAGATTATAATAGAGGGGGATGGTTCTCAAAACGTCACCCTGAGCGAAGCGAAGGGTCTGACTGGCGGTGAAAATGAGATTCTTCGCTACGCTCGGAATGATATTTTGTATTTTGAGATAGTTATTTAGTGGTTGTTTTGTTGCAAGCAAAAAGGTGTTTTGGTATGTGGCCAAAACAG
>CAZKYA010000030.1:0-17765 GCA_964556725.1 uncultured Pirellulales bacterium
GGATATCAAGGAACTTTTCAAGTCGGTTTGGTTGAACATATGATGGAGCTTATAAAGCACAGAGGACCTGATGACCGCGGATTTTTCGAAGACCCTGCTAATCAAGTGGCACTTGGTCATACTCGGCTTTCCATTATTGATCTGCGTCCCGAGGGAAGGCAACCCCTCAAAAATGAGACTGGTACTATTCTTCTTGTTTTTAACGGCGAAATCTATAATTACAAACAATTACGCACAGAGTTGATAAATAAAGGGCATCTTTTTACAAGTCTTACAGACAGCGAAGTTTTAATCCACCTTTACGAGGAAGAAGGACGGGAAATGCTTTCTCGTTTAAATGGCATTTTTTCATTTGTGATATATGATTCAAACAAAAACGAATTATTTTGTGCCCGTGACCAACTTGGCGTCAAGCCCTTTTATTATAGTAATGCCAATAATCTTTTTGTTTTTGCCTCTGAGTTAAAGGCACTTTTGTCGGTTCCACAGGTACCGAAGGACATCGACCCAATTGCAATTCACAATACTCTTACTTTTTTGTGGTCCCCGAGTCCGGTCACTATGTTTAAATCCATTCGCAAGCTTGAGCCCGGCTTTGCTATGATTGTTAAGAATGGTGAGATTAAACAACAATGGCGTTACTATGATATCCCTTATCAGACAGATGATTTAATTACCTCCGAAGCTCAAGCCATAGAACTGGTTCAATCACATTTGCTCAAAGCCGTTGAAGGTCAATTAATGTCTGATGTGCCAGTGGGTGCTTTCCTTTCAGGCGGATTGGATTCCAGCACCGTAGTCGCTATGATGAAAAAAATATATGCGAATACGCGCCCAAAATGTTACACGATTTCTTTTGCCGATGGCAAAAGTTTCGAAGGGGGTGTAAACGATTTGCCATACGCCAGAAAAGTGGCTAAGCATCTTGATGTGGACCTGGAAGAAATAGTTATTGAGCCGGACATAGTTAATAATATTGAAAAAATGATTTATTTTTTGGATGAGCCCCAGTCGGATTTAGCGCCAATAAATATCATGCTGATTTGCCAAAAAGCTCAAGAACAAGGAATAAAAGTGCTACTTTCCGGTGCGGGCGGCGATGATATTTTCTCTGGTTACCGCAGACATATGGCTCTCCATCTCGAACGTTATTGGGCCTGGCTCCCATCAACCATTAGATATTTGGCCCGAATGGGGTCATCACTCTTGTCAACAGGATGGCCGGTCGGTAGAAAAGTCCGAAAACTTTTGGAAAATGCGCCCTTGGGCCAAGAAGAAAGACTCATCGCCTATTTCTTTTGGCTAAACCAAAAAAGGGTAAAAACACTTTTTACAAATGACCTACTCCAGAGCCTATCTGAATACGATTCCTTCGTTCCTATGTATAACCATTTGGCCAACATTCCCGCCGTAAAAGACCCGTTGAACCGTATGCTTTATCTGGAGTGTAAGACATTTTTGCCGGACCACAACTTAAACTACACAGACAAAATGGGTATGGCTTTCGGGGTCGAAATCCGTGTTCCACTGCTGGATATTAACCTTGTTCGATTGTGCGCTGCAATCTCCCCACGTCTCAAACAGAATGGTATAACCGGCAAATACATCTTAAGAAAAACCATGGAACCCTATCTTCCGCACGAGGTAATTTACAGACCAAAGGCAGCTATACCGAGCCCTATTCGAACCTGGATGCTGGGAGATTTGAGAGAAATGGTCCATGATATTCTCTCACCACACAACATCAAAAAAAGAGGCTGGTTCAACCCCACCGCTGTCCAAAAGCTGCTTGCAGACAACGAATCTATGAAAACCGATGCCTCATATCCAATCTGGGCAATAGTTTCCATGGAGATATGGGCAAGTTTATTCCTTGACCGTTCTTATGTATCCCAAAAATCTGTTGTGGAATTTATATGAGGAAAATTAGCTATTACAGAAGAATTTTTCCCGCTTATCTCTTTAGCAAAAACAGTAATTTAAGCTTTTGGCATACGCCCCTAGCAATTAACAACATCCAAGACTACACCAAACTTGGAAAATATTACATGAATTTTGTGGATAAGACTAAATTTGCGGGGCCATTTGATGAAAATGGTGTGCCGATGCTTGATTACAAAGGAAATGTTGGCGTTCAATATAATCCAAATGCGGTTGCCCAATACGCACTCGGCTATTATGACCTGTTTACAGATACTGGAAATCCCGAATATAAAGAGACATTTCTCAAACAGGCAGACTGGTTTGTGAATGACCTTCGAGTAATAGAAGGTGGCATTGGTTTATGGGAGTATAAATTTGACTTCGAGTACCACAAAGGACTGAAAGCTCCCTGGCGTTCGGCGCTGGCACAGGGGCAGGGAATTTCGGTTGTGCTTAGAGCTTATTTATTAACAAAAGACCAGAAGTATCTCCAAACCGCTTCAAAAGCGTTCAAATCATTCGAGCATCGAATTAACGAACCTGGCGGAGTGACCTATAGCGATGATAATGGGTACACCTGGTTTGAGGAATTCATTTTCACTCCTCCCACACATGTGCTGAATGGTTTCATTTGGGCTCTTTGGGGAGTATACGATTACTACTTAGTGACCAAAAACCAAAAAGCCATAAGATTGTTCAACGAGGCTGTGCACACACTGGAAGATAATATTTCCAAATATGATATCGGTTTCTGGACTCTTTACCATTTAGCTCCAACTAAACTAAAGATAGTAGTTAGTACCTATTATCAAAGACTTCATACAGTTCAACTGGAAGCTATGTTCGGCTTAACACGTAAACAAATTTTTAAAGAATATGCTGATAAATGGAAAACATATTATTCAAAATGGCACTGCCGATGTTTGGCAGTTCCCTGGAAGGCCTTGTCGAAGCTTTTATACTACTAATCTCCAGCGGTGGAGCATTACCAAAAGTGAGCAAAGCAAACATGCTATCGATGTCAGTGATTGAATCTAAAGCGTCCTAATGGTTTTGCTGATGCCGAGAAAATCTTTGAATCTCTAAAGTTAGCTGCCATATCATCTTACGAGGAGAAAGCATATCCCATGAAAATAGCGTTAATCAGGCCACCAGTCACCTACGCTGATTGGTACCGGCATCCGGCTCTTGGGATATCGTACATTTGTGCCTGCCTTCAACATAACGGGTTTAATGCCAAGATATTCTGTGCCTACTTTCATTCCTGGTCAGAAAAAGAACTCTTGCGCCGAGTGATGGAGTATAAGCCGGATGTAATAGGTATAACTGCAATGACTCACGAGGTTGTCCAGGCAGCTAAAATCGCAGCCCAACTAAAAAAACAGCTAAATGTTCCCACTATCATCGGAGGTTGCCATGTTACGGCGCTACCGAAAAGAACACTCGCCGAATTTCCTGCCTTTGATTATGGAGTATATGGTGAAGGCGAAAAGACTGTAATCGAATTGCTAAAATTTTTGCAACAAGGCACAACATTGGACCTAAGGACTGTTAAGGGTCTTGTATTTCGAAAAGGGCAAGACATTCTCGTCAATCAGCCGCGGCCCTTTCTGACGTCTGAAGAACTCGATGCTCTCCCATATCCCGCATTTCATCAATACTACAACGGCAATCCGCGTGCATTAGCAGGCAAGCATTCCTACTATACCATGTTTACAAGCCGGGGTTGCCCATTCAATTGTGCATTCTGTATGCGGGTTTTGGGCAAAAAAGTCAGACGTCGCTCGGCACAGAATATCTGCGACGAAATAGAGTATGCTATTTCTACTTATGGCGCTCACACGTTTAATTTTTCAGACGAAGTTTTCCTGTTTGATAGCCAGGAGACTCGAGCACTGCTGCAATTAATGATCGAACGGAACTTTCCGGAGCGGATTAGGTGGGTAGGCCAGGCTCGTGCCAACCTTGTCAACCCGGAGTTGATTGCCTTAGCAAAAAAGACAGGATGTTACCGCTTGGGATTGGGTGTAGAGTCAGGGGATGATGAGATATTGAAGTCTATTGATAAGGGCATAACTGTTGAGCAGGTAAAAAGAGCCGTTAGAATCATTAAGCAGGCTGGAATTTCTGTGGGTACCTTTTTCATCCTGGGTCATCCTAATGAAACCAAGCAAACGATACGAAAAACTGTTGACCTGGCCGTAGAACTGAACACAGATACAATAGCCGTTGGTATTATGGCTCCATATCCAGGCACCAAGATTTTTGATATGGCCCAACGCGGCGAGGGCGGGTACCGACTGCTTACGCAGGATTGGTCAAAGTATGACAAATACTACGCGAACTCTCTGGAAATAAAAGGCCTACCTTACAAGAAACTTCTGATATGGCAGAAGCGAGCATTAATCAATCTATATCTAAAAAACTTTAGATTTCTCGACGCAATCAGGTATTTTTGGCGAAGAAAAGGCATATTCCACTACTTTATTAGGAGATGGGTAAACCTTCTAAAAGGGGAAAGAAAACGATATGACAACTAACGCTGCTTTATGGCTGATTTGCAAAATGACAGGATTCTTCTGTTTTGACTTTAACAACTCATAAATATTTTTCCAAACATTTCTTTGTTAATTCATAGTACCTGGCAAGTAAAAATAAGCATGACAGATGTACTGTTGATATACCCCCCTTACACTTATCCAAAGAAGTCACCTCCCCTTGGTCTTGGATATATCGCTGCTGTTTTGGAAAAGGATGGGTATTCCGTCAAAATTATAGATATGTCTGCACTGGATATGGGGTATGAAGATTTGCAAAGGCAGGTTAAAAAAGCCAAACCAAAACTCGCAGGAATATCTTTTATGACAAATCAATACCAAGAAGCGGTCAATGTTTCCGGGATCATAAAAGATATTGATAAGCATATTCCGATAATTGCAGGAGGACCTCACGTCTCAGCTCTTCCTAAGGAAATACTTACCACCGGTTCCGTGGATATCGCGGTTATGGGAGAAGGAGAAAGAACTGTATTAGAACTGGCAAACATTCTGTTAAATGGGAAAAACCGCGAGCTTAGGACAGTAGATGGAATAGCATATAAAAGACAAGGCCGAATATACGTAAACAAGCCGCGAGAGCTTATTGATGATTTAGATTCCATACCCTTGCCAGCGTGGCACTTATTGCCGGTTAACAGATATTCAGTACCAGCAACTGGAGGGAATGTTGCCGAGCGAGTCTTCGCTGTTATCAGCAGTAGGGGCTGTCCAAACAATTGTATCTTTTGTGATTCGCACACTATTTTCGGAAGAAAATTCAGAGCAAGAAGCGCACAAAATATATTTGATGAACTTGTTTATCTAAACAAAAACTTCGGTGCTACCCAGTTTGATTTTGTGGATGATACTATAACGGTTAATAAGAACAGAATGTACCAGTTATGCGATTTAATTCTAAATAATAACCACAAATTTAAGTGGATGTGCAACGCAAGAGTAAACACCGTTGACCTTGAAATGCTAAAGACGATGAAAAATGCCGGCTGCGTAAGAGTCGAGTTTGGAGTCGAATCCGGCAACCCGGATGTTCTTAAAAAGATAAAAAAAGCGATAACAATAGAACAAATTAAAAATGCCCATTCAATGGCGAGAGAAGCAGGATTATGTATTGGAAGTTTTGTAATGGTAGGTAACCTCGGGGAAGATATCTCTTCGGTAATAAAAACCAAGGAGCTTCTGGAGCAAATTGACACTGATGATGTCTTTATCGCCATAGCTACGCCTTTCCCCGGTACCGAACTTTACAAAATAGCCCGGGACAATAACTGGCTTCTGAACAGAAACTGGTCTAAATATGTTACTACCCCCACATACCTTCCAGGCTATAAGCCCGTTATGGAAACAGACAAAATGAATGCTCAAGAAATTTTGAAGGCGTTTTTCTATTTGCACTCACAATTTGTAAAAAAGAAACTCAGAACCAGGTACGGAAATTTCTTTCTCCTAAAGAAACAATTTTACAAAGACCACATTTTCAATATCAAAGGCAAAAAGGCCCTCAAATACAAATTTAAGCTGATTAAAGAACTATCAAACAGCTATTTTCGGTGCCATTGAATAACACCGATTGTTTTTCTCAAACCCAATAAAAACAGGAAACGTTAAAACGTGCGAATTTTAATAGTCTCTCAATATTTTCCACCTGATATCACCGCAGCAGCTTTTCGTATCTACGACATTGCTAAATTATTATCGCAAAAAAACCATGAGGTCCGCGTTGTTACCTCATACCCCCATAAAGCGCAGGCCAAGGGCCAAAAAGCTGATGCCCCGGACCCGGATCCAATTACAGTTTGTCGTTCAAACACCAGTAAAATTGGTTCTGGTGGGATGATAAATTACCTAAAACACTACTGTTCTTTTATGTTTGGCAGCATCTGGATAGGGCTCAAACAGCACTTACACGGCTGGAAACCTAATATAATCCTGGCAAGTTCACCACCCCTTTTTGTCGGCCTTAGCGGCTGCTGCTTATCAAAGATATTCAGATGTCCTATGGTACTTGATATACGTGATATCTGGCCTGATACTGCTGTTGCCGCTCAACAAATATCTGCAGACGGTTATGCGTATAGACTCGGTAGGAAACTCGAATTGTATATTTACGGCAAAGCCAAGCACATCATCTGTGTCTCTAAACCGATGCAGGCCTACATTAACAGCCAAACAGATACCCCAACTACAGTTATTTACAATGGGGTATCAGATGCTCAAATTCAGCTTGAGAACGACCCTATCCAGCGAAAAAAAACTTCAAATACTAAACGTACGATTCTTTACGCTGGAAATATAGGACATCTTCAGGAGCTTGAGCTGTTCGTTCGGGGCTTTTCCGAACTTTGCCAAAAAGGGCAGGTGGCAAACTGGAACCTTCATGTGACAGGCACCGGAGCAAAAGTGGAGAACCTTAAGAAAACTGTTGATGAACTAAAAGCAGACAATAATATTTTTATTATTCCTCCACTATCTCGACAGGAGGCATTTCGAAAAATGCTGAATGCCGACCTGCTCTATTTGAATCTCAAACAGCATCCAATACTCGCAAGGACAATACCATCAAAGGTATTCGATTACCTGCTTGCAGCCAGGCCGATTGTCGCAGGGCTCACTGGAGAGGGCAGAGATATACTGGAGACTACCGGGGCAAATATCTGTTTCGAGCCGGGTAACATCCACGCCTTAAAGGGGGCCATTATCCAGGCGATACAACAACTGGAGCAACTTGAGACCTGTTCACACAAAAACAGAGAGTTGGTCGTGGAAAATTTCACCCGCGAAAAAAGTGTCGGTATCCTTGTAAACGTGTTTAACAAGGTGATGTCTGAGACTAATGCTAATCAGAAAAGACAAATATAAACACAAAAAAACAGGAGCTGAAAGGAGTTAAAACTGAAGATTCTGATTACAGGAAGCTCCGGCTTTATTGGGTCACACCTGTCTGCATTATTGTCAGAGCAAGGTCATGAAGTGACAGGCCTGGACCTGGAAGAACCGGTTGACACCCGCGGCCCAAGCCGCTTTTACAAGGGGGATGTCCGCTGCAGAGAGAGCTTAATACCTGCCTTGGAAAAAGTTAAGTGCGTGATACATCTGGCTGCGGTTCACTTCGATTATGGCCACAGACCAGAGGAATATTGGGACACAAACGAAAACGGCACCAAAGAACTTATAACTGCTGTTAAAGAATCAGGTATAAACAAGTTTATTTTTTATAGTACTATTGCTGTTTACGGTGACCACCTCGATGAAAGTTCCGAGCAAACGCAGACCATTCCAACAAGCCCTTACGGCAAGTCGAAACTTGCCGCTGAGGAAATTATCCGTAACTGGACTGAAGAAAAACCTCACCGCAGTACGGTTATCCTTCGTCCCTGTGCGGTCTATGGCGAACAGAACATTACCAATATGAACAATCTAATTCGACAGATTCACTCCGGCTTCTTTGTAAGGTTCGGGCCGGGCAATAATATAAAGGCCACTGCTTATGTTGGCAACCTCATCAAGGCCACACAATATTGTTTGGAACGAATGGAACCCGGGCTTAAAATATT
This sequence comes from uncultured Pirellulales bacterium, assembly GCA_964556725.1. Taxonomy (GTDB): domain Bacteria; phylum Planctomycetota; class Phycisphaerae; order Sedimentisphaerales; family Anaerobacaceae; genus CAZBWE01. The sequence continues at coordinate 8,033 of CAZKYA010000030.1, forward strand.
TGACTACGCTGATAAACCAGACCTCACTGTTAACGATATTGTATCAATCATACATAACGAACTTGACAAAAAGCTGCCCACATTCACATTCCCACTGTGGCTGGGCAGAATAGCGGCAATGCCATTCAGTCTCCTGACCATATTAACAGGCAGAAACTTTCCGGTGAATGTAAAACGAGTGAAAAAACTAACCCTGCCCACCCGGATAAAAGCACAGAAAATTCGCGATTATGGTTTCAAACAGGTATTTACGTGCGAAGAGGGTATCCACCGCACTGTTCAATACTACTTAGAGAACCGAAACAAACTAATGGACATACGATATTATGCGAATTTTAATTCTTACGCAAAATGAAAATTTTTACCTGCCAAACTCATTCGGACGAATTTGCCAGTCCTTTGGTTCAGAGATAGTCTGCATAGTTTCTGCGCCTGCTATGAGCACACATGGCGGACTACTCAGAGGGTTCTGGCGTCATTTCCGATTTTTCGGCGCCAAGGGTACTGCAATTATGGGCTTGAGAGTAGTCGTGGCAAAAATAAAGGCGTTGCTCCAAAAACCAAATGCAAAAGGTCCCTTTTATTCCATTAAGGCAGTCGCAAATTGTTTTCATATCCCTTTTCACTATGTAAAAAAAATAAACAGTAACCAATTTCATGCAATTCTCAACAAGTATGAGCCACAGCTCCTTATTTCAATCAGCTGCCCACAAATTATTGGGGAAAAAATTCGTGACCGTTTTCATTTAGGTTGCATCAATGTACATGGGGCTCCGTTGCCTAAATATCGAGGACTTATGCCGGCTTTCTGGGCTATGCGTAACAATGAGAATAAAACCGCTGCTACTGTTCACGAAATTGCGGCCAAATTAGATAACGGAGATATATTGTTACAACATGAAGTTCAAATAAATAGTGAAGACTCCTGGGATAGTCTCGTTCGCAAAACTAAAGCCGCTGGAGCCGAAGCCCTCATAAAAGCGGTTCAACAAATCAAGTCTGGCAAAATTGAACGTCACCCTAATCCGGACTCTGAAGCTACTTACTTTTCTTTCCCCACCGCTAAAGAACGCAAGGCCTTCTTAAGGGCTGGTCGGCGCTTTTTTTAAGACAGATGAAGCGGTCGGTACTTATTTTTGGTGCCTTCTGTGGTGGTTTATAATTCACTCACAATCGATGTTGAAGACTGGTTCCATATTTTAGATAGCCCGGCTGTACCAAATATTGAACAGTGGTCCAACCTTGAGTCTCGCATAAAAGGTAATGTTGAAAAAATATTGATTATGCTCGATAGTTTTTCAGTAAGAGCAACTTTCTTTTGGCTCGGCTGGGCTGCAGAGCGACACAAAGATATTCTTCAGCAATGTTGCAAGGCAGGCCATGAAATAGCCAGTCATGGTTACGCTCACGTCTTAGCATATAAAGTTGGCAAAGAAGGTTTTAAGCATGACATTGAATGGGGAAAGAAGGTTCTGGAAGACATTACAGGTAGTGATATAAAAGGTTTTCGTGCCGCTGGCTTTGGAATTAAAGACGATACAAAGTGGGCTTTTGACATAATAAAAGAGGTTGGATATGAATATGACTCGAGTATCTTCCCTTCAACGCGTGGACATGGAGGCGCGGCAAAATCACCGCTGGGCTCTTATATTATCAACACCAAAGCTGGTCCTCTGCCGGAAATCTCAATGTCGGCAATTAACATAATGGGCAAAAAGCTCAATCTGTTTGGCGGGGGGTACTTGAGACTGGCGCCAAGAAGTCTTATAGAATGGGGTATAAAAAAACTGCACAAATCCAATCACCCACTTATAGTTTATGTTCACCCACGTGAAATTGACCCTGAACATCCGAGGTTGTCTCTGTGTATGTTCCGGCGGTTCAAATCCTATGTAAATCTAAAAAGCACAATGCCAAAACTTCAATGGCTGTGCAGAAATTATAAGTTTGTACCTATGCGTGAACTGGCTATGCAGCTTTTGACAGAGAACAATTACAGGAACAAGCCGTAATACATCTGTTCTTCATTCCTATATAGCAATATAGGTCATCAACTTCCTTCCTTTTATCTTTTCAACATTTCCTGCGTAGCCGGGCAAAGATGCCTTTTTCGTATAATCCTCCCATAACAATCACTCATTTCCCCACCTATCAATTGCTGCCGTGCCCTAACCAAAAAGGATTTTATCGAAATCCCACATTGTTCGTCTGCTTCGAGATAGCTCCGATATATAACAAAAGTAGCCTTTGCAAAATGCCCGTGATATTCACTGCGGCTCCAATCAGTAACAGCTCTATATTTAACAGGTTATGGCTCGCTTTGACAACCATTAGGCCAGCAGACAAAAGTGCGAGGGTGGCCTCGGATAAAGTGGAAAACGCGTATATTAGTTAAAAAATGAAAATTCGGGCAATGTAAAAATTTTATTTTATGTGGATTCTTACGATGCTTTTGGTTATTATTTCTGATTAGTTTAAAGATAACTTATTTTTAAGGATGACCAAAATGAATGATAGAAAATTTAAGACAGGCGTTTTTGTAATCGCGGTGATAATTGCTTTGGGTGTTGCGTCGGCCAAAGCTGACGAGAAAATGCATTACAAACTAAAATTTGAGAAGGGCCAAAAATACTATATAAAGATGATAACCGAGCAGCAGATCTCTCAAACCGCCATGGGGCAGGAACAGAGCGTTGATATAACAATGGGTATGGGCATTGACCTCGACGTCAACGACGTGAACGATAATGGCAATGCGTGGATTCAGTACACATACAGATGGGCAAAGCTCAGGCAAAAAACGCCTATGGGAGAGATAGAGTATGACTCAGCCAAAGGGGATTCGCCGGTACCGTTAGAGGCGCAGGGCTTTGCTGCACTATTAGGAGAAGGTTTTGCACTGCAGATAACGCCCAAGGGAGAGGTTGAGCAGGTCAAAGGCCTGGATAAGATGCGCAGTAACATCCAAGAGAAGCTGCCTGAAGGGCCTATGCGCGAATCCTCGATGAAAGCTTTAGGGCTGTATCTTAATGAAGAATCCATAAAAGAGCAAACCAAAAGTTCAATGGCGATATATCCGGACAGCCCCGTAGGCATTGGTGACTCGTGGAGTAAGACTTTTGCCTTGTCCCATGGTTTAGCGATAATCGCTGAAAATACGTGGACCTTGAAGAACCGTGAAAACGGCGTGGCAACCATCGAGGCGGTTTCCACCATCAAACCAAATCCGCAGGCAGAGCCGATGGAGATGGGTCCTACGAAAATAAGCCATGAATTCTCAGGAAAACAGCAGGGACTCATAAAAATGCAGGAATCCACGGGACAGGTATTGCACAGCAAAATAGAGCAGCAACTATCAGGACAGATGAAAATGGTAGCTACCGACCCACAGCCACAAGAGATGACAATACCTATGAAGATTAATAGCGTCGTAACTACCGAAATGAATGAGCGAAAGTAAGCTGAGTCCAAATAGGCCGGTAACACAGTATTTAAGCGGTTGTTACTCTATCTTCCTTCGTTAAGGACTCAGCACAAAGCAAGGCAAGGTGGGAATGTTCTCTCTCCCCCGGCATTTCCCGGGGTTGCTTTTTGAATGATTAAGCGAGAACTTTTTATTTTTTTGCTGAAAAAGATTTGATTTGCTGCCGTGAATATGGTAATCTATTACGGTTAAAATTGCTCTGTCGCACGGGGTAGCTCTGGAATTGATTATTTACTATTGAATATTGATTATTGAAAAAAAAGAAAAAATCAGGCATCGACAGGAATCAACTGAATAAAATAGTCAATAGTAAATAATAAATAGTCAATTGCTCTGGGGTCAACAGTATCACGGCGTGGTTGACTCAAGCCTCCGACGGAGCCAAGCCGGGCCGACACAGGACGGTCTCCGTGACAAATAAAAACCGAAAAACTTGAAGGCAAAAGCGCAAAGTAAGGGATTTGTCGGTCTTTACTTTTTCATTTTGCTTTTTAAGCTTTTTGGATTACCCGGTGGTGTAATGGTAACACATGAGGTTTTGGTCCTCATATTTCAGGTTCGAGTCCTGGCCGGGTAGCTTTGAAATGATTATTGATTAATGATAATTGATTGTTTAGTTCATTTAGGCAGGAAACAGCAAGATGGCAGAAACAGTAGCGATAATATTGGCAGCAGGGGTCAGCAGCAGGATGAATACACAACTGGCAAAGGTGCTGCATGAAGTATGCGGCCGACCTATGCTGGCCTACGTGCTCGATGCCTGTCAGAAGGCAGGGGTATCAAAGATATACGCTGTGGTGGGTTTCTCTGCTGAGCAGGTTCAACAACGATTTAGCGGTTACAACGATATTGTCTGGGTCCGGCAACAGGAGCAGCTTGGAACGGCTCATGCCGTAATGTGCTGTAAGGAATATTTGAAGGATTTTGAAGGCCAGACATTGGTGCTTTGCGGCGATGGGCCTTTGATTCGCGCCGAAACGCTGAAAACACTGGTCCAAAAACATAAGATTGGGCAGCCGGCGGTAACGCTGGCGACAGCAGTTCTGGATAACCCTGCCGGATACGGGCGGATAATCCGGGATGCATACGGCAATATCCAGGGTATTGTTGAGGATAGTGACTGCACGAGCGAGCAATTAGCTATTAAAGAGGTGAACCCGAGCTATTATCTTTTCAATAATAAGATTCTTTTTGAGGCGCTGGAAAAAATTAAGCCGGATAATATCAAAAAAGAATATTATTTGACCGATGCGCTGTCTCTCATTATTGAGACAGGTCATACAGTCGTTGCGATAACTGCAGTCAGGCCTGAGGAGGCGATGGGCGTCAACAGCAGACGCGAACTCAGCGTGGCGAGCAAAATTATGCAACGGCGGATTCAGCAGGAGCTGATGGAAAATGGCGTTACGATAGTTGACCCTGATACTACCTGGATTGATGCAAGGGCGAAAATCGGACAGGATACGGTGATTGAGCCATTCACATATATTCAAGGCGAAGTCAAAATCGGCCAGGGCTGTCGAGTTGGGCCGTTTGCTTATCTGAGAAGCGGCACTGTTCTGGAAGATGAGGTTATATTAGGTGTTTTCACGGAAGTTAAAAATTCGACTTTAGCCGATGGTGTTCGAGCACGACACCACAGCTATATCGGAGATGCTTCAGTGGGTCGGAATGTCAATATAGGTGCTGGCTCAATAACAGCCAATTTCGATGGCAAAAAAATCAGCCGAACCAACATCGGCAATAACTGCTATATCGGTTCGGGCTCGATACTGGTAGCGCCGCTTGAGCTGAAGGACGGCTCACATATAAGTGCAGGGACGGTAGTCTCGCAAGAAAGTATCGATAAACTTGGGCAGAAGGACTAAAGCAGATGTTTCTGAACGACAATCTAAAGATTTTTTCCGGCAGCAGCAATCCTGCGTTGGCAAGTGCAGTTTGCAAGTATTTAGGGATTCCAGTCGGCGGTGCAAAAATTGACAGGTTTCCGGACGGCGAGAAGGTCATCAGGGTTGAAGATGACGTTCGCGGCAGGGACTGTTTTGTTATACAGTCAACATGTAACCCTGTTGATGAGCATCTGGTAGAGCTTTTAATATACTTAGATTGTTTGCGAAGGGCCAGTGCCAAGCGCATTACTGCGGTTATCCCTTACTTCGGCTATGCCCGTCAGGACAGAAAAGACGAGGGGCGCGTGCCGATAACAGCGAAACTTGTTGCGAATATTATTGCCACCGCTGGCGCCAACAGAGTATTAGCGATAGATTTGCACGCACAACAGCTGCAAGGATTTTTCGACATACCAGTTGACCACCTGACAGGTGAGCTGGTGTTAAGCAAGTATTTCAGAGACAAAAAAATCAATAATCTAACGGTGGTCTCGCCGGATGTTGGTAATATTAAGATCGCCTCTCGATATGCGTCAAATCTCGGCGGAGAACTGGCGATTGTGCATAAGAAACGTGTCAGCGGTGGCAAGGTAACAGCCATAGAGATTATCGGCGATGTGGCCGGCAGAAATATTTTGATGTGCGACGATATTATCGCCACCGCAGGGACCGTATGCAGTGCCGCCAAGCTGGCTAAAGAACGCAAAGCTAAAAAAATATATGTCGGCGCCACTCATGGAGTCCTTACAGAACAAGCACTCGAGCAGCTCAAAAATGCTCCCATAGATGAGGTCGTTGTTACCGATACCATCCCCCTGAATGAAAAACAAAAACAGATAGCAACAATAAAGGTCTTAACCGTAGCAGATATGCTGGGAGAAGCAATAAAACGAATTCATAGAAACGAATCAATTTCCAATCTGTTTCACAATATGACAATGGAAAAAACATAATAAGCATAACTGAGGTTATTATGGAAAAAACTTTGCTTTTGAAGGCAGAACTCAGAGAACAAATCGGCTCGAGGTCCGCTGCGAAAGTGCGAAAGAGCGGACGAATACCGGCTATTGTGTATGGCCATAAGCAAGAGCCGGTTGCTATCTCGCTTGATGCGCACAACTTTACTGAAGGATTACATCACGGGCATCGGCTAATAGACGTGCAGATAGGCAAAAGCAAACAAAAGGTGATTGTAAAAAACCTGCAATATGATTATCTGGGCAAAGACATCATCCATGCGGATATGATGAGAGTTGACGCAACTGAGATGGTTAAGGTGTCGGTTCTTATTGAGCTTAAAGGAACGGCCAAGGGCACGCACGAAGGAGGTATTATTGAAGAACATACGGACCATCTTGAAATTGAGTGCAGGGTAACTGATATTCCGGAGTCTCTTGTTGTTTCAATCAAGGAGATGGCTGTCGGTGATGCTTTACACGCAAGCGATATTGAACTTCCGGAAGGGGTGAAACTGATAAGCCCCCCGGAGACGCTTCTTGTCACCTGTCATCTGGTTGCCGTCGCCAAGACTACTGAAGAGATTGAGGCGGAAGCACCGGCTGGTCCTGAGGTTATTAGTGAGGTCAAAGAAGCCGAAGAAGAACCTTCAGAAAAGGAGCAGGCATAATCAGTATCGGGTGGAAAACAAATTATGGCCGATATTAACCCCGTTAGAAAATTCGTTTTAATGGGGTCATAAAGAGTATAGAAATGGTAATTTCTAACGGGGTGAAAATGGTTGTTGGCCTTGGTAATCCCGGCAGAAAGTATGTTGATACCCGGCACAACATCGGCTTCAAAGTGATTGATTTACTGACAAAGACACTGATGATAAAGACAAAAACGAAAAAATTCGGCGCCTGCCTGGGAGCAGGCAAATTTGCTGATAAAAAGCTGATTCTGTTAAAGCCGTGGCAGTGGATGAACCGCAGCGGCCAGGTAGTTGCGACGGCTGTGGGTTTTTACAAAATTGCGATGGATGACCTGCTCGTGATAGTCGACGATATGTACCTTGAGCCGGGTAGGATCCGTCTGCGAGCAAAGGGCTCTGCGGGAGGGCATAACGGACTAGCAGATATTACAGAAAAGCTCGGAACGGACAGGTTTAGTCGGCTACGAGTCGGCATCGGTCGAAGCAAAGAACTGACAGATATAGATTTTGTGCTCGACAGACCGTCGCAGACGGAGATGCCGCTGATAAATGATGCAATTGATAGGGTACGAGATGCTGTGCTTTGCTGGGTTGAATACGGTATCAAGCAGGCGATGTGCCAATTTAACAGTCGATAGAAAAAAAGCCGCCTTTGGCAAAAATACAAAAACAAAAAGAGAAAAAATGTTAATTTCAACGTTACTTGGAGGTCAACGGTATGGAAACCACAGTTAAAAAGCTGTACGAGGCGATGTTTCTTGTTGATTCAGTTCAGGCATCGGACTGGGACAAGACTATTTCGACGCTCAAATCCGTATTGAAAAAGGCCGATGGCGAGATTGTCTCAATGAGAAAGTGGAGCGAGCGAAAACTTGCCTACGAGATCAACGGCAAAACAAGAGGGACATACATACTCTGCTATTTCAGAGCTGATGGCGAAAGGATACGAGAGATTGAAAAAGCCGTTCAGCTCTCGGACCAGATTATGCGCGTCTTAATTCTGAGCGCCGAGGCGATTGGGCAGGGCGACATTGAAAAAGAAACGCCTGCTGAACTAGCAGAAAAGCAAGGGCAACAATCCCCTCAGGAAACAGATGAAGTGGCAGAAGAAGAGCAGGTAATCGCTCAGAAAAATACATAGCAAGACCAAGAACCGGTTGACTGTCGGTTATTTTCTGTCGGCTTTGATTTTTTCGACAGCCTGTTATCGAACCCGGGCAGGCAGAAAAAAAGTAAATGTGCTTTGACGGCAGCAGCGCCGTAGTAGCAAAAGCAGGTTTGAAAAAACAGTTTAAGTGTAAACCAAACACAGGAGTTTGAGCATGGCTGGTTTTAATAAGATTTTTCTGATGGGCAATCTGACTCGCGACCCGCAGCTATCATATACGCCGAACCAGACGGCGGTGGTCGATTTTGGTCTTGCGACAAACCGCAGATGGACAGGCAAGGACGGCGAACAGCGAGAGGATACCTGTTTTGTGGACTGCAGGGCTTTCGGGCGGATGGCTGAGAATATAAATAAGTACCTGACCAAAGGCAGGGCGATATTTGTTGAGGGCAGATTATCATTTGAGAGCTGGACGGCCCAGGACGGCACGAAGCGAAGCAGACACAGAGTTACGGTTGAAAACTTTCAGTTTCTGCCGGGCACACCTGCTGCCGATGCTGACCAAAACAGCGACCGCTTTGCCTCACAAAACGAACAATCGGGTCCGGATTCTCAGGCCAAGCAGCAGACAGAGCCCGATGATATTCCATTTTAGTCTCGTAATGCCCCCTTGTCTTCTGTCGAAGACAGAAAGGGGGTGATGAATATTGCGCGATGAGCAAAAGGTAAATAAGGTTCAATATGGCAAAAAGAACTAATAGAAAAACGGGTTTCGCAAGCACTCGTGAGCAGACGCAATGCCGTTTTTGCAGGTGGGGTATAAAATATATCGACTATAAGGATATAGAGACGCTGCAGCGGCTTTTAACCAGCCGCGGCAAGATATACTCACGTAAGCGCAGCGGCAATTGTGCAAGCTGTCAAAGAAAAGCACAAAAGGCAATCAAGCGAGCAAGGTATATAGCGCTACTGCCGTTTACAAGCTGAGCTGCAAGTTTTATGGATGACTTAAAAAGTAGACGGGATAACAGGATAATCCTGTAAATCCTGTCTAAAAACAACGGGCAAGCCCGCCGTCCGTCTGGCGGGCAAGATACGAGGGACAAGATATGAAGGTTTTGCTTTGTGAGGATGTCAGGACACTCGGCTGGCTCGGAGATGTCGTTGAAGTAAGCGACGGCTATGCGAGAAACTATTTGCTTCCGCAGGGCCTGGCAAAGGCAGCAACCGAGGCAAATTTAAAAGCGATAGCCAAGGAAAAAGCCGAGCGAGCCGAGCAAAGGATTCACGATAGAAGCCGGATGGAAGAAGCGGCAAAAGCCGTCGAAGGCGCCGAGGCGGTTCTGGCAGCCAAGGCCAATGAGCAGGGAGTATTGTTCGGCTCAATAACCGCAGAGCAGATAGCAGAGAACCTGCGTGCGCAGGGCTTTGAAGTCGCCGATGAGATTGTGCACCTGCCGGAACATATAAAGCAGGTCGGTGCCCATACGGTAAAACTTAAATTCTCCACAGGATGCCCGAAGGCAGACAAGGATTTGACCGCAGCGGTCAACGTTGTGGTAGTGCCTGAAGGCGGTGATGCTGCATCCGTTCTCCGTAGT
>CAZKYA010000031.1:0-17754 GCA_964556725.1 uncultured Pirellulales bacterium
ACGGCAGGCTAAATACTCCTTCGTCACTCATCAATCGTCTCTCGTCCATCGTTTCTGCGGTCGAGGTAATACCGGCAGATTGCCGACAGTGCCGATGCCCTTTTCGTAGCTTTGGTGTCGTCCTTATCGCCGAGACTGTTTTCATTCTGCAGAGCATACACCAGCGCAGTTTCGATAACCTGCTGCTGACCATCGCTTACAAAGAACACCAGCGGATTTGCAAAGTTTCCGCCTTCGCTGAAGCCACGGCGGACAAGCGATACTCGTTGAGAATCGAGGTTGATTAGCTTTTCGAGCTGGCCTTTTGTCTGCGGCAGCAGCTTTGCAAGCTCGGCTGGCTGCATCTTCTCGTTGAGCCGTTTGAGCAGCGCGATTTTTTTATCGAGGGCGTCCTGGCCACAGAGACGGTTAAGTGAGGCAAGCAGTATATCGGTCTGCTTATCATCAACATCCCACACTATTACGTCAGCGGTTTTTTTGCCAAGCTCTTTCAGTGCCAGCCAGCGATGATGGCCGTTGATAATCTGGAACACGGACGCACACTGACTTTCTGAACACGGACTTGCCCTGACTCGTTCGGCGTCCCCGAACCCTTGTAAATCCGTGATTGGACGTACAATCAGCGGCTCATATCGGTCTGTCCGCTCGATGTTGCGGACGAGCTTTGCAAAGTTCGCCTCGCTCATTTTGTTGGGATTATCCGGATGTGGCGTGAGCTTATCTAAACTGATTTTTTTGATTACATTAACCATAAGATTTTGATAAATCCGAAATACTAAGCACGAAATCCTAAACAATATCGAATTATCAAAGCTCAAATGACCAAAACATCACTTTTTGAAAATTCGGACATTTAAATTTTGAACCTGTTTAGAATTTAGATATTCGGATTTAGGATTTTAATATTTGTGCTCTCCATTCCACTTTTATGCACTGAACTTAAGATTCGGGTTGAACCAGATGTAATAGACCGGTCTTTCGGTCAGCTTGGTCAATATGAACCTTGTCCTTTCGAGGCCGGGGGGCATCGTTCTGCGTTTGCCGTAGCACTGCAGAAAATGTCTGATTTCAAACTCTAAAAATTCTGCTTTTTCCTTTGTCAGTTGGTCAATTTTTCTCTGCACAAAGTCTGCGTCGATGAACTGATGTTCTTCTATGCCGACAGTGCTGAGGGCCTCTATTAGCTGGACGCATCTTTTTGGTGTCTTTGCTGTAAAGGCCTTCATATCCGCCTTTTCAAAGAAGGGGTTTACCAGTCCCATCACCGCCATTGCCTCTATGATGGGGACATTCATCTGCGGCATCGTCTCGTGGACTAATCGGGCCGCCAAGCCGAGCGAGCGGAACCTCGGCTCAACGATGACCCTGCTTATACAGCGAAAATTTTTATTTATAAGAGCGAGGCGGTCGCACATTTGCAGGCCGGTGAGCAAATACCCGGTAGCGATATTGCGAAGCTCCAGCGCCGGCGTGGGCATTGTATAAACGATAACACCGACCGTTGTTATCGCCGCTCGACGGGCAAGAACTGCATCGCCTTTCAGCGCAAAGATTGCCGCAAACGGCCCCAGCTAACTGTCACGATAGTGATAATGCGCAAGGGCATTGTAGTCCTCGACATTGCCCGGGACAACCTGCATCATTCTGCAGACTGTACAGCTTCGCATTTTTGATTTTTCCTGTGTTTATAAATAACCCGCGTTTCACCGGACAGCTCCCTTACGACCAGAACATCTGGCACCAAATCGAGCAATATGTCATCGTGACTCGCAGCCAGAATAAATGTTACTCCGTTTCGTCTTGCAAACTTGTGTATATTGTATGAAATCACAGCGGCGGTGATTCGGTCAAGGTTCGAGCAAAACTCATCTGCGAAAATAAATTTTTTCCCCGCTGCCAGTGCCATTGCCAGACGAAATCGGTACTTCTGACCTTCGCTGAGATTGCAGGGCTGATTAAGAATGCAAAAGACATCGTTAAGCCCTGCAGTGCTAAACGTTTTAAGGCAGGAGAAAAAATCGTCGTCAATACAATCGATGAGGGTTTTGTCTGTCGGCAGTTTTATTCGAGCAAGGTTCACTTTTTTCGAGGTGGGGACGGATTTTTCCAGTGCACCTAACAGTACACTTTTTCCTGCTCCCGATGGGCCGGTGATATAAACAATGTCACCATCGTTGATTTCCAATCGGCAGTTAATGTTGGTATTATTTTCCCTGAGCCGGTCCACTGTCAGACCAAACATCCTGCATACCTGCACTACCTTGTCAGTAATCTGTCCCTGCCGTTGAAAACTTTTTGATATGTTGTATGTCGGCATAGCTCTGCTCTCGTGGGTTAATTGGTAAATTCAATCCTCCTGTACACTGTCTTTTATTCGCTGCTGGATTTTTCTTATGGTTTTGCGAGCCCGGTAGTAGGTCCAGAGTCGTTTCGCGGCTATCTCTTTTAACGAAAAGCCCAGCAGAAAGTACTCCTTTACGATACTCATTTCGGTCATGGTGAACTTATCACAATTTCGCAGGCAGATTATATGTTTCCCGTCTATGAGACGTTTGGTAATACTGTTTATTCTTCGCGCGATATTCGTATCGTTGACACCAGCCAACCTTGCCAATTGCCGAAAGCTATTACCGTTGTCCAGATACATTGTCATCAGCAGCTTGTCTTCACCTGTGAGCAGATTCACCCTGCTACGCAGCAAATCTATTCTGTCGCGATATTCATCCTTAGTTCGCCGCATCCTTCGCGAGAGATTTTCGTGGACTTTTCCCATCTACAACCCCTCACACCGTCAATCCTCCCCTTGCCAACCGCATTCTTGCTGCTTGGCGGCTTGTCCTTTTCTAACTGACTGCTGCCAGCCTGCTGGCTGAAGCGGCTTTCCAAAGGTACCGCCTTTTTTCATCACTTACGGGCTTATTTGTTATACATTTACTTAACATAACTACAATTTTAACATAACAACAAACTTTGTCAAGCATTTTGTATAATTTTTTACAAATTTTTTTGAATGTTAGCAAAATAGTGAATTTTTTATTGATTTTAATGGTCTTTAGAGGTCTCAGGTCTTAATTAGGTAGGACAGAAGTAGATTTTTAGCAGGCACCTTTTTCCCTTGTCATTTCCGCGCAACTTGTCCTGAGCAAGGTCAAAGGAGCGGGAACCTACCGTCATCGTTTTGTGGATTCCTGCCTTCGCAGGAATGACCATTATTTTTATAGCTTTGATGACGCCTTTATTACGGTAATGACAGCCGCTTTTATTACCCTCATTGAGCACCTGAACTGTTACAGAGCACCACATAAGAGGTCCTATAAAACTCAACCTCACTCCGCATATTAGCCAATAAATCCCTCAGAAAAAATAATCTAAGTAAAATTGAGAATATAGGCAATAATCTTCTTGACTTATGATTTGAAAATAGGTAAAATACAATCTACAAAATGGGGGTGAAGATAAGACACTTGATTTAAGTAATCCGACACCTGGAAAACAATCTTCACAGAAGTATGCCTAACAAATCAAATGGGGGTTGAAAAGATGAAAAGCAAAACATTAGCAGTAATATTGGCAAGCATTACTCTTACTCTACCGTCTCTGGCAAAGGCCAGTTTAACAGGCACAATAGATATCTGCTACGACGGCAATGGTGCAGGCGGCACAGCCAAACTCTGGGGCGGCGGCCTAAATGGTGAGAACGCAAAAGTTGGTGTTTACCTACTCAAGAAAAGCAATGGGACGGAGGAAGGAGAGCTATGGGAGAATGGTTTGATAGCAACCTTCTGTTTAGAATTGTCTGAATATGCTCCGGAGCATACAAAAACATACGATGTGGTTCTTCCAGAAGATGCACATAAGCCAATTACTTATCTTGGACAGAAAATCGGCTTTGAGAAAGCTGAATATCTTCGTGAGGCATGGGGCAGGTTTTTTGACCCTGCCTGGATCGGCAGCGGGCCATTTACTGAACAACAGAACAGCAAAACCGAGGCCTTCTCGGCTATCCTATGGGAGATTATCTACGAGGACCTGCCTGAATCGCCACTGATGTGGGATGTTACCGTTGACGGCACACCCGGCCCACGCGGATTTCATGCTACGGGCCTGGATACATATACCGCAAACTATATGCTGCATATGCTCGACGGGACCGGCCCAAAGGCCGATTTGAGGGCGTTCGTTTACGATGGAAAGCAGGATTATATAATCCAAGTGCCGGAACCGGCAACGGTCTGGCTGCTGGCGGTCGGCACTTCGACGCTGCTTCGCAAAAGAAAAAGATAAAGAAAATTAAAAAAACATGCAAGGGGGTGCTGGCCGCCCAGGCACCCCCGCCCCCCATTAAATATTTGACCACTCCTACTGTTCCACGGCCATTTTGCCAAAACAACAAATTGCAGATGCCGCCAGAAGCGGTGAGAATGATTTCGCTGACTTCTTCGGAGCGACCTGCTAACCAAAAAGTCATTCTGAACCCGCTAAAGGCGGGTGAAGAATCTAGGTAGCGAGGTAACATAATTATTCGCCCGCCAGATGCTTCGCTACGCTCAGCATGACTAATACCAAGGTTTCTACACAACAAAATTGATTCGCAGCTTTGAAAAATTCTTCTTTGCACGTGAAGTTTGAGAAGTTATACTTAATTTGCGAAAAGTACATCTCGAAAATCAGCAACAAAGAAACAGTGAAGTCTTCACGGCGGTAAGGATAAAAATGTCGGGAAGGAGTCCTAAGGTCGTTGTGATTGGCGGCACCTACGTTGATATGGCAGTAAGGTGCAAACAAATTCCATCGCCGGGTCAAAGTGTCGCTGGCTCAGCCCTCTCCTATACAGCGACCGGTCCTGGCCCGAATCAAGCGGTGGAAGCTGCTTTGTGCGGCTGTGAGGTGTATCTTGTCAGCAAAGTCGGAGGCGACCTGTTCGCCGAGATGGCCAAGAAGAGCCTGACTGATTTCAATGTTAATACCGACTTTGTTTATACCGCCAAGGCCAAGAACACCGGCGTTGTTGTAACACTGGTTAATGCTGAAGGTGAAAATGCAACCTGTTATTACCCGGGCGCCAATAGCGCATTAAGTTCGCGAGATATCGATGCCACTGAGGAGCTTATCTTTGGTTGTGATGTCTGCCTGATACACGGCCGATTACCGCAGGATGCGATTGTAAGTGCTATACGCTGCGCAAAAATACACGGCAAAAAGGTCATACTCGACCCTGTCAGGCCGATAGAAAAACCCAACAAAACAACTCACGATTTGCCCATCGAGTATTTCACAGCCGATATACTTATCCCGAACCTTTATGAAGCAGCTGACATTACCGACCAGTCCGATGCTAGTATGCGAACTGCAAAGATGATTGGCTCCGACCTGGTTGCTCGCGGTGCTGGTTGTGCCGTTATAACAATGGGCAAGCGCGGCTGTATGGTCGTTGATAGAGATAGTGCCGACCATATACCGGCCTTTGAGGTTGAGCTTGTTGACCAGACCGGCAGAGGCGATGCGTTTGCAGGCGCTCTGGCTGCATCCTGTGCCGTGGGAGACGATATTCGAAAAGCGCTTCGGTTCGCATCTGCGGCGGGGGCGCTTGCCTGCACAAAGTTCGGCTCGATTGAAGCGATGCCCACAAAGGCGGAAATTATCGAGCTGCTGCAGAAAGAAGAGATAGGCTGACGGACGACGGGGGACAGAAGACGGACGAGGGAAGAGGGGCGATAGATGACGGAATAGAGACGAGAAAGAAGGAAATCAGGTAATCAGGACAGCAGAATATCAGGTTGCTCGATGCTGGATGCCCAATACCCGACAAGAAACGAGAATCGAGCATCAAGAAACGAGTGTTTTTTTCTTGACATTTCTGAGGAAAACTATACAATAAATAATGGATTTGCGAGTAGAGAGATTATAAATCCATCAGGTCGTCCAAGGCAGGAGCAGGCCTTACTAATTCCCACACGGATGTTGATAAGAGATAATTGTCATCCTGAACGAAGTGAAGGATCTGGCCAACATTTTATATTTACTTCGATAGCCAGATGTTTCGCTCCGCTCAACATGACAATAGAAACTATGCGTTTTTAAGCAAGGAGAAGGAGATGATGAAAAGAAAATCGTTCATTGTTCTGGTAGTTTTATTTCTGTGCGCCTGCCCTGCACCTGGTGACATCGAATTCAAAGACGGCAAGATACACAACATCGACTATAAAATTGGCGATTATGTCTTTGTTGATTGGAAATTTCCAGGGATGGAGACAACAGTCAATGTGCTGGATGGTGCAAGAATGAGTTCTCCTTATATTATGATAGGATTTGAAAACAGCAGGATAAATGTCCGCGGCGGGTCAATATCCTCTCTTGCCAGTTTGGGTTCCACCCAAGTAGATATCTCCGGCGGTAGAGTAGTACTTTTCGCCCAAGATTCCAGCCAGACAAATATTTCCGGCGGTATAGTAAGTGGACTTATCACCCATCATTCCAGCCAGGTAAATATCTCCGGTGGCTCAATAGAAGGTGCATTATTTTTAGCCAACCACAGTATTATACAAATATTCGGTTATGATTTTGCAGTCGATGGCCAGCCATTCGGTTACGGAGAACTCACAAGTATCTTAGGGGGCTACCCCCATGACGAACCTCTCAGGCACCTGACCGGGACTCTGCTAAGCGGTGAAATAATAGATACTGATTTTCGTATTGGCCACGATGCCAGAATCGCTCTCATACCCGAACCCGCCTCCGCATTAATTTTGGGATTGGGAAGTTTAATAGTTTTCTTGAGGCGCAAGAGATGATAGGCCTTGTATAGATTAAAGCTTCGGCGAGGCAGGCCTACGACGGTTTTGCTGCTCGGCATAGGGGGTCTTCTCCTTAAAAAAATACACGATGGATGATAAATGCTGGCCCCTTCGACACTTCGACGAGGCTCAGTACAGGCAGGCTCAGAGCAGGCGTGGGACGACATTCCAATTTATTATTTACTATTTACTTTTTTCTATTTTCTATTTCGTTGAATTCAGCTCTGTTTCCATGTGAAATTCACCTACCTTTGGCTGTTAAAATGGGTAAATTATAGCGGTATTTCAACCAGCTAAATTGGTGTTTTTGCGCGTTAAAATAGGTAAAATTTTGGCAGATTTTCAATCAAAAGTGCAGATAGCTGCGCGGAAAACCCGAAATTCTTAAAAATTTTTTTATTCCTTTCTTAATAAGAACTTACGTAAATTTCACTTCTGAAAAATCTCTCAATTTTCGACACTTTTGCGCGGGTTGAGCCAATAGTAGAGACGCTTGATACTGGATACTCGATTCTCGATACTCGATCGGTGGATGCTTGATATTCAATAATCGATTCGGAGACAGATATGGGATTTGAGCTTGATATTTTTAACACTGCCAACGAAAACGAACTTTATGCGGATTACCTTGAGTGGCTTGTTGATGAGCACTCAATAGATATCCAGAGGCACTTCACGAAGCTGTGGGAATATTACGCAAACCCGATGTATGAGATAAGCAACATTGGCACCTATGATAAGAAAGTAAACGAATCTGGCAGGTGCTACGTGCAGGCACAGGAATATGGGCTGCCTGCGAGAATAACAGGTCTGGTACATTGCAACGATGTGGGGTTCGTAGGCGGCCGGGCAGTCAAAGATGTGCAGCGTAAAGAAGTTGTAATTGAAAATGATATTGCTTGGCGAGTAAACGCAGCGGTGGATTTTCTGTTTGGCAAACCAATAAGTTTCGTTTCGAGGTCGCTGAATAGCCAAAAACGTGCAGAAATTGAGTCTATACTAAAGGCAGTGTTTGCGGCTAACGGCGACATCGGATTTTTTCAGGATATGGCGGTGCTCGGAAGTGTTTACGGTTTTGTCGACTGCCTTGTCAGGCCTGGCACAGATATCTTCGAACGCACTTCTCTCTCCTCCCAACCTCCTCCGTTCGAAGATGTGCTGCAACTGGCACGAACAATAAGCTTAGAACTGATTGAAGCACCAAGAGCACTGCCTGTTCTGGATGAGAACGACTACAAAAAGATACGATTTTACGTTCAGCACTTTTACCAGAAGAAAAACGCTTTGAGCAGAAAAACCTCATTTCTTGCCAGATTATTTCCCTGGGGCAGGCGAAGCGGCGATACGCTTGAGGTAGTGGCGGTGACAGAGATTACATCCGAATCGGCCTGGCAGAGATACGAAGACAAGCAACTCGTCGCAGAAGGAGAGCTTCCGTGGGGATTTCTGCCAGTGGTGCATATTCAAAACATTGCTCAGCCATACTACTACGAGGGCCTAAGCGACATTGAGCCGTTGATACCGCTGCAGGATGAGCTTAATACAAGACTGAGTGACAGGGCAAGCAGGATTACTTTCCAGTCATTTAAGATGTATCTTGGCAAAGGGATAGAGGGCTTTGAGGATAGACCCATCTCGCCCGGCAGGATGTGGTACACCGATAATCCGGAGGCGACTATAGAAGAATTCGGCGGAGATTCGTCAGCACCAAGTGAGGATTTGCATATCGCCGAAATCAGGGAGGCGATGGATAAGATAAGCGGAGTAACGCCTCTTGTGGCTGGGGTTTTGAAGAGCAAACTCGGCAACCTGACAAGCGCGGTTGCTCTTCAACTGACACTTATAGGGACGCTGTCCAAAAACGAACGAAAGAAATTTACATACAGCGAAGGGCTGAAAAAAATCTGTGGGATGGTTCTGGAGATACTCGACAGGGCCAACCTCTACAAAAGCTGTGGCGCAGACAGAGAAGTCGATATTACTTTCCCCAGTCCTCTACCTGAAAATATGACGGAAAAACTAAAGGAGGCCCAGATAAAAAAAGAACTGGGCGTGCCGACCGAGCAGGTGCTTAGAGAGTTAGGTTACGGGAATTAAGAATTTAAATGAAGAATGGAGAATTTAGAAGACAGGAGTCTGGAGACAGTAGTTATGAGTCAGATTGACGAAGAAAATGTTCTGTCAGGGATAGAAGCTGGACATAGTGACGATGGAGGAGAGATGATAGACAACCTGAGGCTTGTTCCGGTGGCTGAATCTATCCGCTATCGCAAGAGGGCACAGGGTGCCGAGAAAAAGGTCGAGGTTTTAACCGAGCAATTAGCACAGGTAAAATCGCAAGCAGCAAAGATGGCTGAGCAGCTCGAAGATATACAGACCGAACAGAAACTGATGCGCAAACTGGCGGCTGCGGGAACGGTCGATTTGGAAACGGCTGTGTTAATTGCGAAAGCCAGAATGGAAAATGAAGCGAAAGCGGATTTGGACGGTGTAATTGAGCAGTTGAAAAAAGAAAAACAATATCTGTTCGCAACAACTGCTGCCAAAACAGCGATGACGACAAAAAAGACCGCAGCAGCTAAAGAGCGAATGCAAAGCAGCCAAACAGTGCTCGAAAGAGCAGCCAAAAAGGCAGCAACGACAGGCAATCGAACAGATTTGCAGGAGTATCTGAAACTGCGGAGGAATTTTCTGTAGAAAAAAAAGATTAGCCACAAAGGCACAAAGTCATAAAAAAATTAAAAATAGAATTGAAAGATGTGGATTCATGTTTTCGCAGGAATGACACGAGTGAATAAAAGGAGAACAAAAGATGGCTTTTACAGGAAAAGCAACTTATTCAGCAGGAACGACTTTGCCGGAATTGGCAGAGGATGTATCAGATTTAATCGGGATAATCTCGCCTTATGAGACGCCTTTGCTGGACGCCCTTGGCGACCCGATGAGAGAGGCAACGAGCACGCATCACGAGTGGCTTGAGGATGAGCTTCTGCCCAATAAAGATGCAATCAACGACAGTACCTGGACCGATCCGGATTCAGACACTCAATTTGATGTTGATAATGGCAGCAGATTTCGCGTTGGTGACCAGATTCAAGTCGAAAGCAGTGAGGAGTTGATGTTTGTGACCGCTGTCAATGGCAATACGCTGACGGTGGTAAGAGGTTATGCCGGGACAACGCCGGAAAACCTTGCTGATAATCAGGTGATAAATATTCTCGGAAATGTAGCACTTGAGGGGTCGGACAAACCTAGCGAGAGATTTACCAATCGCACAAGGCGAGGCAATTATACCCAGATATTTACAGCTACTGTGGAGGTGAGCGGGACAGATATGGCTGCAAGCCATCTGGGTCTGGCTGACGAGTTGGATTATCAAAAGCAGGAACGGCTGCGGGAGCTGCTTCGTGACCTGGAAAACACAGTTATCAACGGTGGCCAGCCGACGAGCAATCCTGAGGGCAGCGGGCAAGTTCGAAGGTCTATGAAGGGCATATTGAAGCATCTCTCAACAAATGTGTTCCATGTCGGCGACAGCGGCTTTCCCACAGGCAGTGACCTTAATGAAGCCAAGATTAATTATGTACTCAGGAAGATTTGGGAGGCGAGTTCTGGTAATGTGGACCTGATTGTAGTCGGAGGTTTTCAGAAACGAAAGATAAACGCCTTCTCCGCTGAGAGCCGAACCTATGGAGCCAGCGATACCACTTTCACCGATATGATTAGTATCTATGAGAGTGATTTCGGTGTTTGCAGAATTGTAACCACACGATGGATGCCCCAGGATGCGGTGCTACTGCTGGATTCATCGCGTATCAATGTGCTGCCATTAGCAGGTCGAAGCTTCCATTTCAAGCCGTTGGCAAGTAGTGGCGACTATGAGTGTGGCGAGCTTATCGGCGAATATACCCTGGAGCTAAAGAACGAAGCGGCACACGGGCTCATTCGAGACCTAGTTACCAGCTAAATAATGGGTGGCGATATGTGACGCAGCATAATGCGTTTTGGCAGGGGTGCTCAAAGGCGAAACATTCCTTTGGGCACCTGAGCTGCCCGCTTAAGCGAAAAGGAGTTAAAGAAAATGGTTAGTTTCTCAAGCGATGCGGATATTTTGAAATATGAGCCGATGCTGTTCGGAGAATTACACCTACCGTGGCAGGTATTGGCAGCAGGCACAGGAGGAACGCTCATCGGTACAACATTTACCGCAAGCGGTGCAGATTTTGTAAGTGCTCAGGTTCCTGCAGGTGGGGTTATATATCTGCGGTCAGCAAATGGCTGTCTGGATGGTGCATATGAGATATTTTCTGTGGACTCGGCGACACAGCTTAGCATTTCAGTAATCAGGGCGGATTCGGGCGATGAGCTGATAGCGCCGCCGTCTGCAACTGAGATATCTTATCGCATCAGCACGTTCAGGCCACAGGCCGGTGAGGCTGGATTTCGGTTGACCGAATACTTCGGTATTCAGCCTGGTAATCCGGCGAGTGACATAGATGTAGAGGATGTTCTGGATACGGACGTTCTGAGGAGCGCCTCGGTCTTTGCAGTCATCTCAAGTGTGTATGCAATGCTGGCAAGTAAAGCAGAAGATGAGAATTTCTGGAAGAAGAGCCAGCACTACCAGAAGCTCTTTGAGAAAGCACGAGAGCGATGTCGGCTTAGTATCGATGTCGGCTCTGATGGGGTGGTTGATATTACCAGAGTCGGCGCTTCTGTAAGGTTAATCAGGGATTAGTTGCGAAGGATAGTTTATGAGTGTCACTCTGGATGGACAAGCTTTATTTGATGCGCAGCAGCTGGAAATTGAGCCAGGAAGTGTCCGCCGGGATTCAATAGAAAGAACTATGGCGGGACTGAATGGTGTCTTGAGTATTGACCTGGGCGAACGCGGCAGACAGATAAAACAAAAAGGTGTGTTGCGAGCGAAAAGCAGAATGCAAATGAACGATAGAATCAGCACAATATCAGCCTATATGGACGGCAATACATACACGCTGATAACCGGCAATGGCGAAAAGTTTGAAAATCTTCGGATGGATGTTTTCAAGGTGAGCAAAGAACAGGTTGGCGGCAGTGGTATAGCTATCGATTATGAAATCGTTTATACACAATTAAAGGTTTAGCAACGATGCTTATAAACAGCGGGATAGAAAATGTAAGGGTGTTTGAGCTGCCCTGCGGTATTTGGGCTGGTGGAGGATATGTCGCAAGCCCACGGATAGCACTGGTGAGGTGGCGGTCAAGCTGGAACGATAAGTTTTATCAGGTTTACGTTAATGGCCAATATGCTGGAGCAACAGTTGACCGCCAACAAAGACAAATGCTCGTTCCGATACCTACATCTTTAGAACTGCCGGTCAGGATTGAGGTTTTTGCCGTTGAAGCCGAGCAGGCGGATACTGATTTGGGCGATGAGCTAAATTATCCTGTCGGCCTGAGCGGCCGCGTCAAAATCACTATGCTACGTGGTCAGAATTTGCCAATCGGCGCAACCGCACAAATCTACTTTGACGGAGGCAGTGGCGAAATAGATTACGACAATCCACTTAATGACTTGCCAATAAGAATCTGGCCGGCTTGGCAGGATAAGTCGGGCTTGGGTATGAGCAGCTTTGGCAAGAGTGATTTTGGTTATGATTCGTCGGCAGCGGTAGGATTTGGCAGGGGCAGCTTCGGTCAGTGTCAGTTCGGCCTTGACGCTGATACATTCGATTGGATAAGCCCTCAACTGCAAGCCGGTGTTTACAAATTCGCTGTCATAATAACTGATGAGGTGGGCAACCAAAGCGGTGCCATCGAAACCGAGCCAATTACAGTAACACCATTACCAAAACCAGCTGAACAGATAAGTATTTCTTCGTTCGATAAACAGACAAATCAATTGGTATTGAGCGTCTCATAGCAGAGTTATAAGGAGAAAATTATGGCTGAAGTCTATCCATCTGACAACGAGCTGTTAAATATACAGTTAGACAGCGAGACTGGCGTTGAGTATATAGCAACGGGTACGGCGCCTTATTACCTGCACTTCAGGAAATTATTGTATCGCTTATTACTTGCTTTGCGGCGGGCGAATGACTTGAGGGTTTATGACGAGGGCGGACTGGATATTGGCGTCAAGGCGGGCAAGTTTTGGCTCGGCACAGAATTGGTCAGCTTTCCCGGCTCGTCGGGCAATACCCTTGCAGACGATAAGGCGAGTATCTATGTCTATCTAAATTCTGCCAGCAATCTTATCACTAACGAATACAGTGGCTTTCCGGATATGGTAACGACACCGCATATCAGACTGGCAATAGTAAGTACCTCAGGCGGGGACATTGATTCGATAACCGATTGCCGAGCAGGCCATAATTTTGTGATGCCTTATGGTGCTGGCGGGATAAAAAAGAAGATTGAAGCTCACACGGCTAATGATACACTGACAGTAGCAGAATCAGGAAGTGTTCATACCAATCTCGGTGCCACCGGGACAGTGACATTTACACTGCCTGCATCGGCGACTGCGGGGACGGTGTTTAGCTTTGCGGTTCAGTCGGCACAACAGTTGCGGGTTGAGCCGGGCACGACAACAATCAGAGATGATAGTGGCCAGACGCCTGGTAAATACAAATCAGCTAATGTTATTGGTGCCTGTTTAACACTGGTAGCTGATTCAAACGGCGACTGGGTAACGGCAGCGAAAAATGAAACATGGACTGAAGAAGTATAGGAGGAAAGATGTACTATTTAGATTCATCACACATTTGGCACGTTGCCAAATCCGGTAATGATGGCAACAGCGGTCATGCCGGGCAATATCCGGTCAATCTTGCCAATAATGCAAAGCTGACTATTGGTGCCGCCGTGGCCGCTGCTTCATCAGGTGATACTATTATCATCTGGCCAGGGACGTATACTGAACAGGTGGATTTGGATGGGGCTAATAAAAGTTTGATTTTGATAGGGACTAATCGAGATTTATGTATAATAACATATGCTGGAGATGTTGTTCATATAGAGACAAACACCCAGATTCATAATTTATCTGTAGTTACCACAACGCCAAATAAGTCTGGTATCCATACAGCAGGTGGGGGTGGCTAGCATAATATAATTATTAACAACTGTTATTGTTATGCTCAGCAAGGAGCGATATATCTCTCGAGTATAACTAATGTCCGTATTCTAAATACCTACATAAAAAGCACTGTCAATCCTGTTATGATTTCTGGTTGTAGTAATTTGTTAATGGACAATTGTTTTATTGAAGCTACTGGGGAAGTTGCGGGGTCTGAAATTATATGTATGACTTATGGTGCTTCTGGTTTGGGTGCGATTATCCGGAATACTGGAATTATCGGTAAAACAACTGTAGCAAGTTGTACGAATCTAATAGGATTAAAATGTGGTGCCGCTCAAATAATGTTCGAAAATTGTTCTTTTAATCTCAATGCGGCCCAGACGCCCACTGGATATGTAGCTGCCATAT
Source organism: uncultured Pirellulales bacterium (assembly GCA_964556725.1). GTDB lineage: Bacteria > Planctomycetota > Phycisphaerae > Sedimentisphaerales > Anaerobacaceae > CAZBWE01. The sequence continues at coordinate 14,269 of CAZKYA010000031.1, forward strand.
CAAACGCAACAAGTCCACCGACAGCATACCCAAGGATTTTAATGAAGAATTGTAATGTTTATGTCAACTCCGGTATTGCTGCAACATACGGAATTTATTTAACAAAGGGTGAGGCATATATTACGGATTCTTTGATCATGACACCTGCTGCTGGTAATTCGCTAAAACAGGTAGACCCTGGTATCTTGCAGGTTGCTGGCTGTCGTTATGATGAAACTACAGTAAGTGGCTCAATTATCATTACTCCATCAAATGTTGACAAGTTTAATGGCAGCGAAGATGATGTATTGCGACTTAATAAAGCAACTAAATTATTGACCAATAAGGCAATTCAAAATAAATCGAGCGGCATAATCGATTATTACGATGACGACGGTGAAACGGTAATCCTGACTCATACTCCAGCCGATGGCGAATCAACAATTGAGAGGACACCGAGCTGATGGAAACAAGATTTTTGAAAGAGGCCTTATTCTCCGGTATGACCAGTAATGCGTTTAAGCTGGGGACGGTGTTAGCACTGGGCTGGTTCTGGAACCGCATCAATGGCTGTTTGGTGCTTTACCGCGGCTTGGGTATGGAGCGAATCGATTTTACAAACATATTAGCTGTGGCAGAACAAGATATAGATACAATCTCACCGCCAAATTACCTTCCACATGATAATAACGTGACATACTTCTATGTTGTTCGTCGGGTCAATGGCTATGGGTATCAGGAACAGACAATAGCTGCTGCAGCAAAGGTTTCAATAAATGCAGACGGCCACATAGCGAAACCGCAACCAAATAAGATTTTTGCATGGCGTGTCAAACAAGTGGACAGCGATAAGATACAGCTTCTCTGGTATTATTGCCCTATCAGACAAAAGTCCAAGCCGGTGTGTTTTTTGGTCTATTGGGATAGCGGGTCGGGACAAATCGATTATGAAAACCCCATTGCCACAATTGATTACGAGGGACGAATATTTTACAGTTACTTATCTAACACACTTGAGCTGAGCAGATACCTTTTTGCTATAAGAGCTGAGGATATCAGCGGCGTAGAAAATAGTTCTTTAGCACAGTTAAAAATCCAGCTTAATACCACAAACCCAGATGCAATCGATATTTTAAGTGCCGAAGCCATCTGATGAAATAATGTCACTCTGAGCGCAGCGAAAGGTCCGGCTGACAATAGCGATTTTTCCCGGCTCAAACCAGATATTTTGCTCCACTCAATATGACAGAATAATGAAGTGGCGAGGCGTGCGATAAGATATGTCTAACAGAATTGATTTTTTTCAACCGGCTCAAAGCAGTTTAGCACTTGCAGGTGTTACTGTCTCAGTTCTGCTCAATGGAACATTGTGTCCGGAGCTTGAACTGGTAGAGATTGTGCGTGACGGCTGGCCAAATTTCAACTGGGCAAAGCTGGCTTATAATCCAGCAGCATACTCTGACGCTGAGCCAGTATCTGCTGAAGAGATTGAGCTTAAATTTGCTATGGGAAAGTCTATCAGCATCCGGCGATATTTTAACGGCATACCGCCCGGTGCAGCGGCTTTTAGCCATCCTATCTTCGACGGCCAAATAGAAGGCATCGAGACAAATTTTGACCCTGATGGTGAAAGAGTAGAAATTATAGCGAGAGATTTCAGTGTGAACATGGAACGTATCACCATCTACGGCCAACAGGTGCGTTACTCATATGGCTCAACTGTGTTTTTAGCAGGACTTGATACCGCATTTAATCCCGACGGTATAGCCAATGCAAACCCGACGCCAGCAGAGATTAATGGAAACAGTTTCACGACCTTTTGTGCTGAGCCGACACAGAGTAAACTCTGGAGCTATGCTGAGACAATCGATTATCTATTGAAACAGTATTTGCCGGCTGGACAATTGCAAACACCAGACACCAAACAACTGCTCGGCCTAACAGAGAACCAGGTAGTTCGCGACCTTGATGTCACGGGATTAAGTCTGATAGAAGCTCTGCAGCGATGCTGCGAAAGGATAGGCCTGAATTTCAAGTTCGTCCCGCGACTCGCAGCAACCGGCCCAGCCCAGGCGATTGTATTCTACAGAAACGGCACAGGCAGAGCGGTTGAGTTGAACTGCCAGCAGGCCGGCGAGCAGCTCAGCATCTCAAAGACAAACATCGCCTATTTATCCAGCAAGAAAAATTTCTGGCCTGTAACACACAAATATATCGGGCAGGGTGATTTTAAAGTCTATGAGGCGACCTTTGAGCTGGTCAAGGCCTGGGATAACAGTCTTGAAAGTTTCGATTATGACAGATTCTCGCCTTCGACAAATCCTGACTTTTATCAGGTAAAAGACGTGTATCGCAAATGGTGTCTCAACGAGGCAGGCGACTACGCCGGCGCTCCATTTAATCAGGGCGATGCTTTTGACTTTTCCAGGATTTTCGATAGCACCAATTACACCGCCCGTCGCAGGCGCTTCTGGCCGAGCCTGACCGCTGACAATCAGGGAAAGTCGCTGGGCTATTTTCTACAGGTATCTTTTGATAATGGATTGCATTGGTGGCAGTACCTCTATGCTTTTAATAATCTGCTCGATGAGTGCGGGATATGGCTCAGCAGCGACCGGCTCGATGCTAATACATGGGTAGCGGCATTAAAAGGCGTATTGAAATTCAGAATAACCACCTCGGTAATCAGCGATGAGAGATTAACTGCTGTGGTTGCCGACGGTCCTGTCAATTCAACTATCCCTGTGGTTGAGCATATAACTACACTGCCCCGGCAATTCAAGTATCGCAAGGTTACGGGCAAAAGCATCTTCGCAAATTCATCCGATGATGCACTCGGTGTGCCGGACGAGGTTGATGACTCTGGTGCTCTGTATGAGTTCGTTCGCCATAAGGCAGCGGCCACATCTGAAATTATCGAGGCCGTTGACTTTCAAACACCTGTTCTTTCGCTTGATTATGAGGTTAGTGACATGGTTAGCACAAGTCCCGAAAGCAGGGACCTGCTTAGCACAAGAAGTGATAATCGAAGCAAAAGTGAGATTGTGCGGGTTCAAATGGATTTCCAAAAACAGTGCACGAATTTGAAAATCGTGCGGAAACGCCAAAATTTGTGAGTAGTGAGATACGAGGACAGTTATGCGAGAGATATCAGTTGTTACTTCGCCGGGTGCCAGAGCAGCCGCATGGGCGATTAAGATAAAAAGCCACAGTTCATACAACGTTTATAATGTCGTTGTGATAGTAATAGGCGACCCCGGCTCAGTACCTGTTGAAATAGGCCAGCAGATGCAGGCAGTCAATTTAGCTGAATCGTTTCTGCAACAGGGAACATTGCAAGAAGGGACGTATGCGGTTATGTCCAGAGTAGGCGATAAGAACGTCTTTTATGCAAAACCTTAAAATGCCAAAAGAAAGGCATGGGCGAAGAATGTCTGAGCCAGTTCGATTAGGACAAATTCTTCCAGCGGTGATGAGAAACATAGAAAAGCGCGTGGAGGCAAGGGG
>CAZKYA010000032.1:0-17661 GCA_964556725.1 uncultured Pirellulales bacterium
TTTTTTCTTTATATATTTGATTTCTTTGTGACTTTGTGTCTTGGTGGCTGAATTCCGTGCTGAAGGTTACGCAGGCGCCTTCAAAATAAGCGATTATCTGTTCCTGGATTGTTTTGTAAAACCATTTCTCAAATTGAAGCGTTTCCGAAATGACCAAGAGCCGGGACTTAACCTTTTCCGGATTGTTAAGCGGCAGGCAGGTTTGCAACAGACCGTTTTCGTTGCCGGCAAGACCGAAATGACCCCATTTAGTCTTAAAAATTGTATATTTTGTCACTTTTTGCATTTTTACCTGTAATTCGACGCCAAAGTATTATTCTATAGCCAGATTTATTGACGCAAGAGTAAATTTTTGTTAGATATATTAGTTTTGATGAAAAATGGTCAATGCCAGCCAGTGGTGAAAATTTGTTCACGACTTTATTTTTTGGCTCGACTGAGCTTGTCGAAGTCTGATTTATGTCTCTTGAAGAACTGAGAAAGCGAATAGACGAGATTGACCATCAGCTTGTTCGGCTGCTCAATGAGCGCGCGCGCGTTGTTGTAGAGATAGGCAAGCTCAAGAGCAAGATTGATAAACCCATCTATGCACCGGACCGGGAAAAAGAGGTTTTAGCAAAGATTGCCCAGGCCAATAAGGGACCGCTGCCGGACAAGTGTCTGGTGGCGATTTGGCGCGAGTTAATGAGCGGCTCTTTTGTATTGGAAAGGCCTTTGCGAATTGGCTATCTTGGCCCCGGCGGCAGCTTCAGCCACACCGCTGCGATGCTGAAATTCGGCCAGAGTGTTGAATATGAGCCGTTGGCGGATATCAAAAGTATCTTTGATGAAGTCAGCAAGGGCCATTGCGATTTAGGTGTTGTGCCGATAGAGAATACTACTGGTGGCGGTGTGGTAGAAACACTGGATGCCTTTATAGATTCGGATGTGAAGGTTTGCGCCGAAGTGCTAATGGCTATCCATCATAGTCTTTTAGGCAATTGTTCGCTGGCGGAAGTTAAGATGATTTACTCCAAGCCAGAGGTATTCGCCCAGTGCCGCAACTGGCTGAGTGCTACCTTTAAGGGTGCAGAGACTATTCCCGTTGCCTCTACTGCCAGGGCGGCGCAAATGGCTGCCGGCGAACCAAATGCCGCAGCTATCGGCTCTAAGGTCGCCGCAGAGTTGTATGGGCTGAGAATTATCTGCGAAAATATCGAGGATATTGCTAATAATATAACCAGATTTCTGGTAATCAGCCGCGAAGATGCAAGACCGACCGGCGAAGACAAGACCGCTATATTGTTTAGCACCGCTCACAAGGCCGGTGCACTTGCTGATGTCCTTGATGTTTTCAAGCGATACGATATCAATCTGACAAATATAGAGTCCAGGCCCAGCAAGAAAAGGCAGTGGGAATACTATTTCTTCGTAGATTTTGTAGGTCACAGGACGGATGAGCGTGTCCAGCAGGGGATTCAAGAGGCACGGAAACATTGTTTGCAGCTTTCAATATTGGGCAGTTTCCCGAGGGCGACAGACCTGCTTTAATTAGGTTAGGAGTTCACTTTTCTTCGATGAACAACGAACAATGAATGAACAGCTGTTTTTGGAGAATTTTATGAGGAAGCCATTTGTGGCCGGTAACTGGAAAATGAATACCGACAGCCACAGCAGTATAGGGCTGGCTAAAGCGATTGCATCCGGCTCTTTGGAAATGGCGAGTCGCAAAGTTACTGTAGCGGTATGTCCGCCTTTTGTTTATTTGCAGGCGGTAACCGGTGCCCTTCGTTCATCGAGCATTGCCGTCGGCGCTCAGGACATTTACTTTGAGTCGAAGGGGGCTTTTACCGGCGAGATAAGTGCATCAATGCTGAAAGATATTGGCTGCACTTATGTTTTGTGCGGCCATTCGGAACGCAGGCACGTAATCGGCGAGCCGGATAAGCTCATAAACAAGAAGGTTACTGCTGCTATCGTTGGCGGACTTTTGCCGATATTGTGTGTGGGCGAGTTGCTCGCTGAGCGGCAGGCTTCGCAAACAGAGCAGGTGGTAACTCGGCAGATGAAAGAAGGCCTGGCTGGCTTAAGCGCAGAAAAGGCCTCAGCGGTTACCATAGCTTATGAGCCGGTCTGGGCTATTGGGACTGGACACACCGCTACTCCTCAGCAGGCACAAGAGGTGCAGGATTTTATACGAAAGCTGCTTGCTGGTATGTATGATAAACAGGTAGCAGAGGAAATTCGTATTCTTTACGGCGGCTCGGTGAATCCAGCTAACGCAGCAGAGTTGATGCACCAGCAGGATATAGACGGCCTGCTGGTCGGCGGTGCAAGTTTGAAGGCGGATGATTTTCTCGCCATAATTAACGCAGCAGCGTGATTGACAGTTGATTGACTTATGAGGTGAGCAATTGCAATTGTGTAGCAAGTGTAGATGGTAAATAGTAATTAGTCGGTTGAAAGGCGAACAAATATGACTGGTTTTTCATTATTGGCGGCAGCTTTTATTATGAAGTTTGTTGCTGTTCTTTTTGTCGTTTGCGCGGTGATATTAGTTTTACTTGTTTTGATTCAGAAGGGTAAAGGCGGCGGTTTGAGTGCGGCCTTTGCCGGGGGTGCCGCAAGCGGTATTTTGGGCGCCAAGTCCAAGGAGCCGCTGACCTGGTTTACGATAGTGCTGGTGGGCATATTTCTGACTTTGGCGGTGATTCTGGCCAAATTTTATAGACCGCAAGTTAGTGATTTTGATACAGGCCAACCGGTTCGACAAGAACAACCAGGCCAGCGGGGCCAGCCGGCAGAGCCGGAACAGCCGCTTGGGGAGGTTCCTCCTGAAACCAGTGAAACGAGTGAGGGGGTTGATGTAAATGTGCCCGGCGGCTAATTTCATCCATTATGCGTGGTGCGTCGTGCGGAAAGAAATACGCAGTGCGAATTGAAGGCGTAGCGATATGATAAACAGTATGACCGGATATGGCGAGGCGGAAGGCGAGATTAACGGCGTTTGTTACGCTGTTGAAATCAAAACGCTTAACAACCGTTACTTAAGAACAATTGTAAAGTTGCCTGATGCGGTAGCTTTTCTGGAGGAGGAAATTGAAAAACTTTTGCGCAAGAGCTTGTCACGCGGGACTGTAAATTACGTGCTTCGGCTCAAAAATGTATCGGCGAATGTGCTCTTTGATATAGACGAGATGGCCTTGCAGGCCGTTATGGAAAAGTTGAGCCGGGTCGCGTCTTCGGCTGATGTTAGTGGAACGATTGATATTAGCAGCTTGTTGAGCTTGCCCGGGATTATTCAGCCAGTGTTGCCGGACAAAAAAGTGGCTGAGCAAATAAAGAAGAAAGTTTTGGATATTAGTCAGGAGGCGCTCGGCAAGCTAAAACAGATGCGTGCCGCCGAAGGGACTGCTCTTGAGGCGGATTTGAAGAAACACTGCAAGGCAATAGAGCAGGACCTCGAGCGAATTCGTGCTCGAAGTGCGGCTGTTCTAAAAGGATATGCAAAAAAACTAAAAAGAAGAGTCAGTGAATTACTTCTTGACGCAAAACTCAAGTGTGACGAAGAAGCGATTGCCAGAGAAGTGGCGATTTTTGCTGATAGGTCTGATATATCTGAGGAAATCGCTCGGCTGGATTCACATCTGCAGCAATTGTTCCACCTCTGTCAGACAAAGGGCCAGGCGGGACGCAGATTGGAATTCATCAGCCAGGAAATGCTCAGGGAAGCCAACACGATTGCCAGCAAAGCCGCGGATACTGAGATTACCCGCTTGGTCGTCGATATGAAATGTCGGATAGACCGCATCAAAGAGCAGGTTCAGAATGTAGAGTGATAAATAGTTCCGGGTTTTTGGTGTGGGGCTTTGGGCTAATTCAAAACTGAAAATGAAACGCTGCGGAAACAAAAAAGGAAGGGTGGTAATAGTTAGTGGTCCATCCGGGGTTGGAAAGAGCACCATTTGCAAAGAGATAGTTAAGCGGCTAAAGGATGTTTATCTTAACATCTCTGTTACTACCCGACATAAGAGTGAGGCCGAGATTGACGGCCAGGATTATTGGTTCGTATCGGAAGATGAATTTCGGCAGCGTATCAACAAGGGCTTACTGCTGGAATATGCCGAGGTGTTCGGCAATCTATACGGCACACCTAAGGACAAAGTTGAAGAGGTAATGGCCGCCGGCAAAACTGTTATTTTGGAAATCGACGTTCAAGGCGCAAAACAAGCAAAGGCATTGTATCCGGATGCAATAATGATTTTTATTTTACCTCCGACCCAAAGAGAATTGGCAGAGCGTATAAGCCAGAGAGCAAGAGACAGCTCTGAAGCTGCTGAAGAAAGACTCGAAGAGGCAGGCACTGAGATCGCCGCTGCTTGGCAATATTATGATAACATGGTTATAAACGACGATTTAGAGCAGGCAGTAAACGAATGTGTACAAATTATCAAAAGCACAAGGCGTAAAAAAGTAAAAAACTAAAAAGGGAAGAATTCTAACGGGGTGAGATACTAAAGATGATAGATGAGCTTAAGAGCGAGAAAATAGTCAACAAAGTTGGTGGCAGGTTTAGATTAGCTGCACTGGTCCAGAAAAGGATGACCGAGCTGCTGCAGGGTGCTCGGCCCTTGATTGAGGATGTCGAAGGCAAATCAATACTTGAGATTGTTGTTCAGGAAATCCTCCAGGATAAGATTGCTGCCGATGACAGTTTAATTACCGGGAGCACCAGGGACGTTGAGAGCACAGAGAAGCAGGATTAAAACTTGTCTGACCCGCTGCCCCGCCTTGCGGCGTAAGACGCAGGGGCATGCGACAGTCAAGATTAAAGACCTCGGCGTCCTCGGTGAGTTCTGTGGTAAAAGAATGCAAGATGCTTAAAGAACTGAATATTTTGCTGGGTGTCAGCGGGGGAATTGCTGCATACAAAGCAGTTGACCTGGCAAGTAAGCTTACTGCCGCTGGAGCCAGGGTGAGCACGGTAATGACGGAGGCGGCCTGTGAGCTTGTCGGCCCAAAGAGCTTTGAGGCGGTTACTTGTTCAGCCGTTTTTACCAGTTTATGGGCTATGCCCGAGGAATATAAAATCGGGCATATTGACTTGGTTGACTGTGCTGATATTGTTGTCGTAGCGCCTGCAACGGCAAATATCATTGGCAAGATTGCAAATGGCATCTGTGATGATTTACTCAGCACCACTCTTTGTGCGGCAACGGAGTTGATTAAATCAGGAGCAGTGCTTTTAGCGCCTGCGATGAACAATAATATGTGGACAAATAAAGCAGTGCAGCGCAACATCAAAATGGTAAAACAGATGGGCCTTCAGCTGATTGGCCCTGTTAAAGGCCGGCTTGCCTGCGGCACCGAGGCTATCGGTAGAATGGCTGAACCGCAGGATATCATCAAGGCCATCGACAAAATCGCCTCGAAAATTAAAAGGGGAAGCAGCCACGAAGACACAAAGTCATGAAGAAAAGTGAACTAAAGTGAGTTCTCGTCAGGGCGTAGGTCCTTGCCGGAGCACAGAAAATAAAAAAAATAATCCACTTTAACTTTAGGCACTTTCAACTTTAGGCACTTTACACTTTTTCAAGTCTTGGTGCCTTTGTGGCAAGAACAGTAAGATGCGAATTTTAATAACAGCAGGAGGCACGCGGGAATACATTGACCCCGTTCGTTTTATCTCCAACGCCAGCAGCGGAAAGATGGGCTATGCACTTGCTCGTGCAGCGCTTAAAGCCGGTCACAAGGTGACACTTATCAGCGCTTCTGATTTACAGCCGCCTGTAGGAATGGACTTTGTGGGGGTTGAAAGTGCGGTGGATATGTTTAATGCCGTTAAGAAGTTTTTCCCCAAGTGCGATTGTCTTATTATGACTGCCGCCGTTGCTGATTACACTCCTGCTCGGTCGGCTAAAACTAAAATCAAAAGGAAACCCGAGTCTCTGACTATCAAATTAAAACCCACAGCCGACATTCTTAAATGGGCCGGGATACATAAAAATTCGAAATTCGAAACCTGTCCTCCGTTAGGAGTCCATAGGACTGAGCGAAGCCGAAGGATTCGAAATTCGAAATTCCGCCAAAGGCGGTTAGTTGTTGGCTTTGCTCTCGAAGACAAAAACCTTCGGCAAAACGCTGAAAGGAAACTGAAAGAAAAAAACCTCGATATGATAATCGCCAACACCACTGCTGCGATCGGCTCAAATAGGTCGGACGTTCTAATAAAGACCACATCTTCTGACTGGATAACAATTGCAAATATAGATAAATCTATTTCAGCCCTAAAGATTATTCGTATGCTTGAAAATCTTTAAATGGCATCCGTTCTCTGTAGTGCCGTAATGCCGTTAGGCATCCCCGAGCGGAGGCATCCCTTCGGGACTACGAAGGATGAATCTGGAATCAAATAGTAGATATCGAACCTTAAACTCTATATTATTACACTCTCACTAAGAGTATCACGGGCTTCCAGCCCGTGATACCACGGCCAGGATGGCCGTGGTACTTATTCAAACTGTAATAGCGTAGGGATAAGCTATGGAATCGCAACCTAACTTTAATACTAAGCATCAGTGCGGGGTCAATCAATTAACTGTCTTAAAATCTAATCCCTTTGGGCATATTATTTGGACAGTCTCTGTCATCTTTATATTGGCTCTTTGTGTGCGTCTATTTTATCTTTATGAAAATGCTAATAGTCCGACCTTTAATGTCCCCATTGTGGATGCAAGGGGCTATGACCTTATAGCAAGTAAGCTGGTTAACACGGCAAAGATGCCGGAGCAGTTTTTTTGGCAGCAGTTTTTTTACCCCCTTTTTCTTTCTGTGGTATATTTTTTCAGTAATTGTTCTGTTGTGGTTGCTCAGATAGTTCATGCGATACTTGGGGCTGTTAACTGTGTATTAACGTTTTTCTTGGGACGGAGGGTATTTAATCGTCGAATAGGAATTGTATCTGCGATAATTGTTGCGTTTTATGGCCCTCTTATTTTTCATGAGATGGACCTTATAGATGTTGTATGGGCGGTCTTTTGGTCTCTTGTTCTTATTTTACTTTTTTTACAGACTGTTACCCGTAGGAGGTTGTTATGGTTTTTTCTTTTGGGATTGTGTAGTGCCCTAAGCGTAATCACTCGACCAAACTTTATACTTTTTATAATCGCTGGATTGGTTTGGGTTGGTTTTGTTCTTTATAAAGCTCGGGCAGGCCTTCTTTTTAGTGCAAGATGTTTTATTCTTACGCTATTTGGTTTTATAGTTATAGCACTACCGGTTGCAATTCAAAACTTCCGTGTTACAGGTCATTTTGGTATTCTGCCGGCTTCGGGAGGGGTCAACTTTTATATTGGCAATAATCCGGATTTTGAGGCTGCCCAGATACGGGTCGGAACTGCGTGGGAACGCATTGTCGATATGCCTGAAAAATATGGAGTAACAGGCGATATGTGGCAAAAACAAAGATTTTTTTACGATAAAACGAGAGAATTTATAGTATCTGACCCCAAGGGCTTTTTGAAACGTTTAGCAAATAAAGCGATACAATTCGTAAGTTCACGTGAAATACCCGGTGACGTAGATATCTACTTGTTTAGGCGATGGTCGGTGCTGCTTGAGTTGCTGATGTGGAAAGTTAGTGCCTTTGGGTTTCCATTTGGCCTGCTTTTACCTCTGGCGATAATTGGCCTGCTTTATAACTGGCGGAGCATACCGAAGCCGGTGATGTTATTTGTAATCACTTATCCTTTACTTATAATCCTGACCCATGTCAAAACTCGCTATCGTGTCCCGATGGTTCCTGTATTGAGTGTTCTTGCTGTTTCAGGATGTGCATATCTTATCAGAAGTATCATTGAGCGAAGCCTGTCCCGAGCAGGGTCGAGGGAATGGTTTCGGATTGTGGGCGCTGCCTGTCTTGGTGCGGGGATAGTTTTTATCTCAACTTTTCCCGGCCCCTTTGTAGCGGAGAAGCTGGATTATGAGCCGGAGCTTTATTTTAACATAGCAAGGACTCTACAAGACCAGGGTAAATATAGTGATGCTATGCAAAGATATACCGAAGCCCTCGACCGTAACCCCAATTACGCTGATGCACACCTTTGCTTGGGAATAACACTTAGCACTGTGGGTAAAATTGAGGATGCGATTGAACATTATAAAAAGGTTATAGAATTAGACCCTAACGACTACAGGGCGCACTGCGGCCTGGGCCAGGCTTTTTATTCGCTCGGCAAATTTGATGATGCCCAGCATTGCTATAATGAAGCTATAAAGCTAAAGCCCGACTATGCAGTAGCGCATAAGAGTCTCGCTATGGTATTTCATCAACAAAGTAGAATTGATGAAGCTATAATCCACTATAAGCGAGTGCTCGAATTGGAGCCGGATGATGCTGACACTCATAACACGCTCGGGATGATTCTGGGTAGGCAGGGGAAATTTGATGAGGCCGTCAAATACTTTGAACAGGCGGTCAGTATAAAACCAGATTTTATAGAGGCTCATAAGGCACTTAGTGTGACTTTAGCTATGATGGGCAAATCGGGTCAAGCTGTTGACTGTTTTCGCAAAGTTTTACAGCTCAAACCTGATGATGTCGAGGCCCATTATCTGCTGGGAGTTTTATTGGCTCAAAAAGGCGATATTGATGGTGCGATAGTGGAGCTTAGGAAGGTTCTACAATTAAATCCTGCTCACAAAGATGCGCAATACCATCTTAATACATTACTTTCGATGGAAAAATAGTAGAACAGTTATATCTGCTTTATCCGCAGTATCAATTCTACGATGTTTATTCTTTTATGCCGAGGTCGTCTTTTGTTAATATGCTCTCGAATTTATAGCCGGCGCCGGCGATGTTTTCTTCGGCCCCTTGTTTGCGGTCGATTACACAGACGATTTTTTTAACCTTTGCTCCTGCCTCGGTGATAACCTTCGCTGCCTCGAGGACCTGTCCGCCGGTAGTAGCAATATCTTCAACAAGCAAAACAACATCGCTGGGTTTTAAGATGCCTTCAATTAGCTTGGAGGTGCCATAATCCTTTTTTCTCTGGCGAATGATTATCCAGTTTTTGCCGGTTTGCATAGCGGTAGCAGCAGCTAAGGCCACGCCGCCTAATTCGGCCCCGGCTATCAAGGTAACATCGGAAGTTACGTATTTGGCAAATTCTTTACCGAGTGCCTTGAGAATATCCGGGCAGGTCTCGAAGAGATATTTATCGAGATAATATTTGCTTCGTTTGCCGCTGCGGAGCACAAAGTCGCCTTCCAGATATGCGGTTTCCTTTATTCGTTTTATGAGTTCTTCTCGGGTCATCTCTTTTTTCCTCTTTATCGCGGAGCTCGCTGAGATTTTGAATTTTGTCATTCCTGCGAAAGCAGGAATCTATTTTTTCTCTGCGGTCTTTGCGTCCTCTGCGGTTAATTTTTTTTAGACGTTAAGTTCGGCCTTTCTGATGAGCTCCTTCTGATACCTTCTGCGAATTGGCTCGACGATATTTTTTATAAATTCATCGACCTGTTTTGGTGCCCGGCCGACGTAGTTTTTCGGGTCTAACACTTTTTCGAAATTGACTTTGCTAAAAGCAATATCAGATTTAAGTCGGCCAATTAGGTCATTAGGTCTGCCGAACTTTTTTACCTGCGCCGCCGCTGCCTGCGAATGGAGCCGTATTCTCTCGTGTAGTTCCTGCCTGTTACCGCCCGCTTTGACCGCTGCCATCAGGATATTTTCAGTGGCCATAAATGGTAGCTCCGCCGCAACGCGAGCTTCTATCACCTTCGGATAGACAACAAGCCCATCAAGGACATTAATAAGGATTTGTAAAATCCCGTCAACTGCCAAAAATGCCTCAGGGATAACCACTCTTCTATTTGCAGAATCATCGAGCGTCCTTTCAAACCACTGCTCGCAAGCGGTCATTGGTGGACTGGTAGCCAAGCTCAATACCAGTCTGCTAAGGGCTGTTACCCTTTCTGCTCGCATCGGATTTCTTTTATAGGCCATTGCCGATGAGCCGACCTGTGTCTTTTCAAACGGCTCTTCAATCTCTTTCAGATTTGCCAAGAGGCGAAGGTCATTGCACATCTTATGAGCCGACTGGGCAATTGATGCAAGGCAGTTTATCACAAGGGTATCGATTTTCCTCTGGTATGTCTGTCCGGTGACGGCACAGGTGTTCTTAAAGCCGAACGCAGCAGCCACCATCTTATCGAGCTGCTTGACCTTATTATGGTTTCCGTCGAAAAGTTCCAGGAAAGACGCCTGTGTGCCGGTAGTGCCTTTGACGCCTCGAAAGGGCATTGTTTCGAGTCGATGCTCGATTTCCTGCAAATCCATTGCGAACTCATAGCACCATAGTGTTGCCCTTTTGCCGACGGTGGTCAGCTGGGCCGGCTGATAATGTGTGTAACCAAGCGTAGGAAGGTCACAATACTTTTTAGCGAATTTTGCCAGTAAATCTATTATTGTGGATAGTTTTGCTGTAGTAAGCTCCATTGCCTCTCGCATAATTATCAAATCGGCGTTGTCGCCGACGAAGCAGCTGGTCGCACCGAGGTGAATAATCGAAGCGGCTTTCGGCGCTGCGTCGGCAAAGGTGTGGATATGAGCCATAACATCATGACGAAATTCCTTTTCGTAACGCTCCGCCTTTTTAAAATCAATATTGTCGAGGCGCCTGGCCATCTGGTTTATCTGGCCTTGTTTTATATCCAAGCCGAGCTTCTTTTGGGCCTTGGCAAGCTCCAGCCACAGCCGTCGCCACGTGCTGAACTTTTTCTGCGCCCCGAAAAGCTCGGCCATTTCCCTTGAGGCATTTCTCTCAACGAGAGGACTTGTATACAGAATATTGTTTTTTGTCATTATTTTTCCCTAACTAATCTTTGCCTGGCGTTCAGCCAATAGCGTCTCAATCTCTTCAATATCTTCTTTACTTAATTTGAAGTCCGATGCTGGTGCTGTCTCTTCGATTTGGCTGGGTCTTCGTGCTCCGACTATAGCGGCAGTAACTTCCTTACGACGAAGAACCCACGCTATAGCCAGTTGTGCCAGAGTCCTTCCGTTGCGTTCTGCGATAGGCCGTAGTTTGTCAACAAGTTGCAGCGTCGCGGTAAACTTTGGTTCGTGAAAATCAGAATTTTGCCTTCGATGGTCATCCAGAGGCAGCCCTGCAAGTCGTTGCTGATTGAATTTGCCCGTCAGCAGACCTCTTTGCATAGGGCTATATGCAATAACGCCGATATTATTCTGGGCGCAGTAACCCAGCGATTCGTCTTCGACCTCGCGATGTAGCATGCTATATGACGGCTGAAGCGATGCGACAGGAGCAATTTTCTGGATTTGCTCTAATTGCTCGGCCTTAAAATTCGATACGCCGATGTATCGAACCTTGCCCTGGTCTTTAAGCTTGGCCATTTCTTCCCAGGCCTGTTCGATATCTTCTTCCGGCTCAGGCCAGTGCATCTGGTAAAGGTCTATTACATCGATATTGAGCCGTTTTAAGCTCGTATGACATTCTTCTCGGATGCTTTTGGCCTTCAGGCACGGAACTTTTTCCTTCTTTTCGTTCCACAACAGCCCACATTTTGTTGCGATTATTGGTTTCACACGTGTTTGTTTGAGTGCTTTTCTGATGAGCTCTTCCGAATGGCCAAGGCCGTAAACAGGGGCAGTATCTATCCAGTTGATGCCAAGCTCCAGGGCCTTTCGGATTGCTGCAATTGCATCGTCGTCATCCTGTGGCCCCCAGCCGAATTGCCACGGCCCGCCCATCGCCCAGGTGCCCAATCCGACAGTCGTCAGTTTCAAATCGGTACTGCCTAATTGCCGCCTCTGCATAAATTAGCCCTCAAAAACTCAAAGGGGTCGAACTGTTTTATCCGCGGTTTAGTATAGTGCGACTTCAGGTGTTTATCAATATTTTTATGCTTTTACTTGGCCTTTTAGAGAATCCTAATTTGTTGGTGAAAGTGAGGTAGTCGTTAGTAGTAGCTGGCCCCTGGGTACAGCAGGTTCAGCGCAAAGGTCTGAATAGGACTAAGCACTGCTCCTATGAGCTGCCAGGCAATGACCAGTCCGATGATTCTCATGCTTGGCTGGTGCATAATCTGCATATAGCGTTCTGCTGCTTGGTCGCTTAGAAAGAGCGAGAGAACATTGCTGCCGTCGAGCGGAGGCAGGGGTATTAAATTGAACACCAGCAGGATGAGGTTTAATGAAAATAGAATGCTGATAACCACTGCAAGGGCGTTCGCGAATCCCGGCGCTTCTGTCTCGGTAACATGCTCGAATGTAATTGTCTGCGGGGCGTGGAAGACGCCGAAGAGCATCCCGCCGCGGATTGCTATGGCTGCTATTATGACAAGGAGCAGGTTGGTAGTTGGTCCGGCCAGGGCCATCAATGCCGCTTTTTTCCTGTTCTGCTGCGCCCAATACGGGTCGTAGGGTGCGCTTGCCCAGCCTATCATCCAGCCCCAGAGGACAAACGAGAGAATGGGGATAATGACCATGCCGAACGGCTCTCTTTTGATGTGGGGCACAGGGTTGAGGGTGACCTGGCCGTGATAATAGGCCGTAGGGTCACCGAGCTTCAGGGCGGCAAATGCGTGGGATGCTTCATGGCAAGTCATGGAGATGAGCAAAATCACATACGAGATTATTGCCAGGCTGATGTCCATGGGAATCCTCAGTTTTCAGATGAGACGAGGTAGGTTCCACCGGCCTTTGTCTTGAACTCGATTACCGTCGGCTCAATGGTTTTAGCTTCCTGGCCGGCGGGTTCGGATATGAGTTTTATTGGCGCAGCGGAACGAACCCGGCATTCTCCGCCGAGTTTAGAATATATGGTGGCCTTATCGAGCTTACCATCCTTCCAGTCTATATCCACCTGGAAACCGCCGCGTGCACACAGACCTTTGACGTGTCCGTTTGGCCAGGCAGAAGGCAGTGCCGGAAGCAGTTGCAGTTTGCCTGTATGACTTTGCAGTAGCATCTCGGCCACTCCGGCGGTGCCGCCGAAGTTGCCGTCAATCTGAAACGGAGGGTGATTGTCGAACATATTTGGCAGTGTGCTCTCGGATATCAGGCCGGTGAGCATCTTGTAGGCGTGGTCGCCGTCTTGCAGCCGGGCCCAGAAGTTTACCTTCCACGCCTTGCTCCAGCCGGTCCCGCCGTCGCCGCGAAGCTCAAGTGACCTGCGGGCTGCGGCAAAAAGTTCAGGTGTGCCGAGGGGCGTAATTTCTTTGCCCGGATGCAGGCCGAACAGGTGTGAAACGTGCCGATGGCGGTTGTTTGGGTCGTCTATGTCCTGGAGCCATTCCTGAAGCTGGCCGTAGCGCCCAATCTGGTTGGGTGCGATTCGGCCTCGCAGTTCCGTGAGCTTCTGGCGAAAATCTTTATCTACGCCAAGTATTTCAGATGCCTTGATACAGTTGGTGAACAAATCACGGATTATCTGATGGTCCATAGTTGGGCCCATCATTAATCCTCCTTGTTCGGGTGAATTGGATGGGCCGGAGATTAGCCGGCCGGTGTTCGGGTCCTCAATGAGAAAATCGACGAAAAATAAGGCCGCACCTTTCATCAGAGGATACGCCCGGTCTTTGAGAAATTTTTTGTCGCCGGTGAACACGCAGTGTTCCCAGAGGTGCTGACACAGCCACGCACCGCCGGTTATCCAGATGCCGTGGTTGGAGGCGTTGATTGGAGCTGTGCCACGCCAGAGGTCGGTGTTGTGGTGCAATACCCACCCTCGGCAGCCGTAGTGGGCTTTAGCGGTCTTGCGTCCCGACTCGGCCACCTCATCGAGCAGGTCAAACAATGGCTGGTGACACTCCGAAAGATTAGTTACCTCAGCCGGCCAGTAGTTCATCTCTGTATTGATGTTGGTAGTCCATTTGCTTTCCCAAGGCGGGTCGAGCTGGTCGTTCCAGATGCCCTGCAGGTTGGCTGGCTGTGTGCCAGGGCGGGAGCTTGCTATCAACAGGTATCGGCCGAACTGGAAGTATAGCTCTGCCAGTTGAGGGTCATTTTGTCCGGCGAAATTTGCTATACGCTCGTCTGTGGTCTGTGTCATCGCCTCTGTTGTTCCGAGGTCGAGTTCGACTCTGCGAAATAGCTGGCGATAGTCAGCAATATGTGCTTTGCGCAGGGCGTCATAGCTTTTTCCGGCGACGGCTTCAATTGCCCGGCGACAGATTTTTGTGGGATTGCCGCTGACATCCTTGAAGTTTTTGTAGCTGGTTGCTGCAGCCAGAACCAGCGTGGCTGAATTGGCGTCGCTGACGTGCAAGCCGTTGTCATCTACCTTGATGCTTCCCCCCTCCGTTGTTACCTGCAGCAGTGATTCGAACTTCAGCACGCTTGTCCTTTGTTGTTTTCGTTTATCAATGTACTCGTGAAGTTGACCTCGCATTGCCAGCATATCTTCTCCCGCTTTCAGCGTCTGTGTATCCGGGTGGGGACTGCTAAGCGTTGCTGTGAACGTTAGATGCCCGTCTTTTTCGCAGTTCAGATGTACGACAATCACCTGGTCTGGGAAGCTGGCAAATACCTCGCGGTTGTACGCGATGTCGTCGTTACGGTAGTAAACTTGAGCTAATCCGGAGTCTATGTCCAGCTGGCGTCGATATTGGCTGATTTTGTTATGGCCCGGAAAGTGCAGAAGCAGGTCGCCGAACGGCTGATATCGCTCCAGCCGCAGCGGCACACTCATCATATGTTCCATCGCAAGCTCTTCGGCCTCGCGTTGTTTGCCTTCGAACAGCAGCTTGCGAACAGCCGGCAGGTATTCAGCCGCTCCTTCGTGCTGATATTCGTGCGGCTGGCCCGTCCAGAGCGTGTCTTCATTGAACTGCAGATGCTCTTGTTCTGTGCCGCCGAAGACCATCGCTCCAAGACGACCATTTCCGACCGGTAGTGCCTCAGTCCAGTTTTGAGCGGGCTGACCATAACAAAGTTTCAAATCCTGCCACTTCTCCGCATTGCAGCCGATATAATCAGCCGTTTCTTCGTGGCCTGCTGCGTATCCCGCAGGGGGGAAGGCAAGGGCTACAGGATATAAAATAAGGGTCATGAGGATTAGAGTTCCAAAGTTTTTCGCTTTTAACATTAGGTTTTTTGCTTGTTTACTTTTCATATTAACTCCTTTTCGTATTTTGCATTTGGGTTATCTAATAATAAGCGAAAGTCACAAGGTATAAAACCCCGAAATTCATTGTTTTTATATTTTTTCCCGCTTTGCCACCGAGGCACGCTTTTTGAGCTGTTAGTTGAGCTGTCGAGTCTTTAACGGGATTTAATGTGGAGCCCCACGGCCACTCGTGCTACGTAGCGAGCTACCCGTTCTCCGTAGCACTGCGAAGGGTGAACTTCGCAGAGTAGCAGAGCCCGTGGAACATCCATTTTCGGCGGAACCTGCCGAAGCACATCCGCCTACGCTAATTCAGCCTTCGTAGCCGTAGGCTACTACGGCGAAGTAGGCAGCTACGGCGGATACCCTTTTCGCATTTTCATCCTCCATAGCCCCTAAGGGGCGGAGGGCGGGCATCGTCCGACGCCAAAGTCCGGCTATGGACGACGGCGTCTACAGGTAAAGCCCGCAGTTTTTTTGCGAAGGCAGGCAAAAAAATTTGTTTATTGCAAAATTGTTTATATATTCTTATAGGGGCTTTATCTTCTTGGCACCTCTATTTTTGCAGGGCAACTTGTGTTTGCCAGTGCGGGAGGATGGGAACCCTGAAAAGCAAGAAAATATCGGAAATAGCTTTTGGCGTCCGAAAAAGGTTTGGTTTGAACACATACTTGGAGGGGAACGAATATGAATGAAGTGGCAATGCTGCGAGGAGCTGAGCCGAGGCAAATCCTGCAAACTGCAATCAAGGAAAAAGTACCGGCAATTATGACCTATTTATCAAGGGGTAAATGGCATGTTGCGAAGGTGCTTCTGACCGAGCTTTTAGTCGATAAGCTGCATATTGAGGGGGTTCGCTCCGAGAAAAAGATACACCCGATAAATATACGTGTTCACCAGCCGCTCGGCATATCTTTCAAGTATGGGTATGGCAAGTTTGTTTTTGACTCAACTGTGGTGGCTCTTGAGCCGTCGCCGAACCCAGAGGCCGGCGGGATAATAGCACTGGCATTGCCGGACCGGATTGAGGTAGTTCAGCGAAGAAGCTATTTTCGTGTCCAGGTGCCCGAATCCCTGAAGGTAAGTGTGCTTCTGTGGCACCGCAGCCCCCGTGAAGAGGAAAACGACCCATCCCGGCAACAGGCAAAATTACCATTGCCGCAAAGGTGCCAACGAGATACAAAATACGTGCCGCAAGATTATTGTCAGGGCCGGCTTGCTGATATTTCGGCTGGCGGTGCTCAGGTTGTAATCCCACGCCAATTGGAAGCGAACTCGAATGTTAGCCAGAGCTCAAGTGGTATGGCTGGGTCAGACTTCAGGGAAGGACAGTTTGTGGGCGTGCGCTTTACACCTATGCCTTATGAGACACCCGTGATGTTCAATGCCCAGATTAGAAATATCCTGCCGGCGGCAGATAATGAAAGCACCTATCTTGGTCTGCAGATTGTTGGTTTGGAAGCAAGTCCCGAGGGCCGACAGGTTCTGTCCCGACTTGTCGGAGTTGTCGAGCGATATTACGGGATAAATCAGACCGGAGCCAAGCGGCAGGATATGCAGCCGGTCACGAGCGGGCCGCCACTTTGCACAAGCCCAACATAAGGCGGAACCACTATACCGCACAAAGACGCAGCTAAGTTACGTGCTGTTTTGGTACGGGACCAAATCCAAAGCCGGGTTCCTCTTGCGGATTACTTTATAATAAAACCACTTCACGAAGCTGCTTGCTGCAAATCCACAGAAAATCAATACCAGGGCCGCCTGTCTGCTCCAGATAATTAGTCCCAGGAATAACATCGCCCTTATAAGATGCGCGAAGGGTTTTTTGCCTCTAATGTATTGGTTCAGAATATGCGGATATCGAATCCGGCTGACCATCAACACCGCTGTGCCAACGGCCAAAAATGGCAGAGCATAAATAATGGCGCTCTGCTGCCATGTTTCTTCGTGGAATATTATCAAGCTGACTATCACCCCCGCGGCAGCAGGTGTTGGAAGCCCCATAAAGCTCATATGTGCAGACTCGTCTTCCTCGTTTTCCACATTGAATCTTGCTAATCGAATGGCTGCGCAGCTTATATATGCCGCTGCTGTCAACCAGATGAAGCGAGGCAGAAAGCTTTCAGCGATAGGATTAATTTCTGCAAAGCCGGCCAATTTGTATTCCAGAATTTTTATCATCAAAAACACCGGTGCCACACCGAAGCTGACAATGTCGCAGAGACTATCGAGCTGGCCGCCAAAGCTCGAAGTGCTCTTTACTCTTCGTGCCACTCGGCCATCGAGCATATCGGCAATCATTGCCAGAAGGACTGTATACCCTGACATCGCAAAATAGGAAAGTTGGCCGATGCCGGACTTTGCACCTTTGCTGGCAAAAACAATGGCTGTGAAGCCGCATACGCCATTAAGAATAGTTATCAGTGACGGCAGGATAGTAATGTAGTTTAATCTCTGTTTTCGTACCCGCCGCAGCAAACTCTCTTTAGCAGTTTCGGTTTTTAATCTGGGCATCTCTCATACCTCATATTTTGTCTTTTTGCCACCA
>CAZKYA010000033.1:0-17484 GCA_964556725.1 uncultured Pirellulales bacterium
CAACCGGGTCATCGGTGCCATTTACGTCGTCATAGTCATCGCTAAAGTAGATTCTATGGTGTGGTGAAGGTGAACCATCTTCGTAATCTCCCGGCCACCAGGTAAGGGCCACTTTTTGAAGCACGTCTTGTTCCCCATCATAGGGGCTCGGGTTACCTGCATTTGCGAGAGTGATACATGGACTTTCGGGTGGGCCGTTGCCGTCATTTACTTCATTCGGGTCGTAATCTTCGTTCGTCGTCAGGACTATCTTTTCGACGAGGCAGCCGTCCTCACGCATCCAGATGTTCAGGGTGTGCACGCCGGCTGTAACATCAAAAACCGCTATATCTGTCCCATTACCTGGGTAGTTGTCAAAATGATTTACCCAAAAGTAAACAAATCTCTTATCAATCTCCATTACCTCCGCCTCGTTCTCCTGGTTGTCTAAACCAATAAAGAAGGAATTAGAAACCCCCATCCCCACATAACCATTTGTATAGCCATGGACCCATACGTAGTGTGTGCCAGATTTTACAAACTTTATCTTGTAGTCCATACGCGCAGAATCATCATAAAAGATATGTTCGCTGGGTTCTCCTTCTCTTAAGAAGCAAGCACCAACATCTGGCAAGCACTGCATAGATGGGCCGGTAATGATATTGGGCTCCGAATCGTTAGGGTCACTCCTTAAATCAAAATTCGCGATGACCTCTTCCCAGTGGTGTATGTACACATTGGCATCTTCATATTCCGGAGGTCGAGTGTATGGAATCCCAGGTATGTTCACATCGTAGTGCACAGCCTCTATCGACACAATACCATCTAGTCCACCATCCTGAACAAATGCTTCTGCTGCATTCGCCGCACCTGTGAACAGCTCAAGCATCAAAAAAATAGAAATTAAATAAATCATCTTTTTAGACATATTAGTCCTCCTTAAAAAGATAAAATAATAACTCTTGCTTAGTCACATAGTAATTTGAAGGGTTTTTACTGAACAAAGTGAGGTATCTGGGTAACAATTGCCATTTTACATTTGTTAGCCAGATTTTTCGCTGCTCATCATTTTGCTCAAAATGACACCCGTGATTTGATGTGTGACTAAACACTCTGCTTTCAACCGATAAATCTTCCCCCCTCTAATAAAGTCCACATAAGTACAAAATTTTTGTAGAAGCTGACTTTACCTCCTTCCCTTAAATTCTCAGTATAAGCCGTTAGTTAACATCGAGATACATAACATTAACTGCGAAATACAAATATGGCGTTACCGCCATGTGTTTCCCATAATAACACCACACCAGTGAGAAACTGAAAAAGCCACAGACTTCACCACCATCATTTATACTAATATACTAAATTGAATGTCTTTTAGTCAAGAAAAAAATGAGAGAGTGCTTTGATGCATCTTTTGGCAAGAGGGTTCAAAAGGGTATAAGCTTCTTATTTGCGGGATTTTATAACCACCCCGGCGGGAGGAATTTAGCCGAAACTGCCCTTTGGCATACCATTTTCTCTGCATTGATAGCAGACCCACACTCCAATCGAATTCTGCTGCAAAAGACCCGCTTACCTATCCCTGATAGCCCGTTTTGGTTCGGCGCTGCGAGTATATTTTCTCCCACATTTCCCCTAAAAGGCCTAAATTGCCAAAATTTCCTTCAAATATCATCTATTTGCCCCAACGGCTGATAATATCTATCCTTATCATAGCTAAAATTGTGGTTTTAATATTATTTTATACTTGACAAATCCAAACTCGTACAGTTAAATTAGGGCAAAAAGGCAATCTGGTGCGCCCCTATAACAAAAGGATTTGGTTAAAGAAAAGGGATGGATAAAATGAAGGATTTATTTACCACCGGCGAAGCCGCTGAGATTTGCAAAGTAAGTCAACAAACAATAATTCGATGCTTTGATGCCGGTCGCTTGAAAGGATTTCGTGTTCCCGGCTCGAGATTCCGCAGGATTCCACGCCAGAGTTTGGTCAAATTTATGAATGAAAACAACATCCCTCTGGATACAATCGAGTCCGGCAAAAAAAAGGTTCTTATCGTTGACGACGATGTCGAAATTATTGAGCTTATTGTCGATATCCTTACTCGCGATGGCAGGTTCGAGACCAAGACTGCATCCAGCGGCTACGAAGCAGGAATCGCAACGCAGCGGTTCAGGCCCGAACTGATATTACTCGATTACATGCTGCCCGATGTTAATGGCAACGTCGTCTGCCAAACGATAAGGAAGAATCCCGAATTCGAGAACATCAAGATTATTATCGTCAGCGGCGTGGTTAAACGAGATGAAATCGACCAGCTACTTAAATCTGGTGCACAAGATTTCATAAAAAAACCGTTTAGCGTTGATGAGCTTACCGACAAAATCACCTCGGCCTTACAGATAAGATAGATAAAGTGGCGAATAGCTTTTCGTGTAGCGTTCCTTCGACTAAGCTCGAGACAAGTATGCTCAGGACAAGCATGCGTGTCACGCATTACAGAAAAATGAAGGTGCAAAACGAGAAGCTCAAAGCAAAAGATTAAGGTCTGAAGCGCAAAGCGGATTCGAAATTGAACCTGCAGATTTTACATTATGGTTTTATATTTTTGGCCTTTGGTTTTTGACTCCCCTTTATATAGTATATGCAATACGGCATATTAGAGGATGTAAATGCCGGATAAACAAGCTGATACAACAATCGCCCAGCAGGTAGAGCTAACTATCGGTCGGCTCGATTTGCTTTCAACCCTGCCGTGCGTTGCAGCACAATTTTTCCCGCGGCTCCAGCAAGGTCATTTTTCGTTTTCGGCCCTGGTCGATATTATAGAGTCAGACCCAGCACTTACCACTAAGATTCTTTCACTTACAGAACAGCAGGGATTACGCTTGCCCGATGAAAGATTTTCGCTTCGTAGCGGACTTGATAGGCTTGCCGCAGGGCTTGTTCGCGATGCGCTTTTTTCGGTCAAGGTCGTCTATGCCCCGGAACGCATCGACAATAGAAAACAGCTTATGCTCCACTCACTCGCGGTGGCCTGTTGTGCTAAAGATATTGCTGAAATCACATTGCCTCAAATGGACTCGCATCTGGCTTACTGTGCCGGCCTTCTGCATGATATTGGAAAATTTGCGCTCGAAGAGGCGATGCCGAAAAGTTTTACTCGTATAATCGAAGAGGCAAGGTTGCAGAGGGCCAGCGCCTGCATTATCGAGCGAAAATATCTTGGCACTGACCATACAATCTTTGGCAGACGTCTGGCTCAAAAATGGCGTCTGCCTGATGCAATTGGACTTGCCATCTGGCTCCACCACAGTAACACTGTGACGATTTATCAAAACATGTCTGAGGCAAGGATGACTGCCATAGTGCAGTTAGCCGATTCCGTAGCAAGGCAATCCGACATTGGCCAATCCGGCAGCTTCGATTCGCCGGCGGAAATAGAGCCGATAGCCAACGTCCTTGGTATAGATATCGAACAACTAAAACCAATTCGCCGAGGCCTGGCTAAGCAGGTGGAGCAAAGAGCCAAAGTTTTGGGTCTGGACATATCAGATGCGATATCAAGGTATGCTGATGCTGCCGGCGCCACAGCTGCTAAATTAGCCCATGACAACACAGGGTTATCTGACGAAAATCGTCGGTTGCAGATGGTTTCGAGTCATCTTGATTTCGTAACGGAATTTTTGCTCAGTGTAAATTCGGCTGCCGGAGCTATCGATATAGCAGAGAGTTTTGCCACTCGCTGGCAAAGGTTTTATCAAACAGGCATGGTTTGTTTGTATTTGGCCCCAATAGCTGACTCGCAAACGCTTGAAGCCGTCGTTATAGAGAACCTGTCACAAAGTAAAACAGTTGTGTTAAAAGCCCCGGCCGCAACACCAGCTGTGCCGAAGGCGATAGCAAACAGCTTTGGGATTTTAGATGCGCAGGATTATGTCGGTTGGATATTTGAGCAGTTAGATGTTGAGTTTGACTTGAGCCGGACCAAGTTAGTGCCGCTGCTTTCTGGAAAACAGGCGATTGGTGCAGTTATTTTCGAGCTTCATTGGCCGGGTGATGCGGAGCTGTTTGAGGAAGATTTCAGGACAGCTACTTCGATAGCCGGGGCTGTTTTGGATATGGCCCTTGCGTGGCAAAGGCAGGAGCGTTTTGCAGAGTGGTTCGCAAAACTTATTTTGATTCCTGCAGAGCGGGGTCCCTCAAAACCCGGGGAAATCCAACCTAAGATTTCCACGGACCGCTTGCTTGGTGCTTTGGCAGAGATGGCAGCCGGAGCCGCACACGAGTTAAATAATCCCCTCTCGGTCATATCCGGGCGGGCGCAATTGCTTGCTAAAGCAGAGACCGACAAAGAAAAAAAGCGAATCATAAATCAGATTGAGAGAAGTGCCAGCCAAATATCTCAAATTATCGAGGACATGATGAGTTTTGCTGAGCCGCCAAAGCCAAAACCAACTCAGACAGATGTTAAACAAATCCTTGATGAGTCCGTGCAATTAACCAGTCAAAAGACAAAGATAGAGCATATCAATGCCCAAATTGAAATTGCCAATGATATGAAAAGTGTTTTTGTGGATTCGGCACAGGTTGTATCGGCAGTTGCAAATATCATTACTAACGCCATTGAATCCTATACAGACAAGCCGGGGTATGTAAAGATTACCGCTGAGCTCGCAAAATTCGGCGATTTTGTAAAATTGGCAATCAAGGATTCGGGCTGCGGAATGGACAGCCGGACCCTGCAAAGAGCGACTCAGCCGTTCTTCTCAGTTAAGCCGGCAGGGCGTAAACGAGGGATGGGTCTTACTCACGCTGCCCAGTTTATACAGCGAAACGGCGGCTCGATGGAGATAGCAAGTGAACCCGGTCAAGGAACCACTGTAACAATTTATTTGCCTCGTAAGTAAATCGTGCATTTTGTACCTTGCATTTCGGAGACAAATAAAAGGGACGGTTTTGACCGTCCCTTTTATTCTTGAAGGAGGAGGGATGAGTCCTATTTATGATACGTTTTGGGCCGCAGTTTTGTTCGTGATTAGTTAGATAGCTTAAAAATCGTGATATGGCAAAAGATGGTTTTTGCCTAAAATTCGAATATCTATATAATATGCGGAGAAAAGCATCGAAAAATCTCCAGAATAATTTAGAGTACAGGAAGGA
Organism: uncultured Pirellulales bacterium; assembly: GCA_964556725.1. Classification (GTDB taxonomy): domain Bacteria; phylum Planctomycetota; class Phycisphaerae; order Sedimentisphaerales; family Anaerobacaceae; genus CAZBWE01. The sequence continues at coordinate 5,144 of CAZKYA010000033.1, forward strand.
ATGAATAAGGGGCTGTTAAAATTAGTGGTGGTAGTAGCATTTAGCGCAGCTAACGTTCTTCTCTTGTCTAAGTGCTATAGTGCTACGATTCCAATAACAAAGACGCCGTTATATAAACACCTTATGAAAATGTATAAAACCACGGAACCCGAAAAGCAAGAATCAGAAAGACAGCAAAAACAGCAGGAAAAAGCCGAAGCTCTGGCTGATAAAGCTCGTGAATCATCTAATGAATTGACTAAAAAACCGGTTCATAAATCAGAGGAGAAACCAATTAAGAGCCAGACTATTATGTCGGCCCTGAACGAAATCCCCGACCTTTCCGCTCTGCATGCTGATATGACTTTTAGCGAGGCAATCGATGTTTTCCGTAACTCAACCGAACCTCCGCTAAACATAATAGTGCTCTGGAGGGATATAGAGACAAATTCAGATGTTGACAGATATACTCCTATTGGTATGGAGCCCATCTCGGGGGTTTCTTTAGGCAGGAATTTAGAACTTATGTTGATGGCAGTTTCGAGTGCTCCAGGAAGTTTAGGTTATATTGTTGAAAAGGGAACGATTATTGTTGGAACAAGGGATTCTCTTCCCCGTAAGAAGGAGACGCGTATTTATGATGTAACCGATTTATTAGGCCAGCCAGCTAATTATTTTATCCCGCCTGGAGCGCCTACGCCCTATTATGGAATGCCTTACGGCGGTGCGAATGGTGGTTATGGTTACAGAGGTTACGGGATGCAATATGGCGGTTACGGCTCCGGAGGGCCGGGATTATATGGAGGATATGATTATGGAGGTCCTTCTACAACGGGAGGTTATGGAACCAGAGCGGGAAGAACTTCCACAGGAACAAGTCAAAGCGTCAATCCTTATAACATGTCAGGTCCAGGATATCGTAGGGGTATGAACCTTGTAGGTGTGATAGAGACACACACATCAAGAAGAAGGCCGTAAGAGTTGATAACTGGGTTGAAGTCAACCGTGTTCCGAATAGGTTTTGCTTCGAGACCTCCGTAATCAGTTGTCATATAGCCCTTTAGCTTTTCTCATTCCCTTCAGGAGCCCTGCGCAAGACAGGTTTATTTCTGCTCAAGAAATCTTATCTTAAACACCGATAACGCTGAGAAAGCTATATCATAACACGAGATGTCATCGCAAGTCCGTGCTCTTCGACATTGCTCAGGCCAGGTGTGAGCTTGCCGGAGAAGCAGCGGTTTTTGAGATTGTCCTAAATGTGCATCCACAGGTTTCACCTTCTTCTCCTTCGCCCCTGCACACAGCAGGGGTTTTTTGTAAATCATCCTTACATTTTTTTTTAGCCAGCCGCGAGATGGGCGTCGGAGGGCGTTTCCTGCCCTGTCAGGTAGGGTTTGTGAACTGAAATCCCGGGATTTTTAACTTTTTTTTACCCCTGCTGGGAGCGAAATATAAGCAAAAAAGGGCATTTTGGGTTTAATAACCGCTTTTTAGGGACAATTGTAGTCTTTTTGCTGAAATTTTATTTATTTTTTTCCTTGACAATTCCTTTCTTGATAGTGTATACTGACTCATAATCAAGGAGGAGTGGTGAGAAGACTTCCTTGCGTGTTCCTGCTAGTTTTCTCCCCAATAAAACTCGGTGTGATTTGCAGAGCAAACTGCGAAAGAATTTATTTGGCAGAGTTAATGAACAGTGCAAGAGCACGAAAGGAATAACACGTTAACGAACCAGGCAATCTCAAAGCTTCTTGATTTTGGGAGCATGCCGGTTCGGAAAGAAAGCAGTCTTCGTCAACTGCTTGACCCCTCTATCGCGGAGCTACTAAATTGTGTTAACAGCCCTAAAGGAACTTCCGCTGATACTCCCCGGCACCCGACTTGGCGGCACGGAAAAAACAAGAAGTCAGGGAAAGATGCACCAACAATTGGAGGCAAAGTTTTTGTTGTAGTCGCATGGATTATTCTGGTCCTGATTATCGGGGCGGTGGTAGGTAATTTGGGTTTCAAACTGGAGTTCCCCCCGACTTTGGAAACAGTACAAAGAAATAGTGGTTATCTGTTCCACATAAGCATGTTGGCACTTGCTGGATGTGTCTTGAGTTTGACTACCTGGTTATATTGGAAGAATAGACTCAGTAAGGTTGCAAATATAGCAGTTATTATCGTCATAATCTTGTCAGGGTCATTGCCACTGTTGACGATGGGGGGAAGAAGTAAAGCTGCCGGAATGAAAAGAATAAGCCGAGCCCTTTTCCGTTCTTCCTCCAATACGACGACGCCGATGGGTGAGCGCGTAACCGGCATTCTCTACAGCAAGGATAGACCCGCTGCTATAATCGGTTACCGAATCGTCCACGAAGGAGAGACCATACGCGATGTAGAGGTCGTCAAAATACACAAAGATAAAGTTGAATTTGAGAAGGACGGCATGAGGTGGACCCAGACGATTCAAGGGGCGCCAACACCTTATTGGGAATAAACCGAACCTACCGTACTCTTACTCTCCTGCTATTAGGACCAGCAGATAAATCCAGATATTTTTTTGTGCAATTAAAGCTCTTCTGGATTCATATCGAAGTTGTTTAAGATGCCGATATTGACTCATCGATAAATAGTTTATGGATTGTTTTGGTGGTTCTTATTGTGCTAATTGTACAAAGGAAGCGTTTGATTTTTCAAAAGTTAAGATGTCTAAAATCGATAACATACATGGATTTTTTATGTCAGATGTGCTGTTAGAAATGTCTCAAAAGTATAATTTCCTCTAAAATACGACCACCCTCATCTACCATTGCCATTTGGCAATCTACTCATAGTCCAATATGTGTCCATAATTCTCATCACTTCGACAAATTTTTTGAAGTCACCAGCTTTGACGATATATCCGGCTGCACCCATTTCAAAACTTCTGTTTACATTTTCGTCAACATCTGATGTTGTCAGAACCACTACAGGGATTTTTTTCAATCCTTCGTCTGCCTTCATAATTTTCATAAGTTCAAAACCGCCTATCCTGGGCATATTTAGGTCTAAGAGGATAACGCACGGCTTTTCATTGCTCTGGTCTCTTAAATACTCAAGCGCATCGTCCCCGTCAACCTTATGTACAAGCTTGTTTGTTACCTTAACGTCATTAAGGGCTCGCTTAGTCAATAGCGCATCAGCATCATCATCTTCAACTAACAATATTGGCTTGGAGTTTCTCATTTTTGACCCCCACTTTCTCTTTTAATAAGGTAAAGAAAAATGTACTACCTTGCCCAACCTTTGACTCTACCCATACTTTGCCTTTATATAGCTCAACGATCTTCCTAACCAACGAAAGACCGATACCTGTGTTTTCAAGTTCATCGCGTCTTGTCAATGTCTGAAAGATTTTAAATATCTTTTCGTGGTATTTTTCATCTATCCCCGGTCCATTGTCAGCCACGCTAAATTTCCAGAAATTATCTTCTTCGATACAGCCGACTTTTATCATACCCTGCGGTTTGTCCATATATTTTACAGCGTTACTAATCAAATTCTGAAAGATCTGTAATATCTGCGTTCTATCACCTATTAGCACGGGTAACTGGTTTTCTATAGTTACTTGAATATTTTCTGGTGGAGCTGCTTCGTAGATTGCCTCCCTTACAACTTCGTCTGTTTTTACAGGTTTTTTTGGGCTATCGACCATGCCAAGCTTAGAATATCGCAGAACACCGCTGATAAGCTTGCTCATCCTTTCAGTTCGTTGTACAAGTATGTCAAGATACCTTTTTCCCTGTTGGTCTAACTTATCAGCATAATCATTGGATATTAAGCCGGCTAAACCTCCTATTGCCCTAAGCGGTGACTTTAAATCATGGGCTGTAATGTACGCAAACTCTTGGAGCTCACGGTTTGCCAGGCTAAGCTGCTGGACAGTAGCTTCCAGCGTATTTTCAGTTTTCTTTCGATTGGTAATTTCCTGGTCGCGATCCATAATTGTCTTCTGCAAAGCTTGGGTCATCTTGTTAAAGGCTGTAGCAAGTTCACCAACTTCATCGTTGTTTTGAATGGCGACCCTATAATTTAAATCGCCTTCAGTAATGCGTTCACTGCCAGCCGTTAGTTTTACAATCGGAGCGGCCAATTTGCGTCCCAGCAACCACCCTAATATTGATGCCAACGGGATGGCCGCACCAAATACTCCGAGTGCAACCCACAGAAACCGCCGTTGGTGTAATATTACATCTGAAGCGGCGATATCTATGCCTAATATGCCCTCCATTTGTCCATCAGACCTGTAAAAAGGCGCATAACTTGAAAGCCAAATACCCCATTTGTCGGTAGTAAATTCCTTGTCCACCATAGTATGATCAAGTGTAGCAAGTTCTGCCGATAGAGATGGTTCGGCACTGACGTAAACATCACCCAGGTGAGATATTTCCTCTGGATTGGTCTCGGCATCCACAACAAAAATAAGTTGTCCACGAGGGTTTCGACGCCATGTGTAGACATAGCGGATATCGGTTCCCTTATCACGGATATTTTGCAAAACACGTTTTATACGAATATAGGTGGCATTGCCTTCCTGGGTTGGGTCAACCAGAGTTGCATGTGCGTCACCATCTATTTGTAAAGCTGAAATGCTTGCAATATCATAGAGACGCTGACGGATTTCTTGTTGCAATCTACCTCGGACAGTCTGATACAGAGTAAAAGTAAGCAGTGCTGAGGTAACAATGGTCAAAATCGAGAAACTGAACCCAAGTTTAGTCTGCAAACTAAAATATCTGCGGTTTGTCCGCTCGATATTTGTTTCACCCTTATCTGTTTGTGTTTTTTGCAGCTTTTTCAGAATCCACCCCCAATTTTGCATAGCAAATCTATCGACAGTATCTTAAGTGTTCTTAAGATATTATCATTTCTAAAGCATACGGTTTGAAATCCTGCCATCAGACGAGAGGATATTATAGGTCGGTGTGCAATTTGGAGAAAATTTATAAATCTTTGCCGATTAATTTCAAGCTGCGGTATACCGATAAAGTTTATAGGCATCATAGGGGGTAAAATGAATTCATTCCGGATTCAAGACTTATGGAAGAAGTGAAAAGGCGAATAAATTTTTTTCACGGAAATAAAATAACGAGGAAAAATGCAGCCTTACTAATTGCTGTAGTTATATTTACTGCGGTGGGACCCGCAACAGCCGGAGATAACAAGCTGGGTATTACCATCGATGCAACTTATGTGAGCAGATACATCTGGCGAGGGATGGATATTTACCCAGACAACCACAGTGCGATTCAACCCAGTATCGATATCGACTTCTATGGCACAGGTTTTGGCCTGAATGTCTGGTGGTCGAGGGCCAATAGGAGCGGTTTCGAAAACAGCGAAGAGATAGATTACACTTTATGTTACTACAACAGCCTTTTCAAAGATGAGAATTATGCTGCAGAGTATACGATTGGTTGGATCTATTATAGCTACCCCAACGAGCCGAAAGGAGCTGCTGATATGCAGGAAGTTTACGCCTCTCTTTCCTGGCCGAATATTTGTCCAGGAGGTTTGGTTCCAAGCTACACTATCGTATCTACATGGCCTTGCAAAAGCGAATCTGACGTTAGGGACTATAGCGGCTGGGTACACATTTTTGGGCTTTGTTACGATTTAACTGTGCCTGGTTTTCTGCCTGGAACTAAAGAACAAATTTTACATCTTTCTGCAGAGACGGTTTACAATGATGGTGCTTATGGTGCTGCGATAGACCATGATTGGTCACATGCTGTTTTTGGTATCTCGACAAGCTTCGACCTTGGTGGCAATCTTACCTTTACACCTGGCTTTTACTACCAATCGTCATGGGATGATTCGGTCAATACCTCAGACGAACATTGGACCAGTTTGAGTCTGACATATACATTTTGAGGTGGCTGTGCCAGAAGGCCAAGTTAGCACCTGCGGTAAATGTGATGCCCAAACGAGGATTAATTGCAGGCAAACTCATATATTACGATATGCACCGAAAGTGGATGTCTGCTCGGTTATCTGGTTAAAAGTTGTCGGTATGCAAAAGGGCGATATCTCGTAAAGACTTGTGTTTTTGGCTGTTCTAATGATCGATAAATCCGCCGGTTATTTATGCTTCTACGGACAAATTTGGCCCGATTTCATCTTCAGTTCTCCATATGATGTCTTGGATTCGGGCGAGAGAGCCAGTTATTAGTTAATTTTTGTTTCCATCTCAGTGTTTTTCAACAGTAAGCAGATACGCAAGCAATCTACAAATAGCGAGTCCGAAAAAACAGCCGGAACGATGCGCACTTATTTATGTTGATGTGAGTGCTTTTGCATACTTTAACCGTCGTAAAACTGATAACCGGTCGTTTATAGGGCTACATAATAAGCACTTTCTGAATGCTTCTTTGCTGCTAAAGCCATCGAGCAACTAAGTCGAACTTAAAATAGGAGAACTACGGTAAACTTAATTATTGGAATACTTAGCTTGTGGACCATAAACAAAGACACAAAAGGCTGCGTCTGCTTACAGGAAAGCTGAACAAAGAGCGCAAAAAGCAGGCCCAAAAAATAGATATACTCTGCAATGACTTTATTGCAGCTCAGCGAGACTTTATCAAAAGACTAAGTACCATAAGTTTCACGGCGGATTTCTGCGAGTCTATCATCGGAGCAGCCGATTTGAACATGCTTCTGTACACGGCCAGCAGGCTCATCAAAGAGAAAATCATCAATGCGAATGTCAGCTTCTTTTTGCGCCAGGCAGAGGGCTTTGAACTGCATATGTTCGAAAGTGACCAGCCAATTGCTCTTGAGAGGCAGCGCCTGGAGAATTGTTTTAGTGCTGAGGTGGTGGACAATATCTGTAAATCGAACAGGTTGTGCACTGTCGATGATATGTTCGCGATGGGTCTGCAGGGGAACTTAACCAGATTGAATAAAATCTCAGCCGTTACGATTCCGCTGGGTTTGTTCGGCTCGTCATTGGGCTTCATATTGATTTATCGCTCATCGAAAAACAAATTAACTGCTGATGAGATAAACGACATCTGTGCCGTGACGTGCGGCCTTTCCCGAGCAATTGCATCCTGCCAGGCAGTTCATAGTTCGTAGTTCATAGTTGATAGTTCAGTCACCTTTGGTGAAACGATGAACGGCGAACAATGAACAATATTCAATTCAAATAATTTTCTTGCAATATCGTTTTTTTTTGTTAAAGTCGAGTGTGAATGTAACGTGGATAAGCACAAGGGGTAGGTAGCTCAGGTGGTAGAGCAGCGGACTGAAAATCCGCGTGTCGGCGGTTCAACTCCGCCCCTGCCCATTTAAATTTTTTAATAGAGTCCGTTTTTGCGACGATTTTTATGGTAGTTTCAGGGTATATCGACTCTTTATCCAAGTCGAGAAACCGATGGCTGAATATCCAAGAGAACGTCAAAAAAGCAGGTTATTAGTATTGATAATTTGGGGAAGTAAGAAAAAAGGATTTTTTTCTTTACAATTCAATTTTTTCTTATAAAAAGATTTAGCATCTTCTTGCTATGACTCTTGCGCCGGTTTTTGTGAGAGGAATTTGGTTGCTTGGCTTATTTTGAGCCGATAGATTAGATGTTATGGATAGTAAATTTAAGGAGATTAATTATGAATGGCGTAGTAAAAGTGAAGATGGTGTGTTTTGCCCTTGCTCTGCTTTGTTTAGGGTTTGGAAGATGCGCTGTAAATGCAGCTCAAGAATCTTCTGAATCCTTATCTGATGAAAAGATTCAGGATAGGCGGGAAGAAGCGGCTAAAGCTGAAAGAGAGGCCGAGGATATAGCCAAGCTAAAAGCTGCGGAGAAAGCCAAAGCCAAACGCGAAGAGGAAATTGAAAAACTAAATCTTCCTGAGGACAAAACGCAGCGCTTTAATGTAAAAGAGGTTCGAATAAGCGGCAACGAACTGATATCAACTGATGAATTGCTGGCGAATATGCCCCTGGTATATAATGCCTCAGATAAGCCGCTGCATCGGGCAGAGAGCGATGCCCTTTACGATTTGAGGATTTTCCACGAAATCATTCAGCAGCCCGGGCAGGAGCGTCAGGTCTCGTCGAGGATGATTCAGGGATTTACCCGGTACATTCTCTCGGCCTACCAGGACCGGCATTATGCAGGTATATATGTGTATGTGCCCGCAGAAGCAATTAAAGACAAAGTAGAATTGCGGGACGGAGTCTTACCTGTAAAGGTCCTCGAGCTCAGTGTTACTGAAGTTACGATAACCTATTACGACCCTGAAAAGAACAAAGTGGAAAAGGGGTATCTCCGCAGTTCTGCCGTTTACAATTGGTCGCCGGTGCAGGTCGGACAGGTTGCGAATCAGAAAAAACTGGATGATTTTATCAATCTGCTCAACCTTAATCCAGACAGATACGTGTCGGCGGCAGTGACCAGGGGCACCGAGCCGAATTCACTTGCTATTGGATACGATATTTATGAGGCGAACCCGTGGCATTTTTTCGTCCAGCTGGATAACGGCGGCACAGAAGATAGGCGATGGACCCCGCGGGTTGGTGTGGTCAATACTAATCTTTTAGGTATAGACGACGCAATTACCGCGATTTATCAGGCACCATGGGAGAAAGGCATAGAGGAGGAATATTCGATTTATGGAAGTTATAATTTTCCGTTCTTAACGCCGCGTGCTCGGCTTAATGTATATGCCGGTTATAGCCAGTTCGATATAGCCAAGGATGCAAGCGGTATAGGTTTTATTGGTAATGGTTCGTTCGTCGGCAGTGTCTTGAGCTACAATGTACTCCAGACAAAGGGCTGGTTTTTTGATGTGACCGGTTCGCTGAGCGAGGAGAAAAGCAAGATAACCCCTACATTGTTCCCAACTATGGGTAGCGATGTAACTATGGACCTATGGGGAGTGGGTGCTAATATCCATCGTTCGGACGATATGTCGAGTACCTCTTTCAGCTTTAACCGAGTCGGGAATATGGGTGGCTCCGACAGAACGGAGTTTATGAATGCACGGACAAACGCGGAGCGTGATTTTACTATTTACACTACTACTGCGGCTCACAGCCAGTTCCTGGACCCGAACAAGATTGGACGGATTAGCGGCACCTTCCGCTGGATAACATCCGATGAAAGATTGGTTCCTGCAAAGATGAGTACCTTTGGAGGGATGTACACGGTCAGGGGCTACGATGAATATGAGATTGTTGCCGACGGTGGTGTCCTTGCGTCCGTTCAATATGAGTTTGACCTGGTAAAATATGACGAGTCTCAGGAAATTGCTGAAACCAAGTCAGAGGGAGAGCAAGCGGAGGAGCCGTGGCTGCGGAGAGCAGCTCCGCTTGCCTTTTTTGATTACGGCCTAGCAAGGAATGTAATGCACGTGGCAGGTGAGGACGCAGAGCAAACAATTTGCTCAGTAGGCTTAGGGGCACTTGTTGACCTCGGGGACAATTTTAGCGGAGCCATGTATTACGGCTGGCCGCTCATAGGCACTGCTGACACAACCAAAGGTCAAGGCCGATTTAACTTTGGTTTTCTGTGGCGGTGGTAAAATTTAATGTGGTTATTTGCTTTGCAGTGGTTCGGGTTTCTCCAAACCTTATATGGTATAATCGGCTGAAATCCTGCGAGCCATCTTCAAAGTGATAATAAGTAAAGGTTGTCTATTTACAAAAACGACTCGTAGAGGTAAATGGTTTACCATTTGACCGATGAGTTTATGGTGGAGCCTTTGTTCAGAGAGCCATTGTAAGCACCGCTAAATGGCCAGCCGTTGAATTATTGATAGCGGCAAATACAGAAAATTTTTTGCCCTTCATATCACGAAATCTCCTCATGACATTCGTAGTTACCCTTATTTTTTTGGATTTTATTGCCTAAAATAGCATTTTATCGGCACTAAACGCTTCCTCGCCAATCCGTAACCGGAACAGGCCGCAGCATATAGTTTTTGCTTGACAATTTGGCTGGAAAAACTGTATAATAATCAAACGAGTCTCTTATGGAGGAGACTAACTGTATTAACAACTGTATTAACATATATAGATGTAGTGAGGTAAGGTAAAATGAAACCATCAAACAGAAGTTCGAAACAGCATTATTTTATGCGAATCGTAACATACTCCATGATAGGATGTATGTTGTTAGGTATGTCACTTCCGGTTGTTCTGGCTGATGCAGATCCGCCGCCGGGGACGCTTCCCAGCGGAGTGCTGGGTGTTCCGGAAGGCAGCGTCGGCAGCTTCGACTATACTCCGGGACGTCTGGACATAACAGACGTTGCTCACCAGACAGTCATCAACTGGAACAATTTTGATATTGGTTCTGGTGCGGTAACCCAGTTCCATCAGCTCGGCGGTCCCAGCTCTGCTGTAATGAACAGGATATACGATGGATCCCCAACGGGTATCATGGGTTCTCTTCTGGCTAACGGTCGGGTATTCATTATTAATCCAGCCGGTGTAATCTTCGGCCCCGGGTCAACTGTCAATGTCACTCAGCTGGTCGCTTCCAGTTTGAAGATGACAGACCAGGATTTCCTTAATGCAACAAATGTGGTTAATCCCATTGAAATGAGATTTGAGCTATTGGGTGATGGGGTAGTTGAGAACTACGGCATTATCACTGCTGCTGACAGTGTTTATCTTGTCGGCAAGAATGTTCTAAATGCAGGAACGATAATAAGCCCTGGCGGATTGGTTGTATTGGCCGCGGGTGAAGAGGTGTGGCTTGCACAGCCGGGCAGCGACGTTATTGTTAAGAAGTTGGCTGCCCCTTCACAGCAGGACCATACAGTTGTGAACTCTGGAACTATCGAGGCAGCGGGCGGAGAAATAATCCTTGCAGCCGGCGATGTCTTTTCCAATGCTATCGATGTGCCGGGTGTCGGCAAGGTCGGCCAGTTCGGCGTCCTCAATGTTGATGGCGTTGATGGCGACGGCGGCAGTATTAATATGGCCGCCGGTGAGGTAGTTGCCCTTGGCAGCGAAAGTTTAACCACCGCAAACGCCGGTGAAAACGGCGATGGCGGTGAAATTATTGCCTACTCGCCCGGTATGGCACTTTTCAGACCGGGCGCGCTGGTTGAGGCCAAAGGCGGAAGCGAATCGGGCAACGGCGGATTCTTTGAGCTTTCAGGTAAGGAATATGTCGAAATCGAGGGCTGGATTGACCTGACCGCAGCAAATGGAGATGCCGGAACATTTCTTATTGACCCTCGAAATATCAAAATTGTTGATTGGCCATCCGACAGACCACTTTTAAATCCGAATGAGGGTGCGTTTTGGGATTGGGATCCTTGGCAGCCTTGGTACAGTACCGGCGGGCGTGACTATTCAAGGTTGGATATAGACTGGCTTGAGTGGTATCTTTATTGGTCAAATGTAACAATAACTACGGCTCAATATGGAGGCAATCCTGGTCAGGATGGTTGGGTAGAGTTTGATGCAGGCAGAGATTTGGTTAGTGAAAGGGATTGGAACTGGCGCTGGCGGCTTGTTCTTCCTTTCATTCCTGCTCACACCACCAGCGACAATTCATTGACCGTTAATGCCCATAATTATATTAAGTTCATGCCTAACAGTGGGATTAATTTTACCGGCAGCGGAAGCGTCGCACTAAATGCCGGTTCCAACATAGACGTATATGATAATATTACCTTGGCCGGCGGCAACATATTGATGAATGCTGTTGGGGATATTCTTATAGACGCCCCTGTAACGACTACGGCTTTGGCCTCTTCACCTGTCTCGACAAGTATTACGATGATAGGTACCAACGTTTATATAAATAACGAGGTAAAAGCTAAGGCCGTCGGCAACGATGATGGTGATGCCACGGCTACTGTTACGGTTCAAGCTACTGGCGGTGATGTTGAGGTCGCAGCCGACGGGCCAGGCCAGGAGGCCTTAGTTAAAGCTATTGCTTTGAACGGCTCAAATAACTATGCTACGGTTGATATTGATGCAAGCGACGATGTTAAGTTAATAGCCAAAGATGGCGGCGAAGCCGAAATTAAAGCTGTCGCGCTGAAGGGCCATACTAACAAAGCCATAGTTGATATCGATGCCGGTGATGATGTTAAGGTGATAGCCTTAAGGGGTGGCATGGCCGAAATAGAAGCTAAGGCTATGAAGGGCTGTATTAACATCGCCAAAATATTGCTTGATGCTGTTGACGATGTTAAGGTGATAGCTGTAGACGGCGGCGAAGCTGAAATTGAAGCTAAGGCTATGAAAGGCCGTGTTAATATTGCCAAGGTGGACATTGATGCCGGCGATGATGTCAAGATGATTTCTGTCGGCAAGGGTAGTGAGATAGAAATAGAGGCCGAGGCCAAGAAGGGTAAGATTAACAAGGCCGAGATAG
>CAZKYA010000034.1:0-4573 GCA_964556725.1 uncultured Pirellulales bacterium
ATAGTATCTTTGACCAGTTCCTCAGCACAGGCAGTGACTCATTTTAACGATGGTGGAGTTCATAATATTGACTACTTAATCGATGATGATGTATTGGTTGATTATCAAGCTTCAGGTATGGAAACTACAGTTAATTTGTTTGACGGCGGAAGAATAAATTATATGCTGCAAGCTTTAGAGGATAGTCACATAAATATCTCGGGTGGTCAGATAGGTGGCCCATATTTCTACGCATACGATAGAAGCAAAGTAAACATTTCAGGCGGGTCGATATGCTACTATTTTTATGCTGACAATACCAGCCAAGTTAGTATCTCCGGCGGGAAGTTCTCCTATTTGTTAGCCCATGGTAATAGCCAAATAGATATGACTGGAGGTGTGTGCAACTACGATTTCTGCGCCTACGATACCAGTCAGATAGATATCAATGGTGGTCGAATAGGGTTCAGTTTAGCTGGCCGAGACAACAGCAATATAAGTATCTCGAGTGGAACGATAGGAAACCACTTGTATGCTCGAGACAAAAGCCAGATAAATATCACTGGCGGATTGATAGGTTTCAGTCTATATGCCAACAACAATAGCCAAGTAAGTTTCTCAGGCGGATTGATAAGCAACGAATTGATAGCGGATAATTCCAGCGTTTTAACAATATACGGTTCTGATTTTGCTATCGATGGTCAAAGTGTCGGTTGTTGCGAGTTGACCAGCATACTTGGCGGATACTACGGCAATGAACCTCAAAGACATTTGACCGGAATACTGACAAGTGGTGAGTTAATTGCCAATGATTTCTATATCGGCTATGATGCAAAAATCATCCTCGTCCCCGAACCTGCCTCCGCGGTGATATTAGGATTGGGTAGTTTCATCTTAACTTTACGACGCAGGCGCAATTAGACTGGAGCGTAAACCAAAGCTTCGGCAAGGCAAGCCAGCAACGCTTTTGCTACTTGGCTTGAGTGCCGTTCGACTTCGCTCACGACGAGCGGTTATGGTGCGAAAAAACGCTAAAAATGCGTGGGGGAAATTGACTTGTGTTTGGCAAGAAAATGGGGAGGATATTTTATCGCCAATTTCGGCCGGGAAATAAAAACAGTGGGATTAAAAGTTTCCCCTATGAACTAAAAGTAAATTTGCTCACCTGTAATTGAACCAACTTGGATTTTTTCAATTCGATCAACAGAAGAAACTAATGTATTGTGATGTTCAACCATTTTCAAAAGTAACTGTGTGTATTTCCTTAAACCATTAAGTATTCCACCCTTAAATGGCTTTGCTGTGTCAAATCCCAACTTTTTTGCTGTCGTATATAGTGGCCGGAGTATGAACATGAAACTTTTATCAGTAGGGCATTGTAGCTTGTTTAGTAATTCAAGTGTATCTTCATGCAAGAAAAAAGTGTATTTGTCAATAACTTTGCTTAAACGGCATTCAAAATTCTCAAACCTCCGGGGGATAAGATCGTACCAAGGGGCTTTATGGTAAGAATTACTCGGCTTCGTTATATCAAAATCGGAAATCTTTTCAAAGAACTCATCATCAAATACTGTGTTGACTACAATCCATTTATCCTTACCTGAATCATTAGCCAGCATGGCTAAAAAATGAATATGCGAATATAGAGCCTCTCGTATTTGTGACAATGCGATTAGCTCAATCTTTCTTCTTCTGTTTTCTTCTCGCGTTCGTAATATTAAGTCCACGAATAATAATGTTAATAGAATACCCAATATTTCAGTACTAAGCCCTGCCAGAAATCCAGACCACCAACTGTAATGAGTTTCAATTTTAAGAGATAATATCAATGATATTATCGAAATTGATAACAAAACTATAAACGATACCCAAATGAAGGGCGTAGAACATGTTTTCTTTAAATTAATAATGATGGTGGAATATATTTTATTTAACTTCATGTTGAATTGTATCCAATTAGATAATATAATAAAAATATCAATCTTTACGATGCATATACTTTTGGTTAATTCTTGCAGGTTTTTTTACCCTTTCAGCTCCTATTATCTCAAGGGAATTTACCTTGGAAGTAGCCGACTGAATTTTACCAAACATGAGCATATAAAGCAATAACTTTTAATTGGATAATGGGTCGAGATTGCCACCCATTCGACACTTCGACCATGCTCAGTGCAGGCTACGCTCAGGGTAAACTTTACGGCCTAAATTTGATGTTCTCTGAAGTATGCACGGCCAAGATGGCCGTGCTACGTAAATCTAATCGATTTCTATAAGCTCGTATTTTGTGCTTCCCAAGCCGATTCGTTCAGCGTGCTCGATTTGATACAGAGGATTAAGTTTTTCGTTTTTGATTAGCTGCTGGAGTTTTTTGCCGGCTTTATTTTCCACTAAATCCAGAGCTGCTTTATCAACGGCCACAGGGTCGGTTGAGGCGATTATGCCGATGTCATCGACTATCTTGGGCATATCCGCTTCGTCGAAACAATCACAATCTTTAGTGACTGAGAGAAGAAAATTGAAAAAAGCGGCTCTGTTTTCCTTATCCTTTAGGACTCCCAACGCATGTTCAGCCATACTTTTTTGCAGGACTTCGGTTTCTTCGCCCCAGTTGCATTTTACGGCGTTGAATCTGCACACGGCGAGGCATTCTGCACAGCCGATGCACTTATCCTGGTCGATGTGGGCTTTTACCTTGCCGAGTGTGATGGCATCGGCAGGGCAATGTTTGTAGCAAAGGCCACAAAGTGTGCAATTTTTGGTGACGCTGAGAGTGAGAGCAGCGTGTTGTTTCATCTTTCCCCTTTTGCTTGCACAGCCCATCCCCAATGTTTTTAGTGTGGCACCGAGACACGTTGCGCAATGGCCTGTAACATGAGCAATTGAGAGAATTGATTGACTGCGAACAATATCGGCTGCAATAAAGACTTCTTTATTGACTTCGCCGTTGATTTTTATTGTGGTCTCAGCCGTTCCAAACAATCCGTCAGGAACGATAAATGGTATTCCCAATTTGTCTGAGCAGAAGCCGTGCTCTGCGGCGAGTATTGTATGGTCAATGGCATTGTGTCTTTTGCCGGTGTATAAGGTGGTAGTGTCGGTTACAAAAGGTTTTGTTTTCAAAGCAAGCAGCTCCTCGATGAGGCCTTTGATGCAGGAGGCTGGGATATAGGTATTGTTTCCCTCTTCACCAACGTGGACTTTAATAGCGGTGAAATCGTTTTCTTTGAAGCATTTTGCAAAGCGGCCGGCTTTGAATAACTTACGGGCTTTTTCGGAGATTACCTGCTGTTTCTCTGCGATGGAGGCCTTAATAAAATATACTTTAGAAGCCATAGTCAATCACCAGTTATAATTAAAACAGACTTAACTACCTTTGCTTATTACAATCGTGCATACATTATTTGAGTATCTGATTTCGGCTGCGTATTTCTACGGATTACACGACTTGCAGGGTCTTTTGCCGTCATTTATAGCATCTTGTCTTGTTTTGTAATGGACAAGATTTTCTGGCGAGATTCTTTTTGCCGAGGAGCAGGTAGATTTATGGAAAACCTGGCTTTTTTTTGAGGCCACATAAGTATCTTTAGTCGGTGCTGCCGTGTCGGTGGGTTTGGCAGGTTGTTTTTGAGTGATGCCAATAGGTTCGACAAGCTCACTACAAGCCTGATTAGGGTCAGCGGGCCTGGTGCCTTTTGGATTGGCATCAAGGTAGGCGGTGATAAAGGTGTTAATCTCTTCCAAAACGATGTTGGTAACTGCGGTGGGCATATCTTGTATAGATGCCACCTGCATTACCGGCTCGGTCTTCCACACATCGGCTTTCTGGATTAGTGCCGGCTTTGTCTGAATATGGATACTTTTGGCTAATAATGTTTGAATGTGGAATACGTACCCGCTTCGCAGCGAGGCGAGTTGTTGGGATTGCTCAAGCTTGAGCATATCCACGCGAATTATAAGTTCGGGCAAGATTGGCAATTTATACATAACGCCCGGCTCGGGAGAGAACACTTTGATGCCGGCTTCGTTTAGTTTGTTATTTATTTGAGCTTTTAGTTTTTCCCATATAAGCCCATTCGGCTCTTGGTCGGGGTGAATAATAGTAATAACTAAGTTGTCTATCCCTGCTAAAGCGGGATTAGCCCGGCCAATCAATAAAGAGTCATATTCAGGCTCTATCTGGCCCAAGGCAGGAACATATAAAATTCCGGTAACGACCGCCAGGATTAGACAATACTTTTCGGTTTTCACAATTTTCCTTCCTTTCCGGGCTTTGTGCTTACCTGCACACAACCTTATGCTATAAGCGAAAAGGCATCGCTAACATCCATACCTTCTTTTAAGCCGAGTTCTTTGGCCTTTGCATTTATTTTTGTAACTTTACGTTGCGGGAAGCGCTCGAGTGTTCCGATGGGATTATCCGGCGTGCTTTCAACGATTGCCGCTGCGACGCCATAGCGCTGGCCGGCCTCTACGTCAATTGCCGGACAGGCAAGGAATCCCTTTGTCCCCGCTACCAGCAAGATATTAAATCCGGGCCACTTTGTTTGCACGCCTTCAACCGGACCATTTTGTGTTTGAAAAGTCTTTGTATGGA
>CAZKYA010000034.1:4673-17453 GCA_964556725.1 uncultured Pirellulales bacterium
TTTGTTTGCACGCCTTCAACCGGACCATTTTGTGTTTGAAAAGTCTTTGTATGGATTTCCATATTATACACTCTCTAAAATATTGCGGAGTTATTAATCCCCCAAATAAATTTGGGAGCTAAACAGAACGATGTCACTGCGATACTGGTTTTCCGAGAGCCGCCTCGATTTCGGAGAGTTTTTCATCGAGCAGCTCTTTAGTTTTGGCCTCGACATTTAATCGAAGCAGCGGTTCGGTATTGCTCGGGCGACAATTGAACCACCACTGTTTATACTGAATTGTAACACCGTCAAAGCTGTCGATTTGCCCGTCACTGTATCTTTTTGCAAGCTCATCCATTTTTGCCTGCTTGTCATCGACCTTAAAGTTTATCTCGCCGCTGCTGTAATATCTTCGCAAGGGTTTGATTAGCTCGCTTATCGGTGCACCGGCCTGGCTGATTATGTTTAATATATGCACCAACGTAATCATAGCGGAGTCGGCACAATAGTTGTCACGATAATAGAAGTGCCCTGAAAGCTCACCGCCGAATACAGCGTGCGAGTCGCGCATGGCCTTTTTCATAAAGGCATGCCCCACGCGTTCTCTACGCGGAATGCCGCCGTTCTTGAGTATTTCTTCCACAACGACCCAGCTGCTGCGCAAGTCGTAAACAATCGTTGACTTTGGTTTTGCCTTAAGGAAATACCCAGCCATTAAAGCGGTCAGCAAATCGCAGCCGATGGTTTGGCCATTTTCATCAATCATCATCAACCTGTCGGCATCGCCGTCGAAACAGATGCCGAAATCGCACTTTTTCGCCTTTACCGTTTTTTTAAGTTGAGCCAGGTTTTGTTCAACGAGCGGATTCGGCTCATGCTTGAATTTGCCTTTATGCTCGAAATTAAGAGGGACTATTTCAACTGGCAGGTTGCTAAAGATAGCAGGCACGGTTTTGCCTGCCATTCCGTTTGATGCGTCGATGGCAATTTTGAGCTTTTTTGTGTCCGGATGCATAAACTTCAGGACGTGATTTTTATATTCGGCAGTTAAATCGCATTTTTTGACGGAGCCGGTAACCTTCGCCTTTGTGTGAAGTAAAGCCATTGCGATGTGCTTTATATCTTTCAGACCGGTATCGACGCCGATGGGCCTGGCGGCCTGGCCGGATATTTTGAAGCCGTTATACTCTGCCGGATTGTGTGAAGCCGTGACCGCAACGCCGCCGCAGGTGCCGAGATGATTGATTGCAAAATACATCTGTGGCGTGTCAATCATTCCGATATCAATGACATTTGCCCCGGTGGAGTTAATTCCTTCTATGAGTGCCTGCGATATCGGTTCGCTGTGTGTTCTCATATCACGGCCGACGCAAAGTGCCTGTGCGTTTGTCTGGCCTCGCTCATAGCCACTGAGCAGCGACCGCAGAAAACGAGCAGTTGCACAGCCGATCTTCCAGGCGTCTTCTTCATTGATTTGGTCGGGATAAATGCCTCTTATATCGTATGCCTTGAAAATTGAAGGGTCCATCTTCTCAGCTCCTGTAGCGTATAGCATAAATTCGCCGCTCGTCATCCGTGTCAGGTATCACCAATCAAAAGACACGGATTTCACGCTGCGTTTGTTTACTATACACCGGTTTCGCTTTGGATGTCAACAATGAACATCCGGCAAAGAGAGATGCGATGATGCTCTTTCGCTCATCATAACAGTGGTTCTGCGACAGCGGAAAAATGATTGTTGATAATTGGCGACTTTGGTGTTACTATGTCGATAAATTAAGGTAGTTTCATTATGGAATTATCGTGGCCAATGAGGTTAAGAATCGCCGCAGCGATGGGCACAGGAGTTGTCCTGTTGGGCATTATCGGCCGGCCATTAGTAGTATCGGCTGACCCATTGGGGGTCGTGTCCCTACTTAACGGAAGTATAAGTTCTGGTGATATCATAGGTTTATTGGTTTTGGGATTTTTGTCCGGCCTTATCGGGTATTTTATTTCCTGGCCTTATGGGAGAGAGATAGGGGTTCTGGCGGTCCCATCCGGTTTAGCCGTCTGGGCTTTATACACGGGCAGTATGGCAGGGCTGATGCAGTTAAATCCAACCATTGCTCAACGGCAGGCACTATTTGAGACGCTTAAATGGGAGCCGATTCTCTGGCTGGGTATTGTCGCTGCCGGATTTGGCGGTGTGCTGTTAGGGGAGAAGATATACTCTAATCCGGAGCCGGTCGAGACACAAAAAAATCCTAACTCCAAGGCAAATATATACATAAATGCAGCGATAGCCTTGATAGGCACGGTTTTGATAGCCCAATTCTTTATTGGACTATTTGCTCGTGATGTTAGAATATTCGACAACAAATTGGGGGCAGTTGTTGCCCAGCCGGCTGTTGGACAAATCGCCTTTGCAGTGGCAGTTTCATTTGGCCTTGCTGCTTTCGTGTTCAAACAATTTTTCAATGTCAGCCATATCTGGCCGACGATTGCAAGCGCTTTGATAACTGCTTTTGGTATAGCTACTTACGTCGGGCAAGGCGTATTGCAGCATCTTATTGGCCATTATCCAGCGGCCTTCTTTTCCCATGCGGTTATTTCCATACTGCCGGTGCAAATGGTTGCTTTCGGCACATTGGGTTCGATTACCGGCTATTGGCTGGCTGTCCGCTATAATTTCTGGCAAAAACACGTAAAATAGCCAAATCAAAGGGGTTCGGAAAATTTAATACATCTTTTTTCAATCCTGCCTTTCACATAAGTGTATATATTTTAAGCGATTATGTGTAAAAGGCGTAATAATTAGCCCCCATCAACTAAACAAAGACAAAAATGGTTGTTTTCGGTCTCCAAATTAGCCGAAAATAGTAGGTGTGTTAAGTTCTGCTCCTGAATAAGTCAGGGGGTCGAACGTTTTTTTGCGTAAGCTGCTGTGAGGGGAGTGGCATAGAAAAGCGTTTGACGAGAAGCTGGGTGAACAACGGCTGGACATATTCGTAATAATTTAAGGTAAAACCAGCCGATAAAAGGAGTTAATGATGTTGGTTTTAAGCAGACGAAAAGATGAATCGATTATGATTGGCGATGATGTCAAGATTACCATTGTCGATGTTCGCGGAGATAAGGTTCGCCTTGGTATAACAGCCCCAAAAGAAATACCGGTCCATCGCATGGAGATATACGAAGCGATTCAACGCGAAAAGGGAGAAAAGCAAACCCAAGAGCAGCCGGTGGAAGCTGCCCAAGAGCAGCCGGTGGAAGCTGCCCAAGAGCAGCCCAAGAAAGAAGCAAAGAAGCGGACCAAGAAGGAGCCAGAAGGGCAACCGCAGGAGCAGCCGGAAAAGCAACACCAGCGTTAGAACAAATAAAACGAGCAACCCGCAAGACTTTTTCTTATACCTCGTCCACCGTCCTGATTCTAATTATCAGTCAAGTCATTTTTTATACGCCTGCTTTTTTTGGAAGGTTGAATCTTATCGAATAATTATCACCACACCACGATTACCATCTACCTGTATGGTTTGACCGGTCTTGATAATCTTGGTCGCTGCACCCACATTAACCACAGCCGGGATTCCGTATTCACGGGCAACAATACTGCCGTGAGAGAGTATTCCTCCTTGGTCCATAACCACCCCAGTGGCTGTTACAAAGTATGGTGTCCAGCCAGGGTCGGTAAAAGGAGCTACGAGAATCTCTCCTGCTAAGACGTGTTCATCAGCATCGGCTCTTAGAATCACCCGAGCTTTTCCGCTAACTATACCGGGACTCGCTGCCACGCCGTTCAATTCCCTGGTCTTGGTGTCTATATCTTCGTCTTCAGGGATGAATTTGTCAGGGTCGAATTTTCCAAAAACGACATCCGGAGGCATAATCAACCTATTCCTATCATACTCCGCCCGCCGAGTGGCAATAACTTGATGGATATCAAACTCTGCCTTACCTTGCACTATCGGTCCAACCTCTTCGAGCCGTAGAAAGAAGATGTCATCTTGATTCTTTAGTACTCCTTTGTCCTCGAATCTCTTGCCAAGCTCAAGGAGCATTTTTCGCATCGCTGCTACGAGCTTTATGACTTCGCTTTTGACGTTCTCGCGAAAGATAGAACCTTGCTGCGAACGAACAAGAAGAATATTGAACATCATCCGTTTTACAGGGTTCCTGAGCTTCTTACGACACTGCTCTTGAAGTTGCTGACGCTCATGTACACGCCGACTATAGTTTTCAACGGGGTCTATCTCGCCAATCTGGGTAATGTAGGTGCGAACGAGTTTCAGGATATAGTCAGGTGTTTCTGACCATCGTGGATTATAGAGTTCCAGTTCTGCACGGCAATGGTGTCCGTGACGGTCCATGAACTCGCCCCAATTCTCCAGGAACTTCCTACCCGAATCTAACTGCGAGAGCTTGCGTTCAATAGTGCACCAGTTGTCATTCGACAGTATGAGGTCCTTAACCTCCGGCATTGCATCGGCCACCGCAGCTAATCGCCAAAGGTCCAAACCTGCAACCGCATCGTCCATATCACCGAGTCCTGCCAGGAGTCTTCCCGTATATGAGCTGATATCTGAGAGCCATCTTGTGCATATCAGGTCAAGAATCGGAAGCGCTGCTAAGGCAGCAAACAAGTACAGCACGTGCCCCAGCAGCTTACGGAAGTCCATAATA
The DNA here is from genome assembly GCA_964556725.1 of uncultured Pirellulales bacterium. GTDB lineage: Bacteria > Planctomycetota > Phycisphaerae > Sedimentisphaerales > Anaerobacaceae > CAZBWE01. Next base: position 9,318 of record CAZKYA010000034.1, read on the forward strand.
AGCTCTTGGCAGCATATCATGATTTGTTCAGTCGAAAGGCCTGCCACATCCAGACGTCTCCATTTCTCGTTCTCGGCACTAATCTTTGCGAGTATGCGCCGGCCCTTCAGGGGCGTGTTGGCGAGTATGCCGATTATGATAAGAGGCATCTTTAAGAAGAATCTCAATGGGCTAAATCTTATGTCCGGCAGGTCTTCGTCTGCGGCGGTTTGGAGTCTCTCGGCTGCTTCTCGGAATCCCTTATGGCCTCCCGGCAGTTCCATCAAATCGAAGCTTCTGACACCGGGCACGCGGGGCACGCGCCTGAGTAATGCGCCCCAGATGTTCGCATTAAAGTAAATTCGTCCGGCGATGAGAGAATAGATAGGGTGGTCGCCGCGGTCGCAACAAAGCATACGGAAGATGGGGTCGAAGAACTCCTCTCCAATTGCCTCAAGCAGCATGGACAATGTAATGGGTGTGACTACGTCAGGCATAACCTCCCTGGCGGGATTACTGCACCATATCTGCCGCTGCTCCCAGGACTTTTCCGGCGGGATAGCAGTGATAGGTCGAGACTGAAGCAAATATGTCTTGTTGGCACTTATGGCCCATTCTATGTCCTGAGGACAGCCGAATTTCTTCTCAACTTTTCTGGCCAGTTTTGCCAGTTTCTTTATTGTTTTGTTATCCAAAGAAGGTGTATTGATTCGCTCATCTTCGACGGCCCTCTTCGTGACTGAGCCAGTGTTATCAATAACATATTCTATTTTTTTGTCTGAGATTTTTCGGTAGATGATTCTGAGATTGCTCTTACTTACAATAAATCTATCGGGTGTGACCTTGCCTGAAACGAGAGCTTCTCCAAGTCCAAGGCAGGATTCAATGATTATCTGGCTTGTGCTGCCGGTGACAGGGTCAGTTGTGAAAAGCACGCCGGATGCGTCGGCGGGAATAAGCGACTGGACAATTACAGCCATATTGATTTTCAGATGGTCAAAACCATTCTTCTGTCGGTATTCGTAAGCGCGCTGCGTCCATAACGAGGCCCAGCATTTCTTTATGGCCCTTATGCAATCCTGCAGATTTGATATTCCTAAATAAGTCTCATACTGGCCGGCAAACGAATGTCCCGGCAAATCCTCAGCAGTGGCTGACGACCGAACCGCAACAAACTCGGCCTTAAGCTTGCGATAATGATTTTTTACCTGCTCTTGAAGCTCGGCTGTTATAGGCGCGTCAGTAATGGTTTTTCGTATATCTGATAAAATGCCCTGTTTGTCTTCTATTCGAGCATTTGTGAGCTTATCTAAAGAGTTTTTAATCCGCGGCTCCAACTTATTGGCACTGATATGCTCAAGATAAGCAGCAGCTGTAATGCAAAATCCCGGCGGCACCGCAAAGCCGATGCGATTCATACGAGCAAGACTTAGAGCTTTAGCACCAATTGTGTCTATATCTTGTTCCTGAGCCACCTGAAAAGGGATGATTAGTTTAGTTTTTCGCATTTAGCTTTTGGTAATTTACATTCGCTTATAGCGTGGTCCGCCGGTGCCTTCCGGAACGGTCCACCTGATATTGTCGAATGGGCATTTTCTCTGGCAGGTCTTGCAGTGCAGGCAGTTTGATGGATTGGCTGGTTTTACTTCGTCGTGAATGGTTTCATATACACCAGCCGGGCAGAATGTAATGCAGGGGCTGTTGAATATCAGCGTGCACTTATTTTTGCAAATATCAGAATCCAGAATCGAAAGGTGTGAGGGCTGGTCTTCGCGATGCTCAGTGGCCGCCACCGCGGTGAAGGAATCTTTATCGAACCGCTGATTTGGTTTGAGGCGGTATGGGGCGATTGTCATCGCCTTGTAGTCTTTTTCGATATTGAATTTCGGCAGCAGGCCGCCAAGAACCGACAACGGCATACCCTGCAAAGGCCCGAACTTTGCCACCGTCTGGCGAAAGTTCCTTGCGGATTTCATTTCTTTAGCGATGTTCGACTGGTCAATCAAATCGGTATATCTGACCGCTGCTTGCTCAGGACTATCTATAGTTTGAGCGATTGCCATTGCCGCCCGGATACCTGAGTCAATAGCATTGTGCAGGCCTTTTATTTTGAGCATATTTACGAAGCCGGCGCTGTCACCTAAAATCATTACGTTGGCTTTGCCGATGCTGCCGGTCTGAGGGTCTCTTGGTATGGCATAAAAACCACCTTCGGGAATCATTTTTGCACCGGCTTCTACGACCGTGCCGCCATCGATGAATTTCTTTACAAAGCGGTGGTTCTTGAAGTTTGTCAGTGCATCCTGGGGATTAAAGTCGCAGTATTTCCAGTCGGCGCCGACAATCATACCGACAGCAATATGGTCCTGAGCGCCAGCATATATAATGCCACCGCCAAACATTCCCGGGCCGATGATAGGAGTCCAGATTGGATAGCCCATAGCATGAACAACCCGGCTGGAAGTGAACTTGTTGTATTGTTCAGGACTTACCTTGATAAGCTCCTTCACGCCAACAGAGTAAAGTTGATTTGCCTGTCTCTTGAGGTTTGTCTTTTCAACAAATTTTTCCGTGACAAGGCCGTCACATCCCTCAGCGAGCAGCACAAAGTCGGCTTCTATAATTTCCCCTTCGACAAAGTTCGGCTGTTTATTACCTTCTTTATCCCGGCCCTGGTCAACGAGCCTTACACCTGTTGCCTTTGTAGCACGGCCATCTTGGCCGTGTTTCCACGGGCTGGAAGCCCGTGCTACGTCAAGAATAATATCTTCGGCTGAAAAACCGGTGAGGACTTCAACGCCGAGGTCTTTTGCAATTTGTCCCATCCATCTGGTGAGCTTGCTTATCGATATGGAGTAGTCACCCTTGTGGAGCATTTGGCCGAAGCCGAGGTGAAAGATTTTAGCGAGTTTGAGTGCGAAGAAGATGTTGAAGGCCAGCTTTTTGCCAAGCAAAAACATAATATTGTCTTTGTCGATTTTGTTTGCCAGGACATCTTTTGCGGCATCACTATCCTGCCATCCCGGCACAGCCGAGTCCAGCAATGTAAATAAAGGCTGGGCTTCCAGGACAGCACCGGAGAGGGTATGGTTGCCGAGGTCGGCTGACTTTTCCACGACGCAAATATCAATATCCGGCTTGATAGTTTTTAGCTTTATCGCAGCGGCCAGTCCAGCCGGGCCGGCTCCGACTATCAAGACCGACACTTTGTTGTAGCTCTTGTCCCCTGGCACTTTTTACTCCATTTCTAATTCCTGAACCAAACGAGGAACAATATCCTCAACAGTTCCGACAATGTAATAGTCGCACTGCTTAAATATAGGAGCATTGGGGTCGCTGTTAATTGCGATGATAGTTTCGGTGTTTGCAACGCCTATCATATGTTGAATGGCTCCTGATATACCCAGAGCGAAATAAAGTTTCGGCCCGACGGAAGTTCCGGTCTGGCCGACCTGGTGTGACCGTTCAGCGAACCCCTGCTCCACAGCCGCACGCGAAGCACCTCTTTCAACCTGCGTATCCAGTTTTTTGCTCAAACTCTCACAGAATGTTCCAACAAGCCGCTCATAGTTGTCCCTGCTTTGCATACCCTTGCCGCCGCTAACAATCACATCGGAATCAAAGTTTACCCCACCGGTACCGCGTTCGGTTTTGAGGATTTGAAGACTAATATCGTCATCGTTGAGCTCGACCTTATGTTTGATGAGTTTTCCCTTTCTTGAATAATCGGGCGGCAGGCGTTTCATAACGCCGGGCCTTGCCGTTGCCATTTGCGACCTTGAATTCTTAGTACGAATGGTAGCCATAACATTTCCGCCGAGGGCCGGGCGGGTCTGCAGCAGGATTCCTATGTAACCATTTCGTGAATTATCTCTGATATCCAGGCCGGTGCAGTCAGCAGTCAGTCCACAGCCAACTCTGCATGAGACCATCGGTGCCAGCATTCTGCCTTGCGGAGTTGCGGCATATAGAACGATTTGCGGCCAGTATGTGCTTATCACATCGGCGATGGCTTTTCGATGGGCGGTCGGGTCGAATACGCTGAGCAATTTATCCTCGATGAGATAAACGTTATCTGCGCCTGCTGCAATCAGTTCTTTTGCCATCGGCTCGATTTGGTAACCGGCTACAGCAACGCCCACCCGGGTTTGCAGTGAATCGGCAAGTTCGCGAGTTTTACCGATAAGCTCAAACGTAGCCGGGTGAACGATACCATCGCTGTGCTCGGCGACTACCCAGACCTCACCCTGAAAGCTTGGTTCGGCCAGCTTCAGGCCGTCGAGCATATCCTCCAAGACCTTTTTATGAAAACGCTCGCCAGCAGCGTCAAGAATCTTTTGCTTCTCGGTATCATCGACCCGGCTGATATTGGTAATACCAAGCTTTTTGAGTATTCCAACCAAAATTTCATAATCCTCTTGTTCCTTTTTTGTCCCTTCAAGGCTTCTGTCAAACTTATCTGCCCGCCTGTTGGGCAATACATAACGATTTGTTTGGCCGTCGCTTGCATCTGAAGTCTCGCCGTTGTCGCTCCTGAAGCTGTCAATAATCAGTTTAGCTAATGATTTTGCATCGCTAACCTGCTGGCATTTTCTGGTGCTTTTGCCGGGTGGGAAAACCCTTATCACACTGGTCTTTGAACCTTTGACACCGATGAGGGTTGCATTGATGTCGTCACTATTCCATTGAATAGCTTCTGCTGTATTAGCCCATCTGGTTCTTGCAAATGTGGCAAACAGAGGATACTCATATTTTGCAACGGTTACTACAGCCGGCAGTTTCTTTGCCGCAACTACCTGGCTGCCGCCGCTTATAATGCGTGTGAATTCAAAACGATTATTTTTATATTCGGCTTTTGTAACATAAGCTATGCAGGGCAAGGCCAGCTCCTCAGCGATTTGCGGAGGCACCTGAGCCGTGTCGCCGTCAACCGACTGCATTCCCGTAACGATGTAATAATCGTCGTTGCATTTGAGGATTTCTTTGACTATTTTTTTGACGGCAAATGCCAGCGGGTTAGCCGTTGCCACGGTATCTGCACCGCCAAGAGCTCTGTCTGTCAGCAGCACCACAATATCGGCGCATCTGCTCAAGGCGTATCGCAGGACCTCATCAGCCATCGGCGGCCCCATAGTTAAAGCAACGATTTTACCGTTTTGGTCGTCGCTAATTTTTTTCATGTAGTTTGCAAAAGCCAGCGCCTGTGTGTCCAGCTCGTTGATGACGCTGGCAAGGCGGGTTCGGATAAGCGTGCCGCTTTCAGGGTCGAACGCATTGTCGGTGATTTGAGTTACGTCAGGAACCTGTTTTACTAAAACGATGTAGTTACTCATATTTCGTATTTATAGTTTTTCATCTGTTGGGGAGCCATCAAGATTCAACACTAAGACCTTAAAATGGCAACCTACTTATTTTACAGGATTATTTACACAGGGTAAATAATCCAAGAATAACAAAAAACAGCATTATACTATTATCTGAGATTTTTTCAAATAATGTGAATTTGCTTTTTCACCATTATTCCATTATTTATTTTACAGAAAGCCCTCTTGTGGGAAAAAAAGTTTTATTTAGCACTTGTTTTGGATTGCAGAATATTGTTTAATAACGCCCTTAATCGTTGGAGAAGAAGTAAATGTAACTGGGCAGGGCATAATTAACTGAGGTGAGTTGAGATGGCAGATTTGAAGGCATTAGCTGATGCGGTTATCAGAGGTGACCAAAGTGCAGCGGTAAAAATTACCAGGTCGGCTCTTAATGAAAGAACGGCACCTAAAAAAATTCTCGATGAGGGACTAATCGCGGGTATGGACATTATAGGCGAACGCTTCAAAAAGAATGAGATTTATATACCCGAGGTGCTTATTGCCGCACGAGCGATGAAAATGGCAATGGAGGTTCTTGAGCCGGAACTTGTTAAGGCCGGCGTCAAACCGGTCGGAAGGTTTCTGATAGGAACTGTTCAGGGTGACCTGCACGACATCGGCAAGAATTTAGTGGCGATGATGCTGAAAGGTGCCGGCTTTGAAGTTGTTGACCTCGGTGTGGACGTCAGCCCCGAAAAGTTTGTTGAGCAGGCCAGGGCCAAAGGGATACAGTTGATTGGTGTGAGCGCTCTTTTGACAACAACAATGCCTGGTATGGAGAGGACCATAAAGGCCCTGAACGATGCAAAGATTTCAGCCAGGGTTATGATAGGCGGGGCGCCGGTAACGCAGGGTTATGCCGACAAGATTGGCGCCCACGGCTATGCAGCCGACGCCGCTTCGGCAGTGGATTTAGCCAAAAGTCTTGTAGCCAAAAGGAAGAGCACAAGAGCATAAGTGCACAAGTCATAAAACGCGGGATTCTTTGCCCTCGGCTTTGCGATTTCGTTTGAGTTTATTAGCTTGGTGAGAGAGATAAAAACAGCGTTGAAAAACGCTGTTTTTTTTCACTTAATTTGATAAAATGGACATTTGGTGATGTGGGAAAATAGAATTGAGAATTTAGAATGTAGAAATCAGAATCACAAACACGAAGCTATGAACAACGAACTTACAACTACAAACTACTAAATTATGCGGCAGATAAGGAATCAAAATTTAGCGGAATTATTGATGCAGCTTCGGTTTGCACCCCAAAAGCAACGCCGAAAACAGCTCGATGCTGCTGAGAAACTTTTTGAAGTTGTCGATGAGAACAAGGATTATCCTTTTGAGTTCGTGTGCTTTCGTATCACGGGTTACCACCCCAAGGGCGAGACAGCCCAGCAGATTATAAAAGGCAATGAGCTTGCCGAGGACCTGCAGATTTTCATTTCAAAGCTAAGCGGCCAAATTGCCGAGCCAACGGTTGAGCAAGGCGAAAATGTTTATACCATTGAAGAACTTGCAAAAGTCTTTAATGTTTCAACAAAAACAATCCACCGCTGGCGAAAACGAGGCCTGATTGCACGGAAATTCATCTTCGATGACGGCAAAAAACGTTTTGGCTTTTTGCAATCGACGGTCGATAAATTTGCGGGGGAAAATCCAAACCTTACTGCCATGGCAAAAATTTTCGAGCGGATGACGGATAATCAAAAACAACAAATTATAAGGCAGGCGGCTAATCTTGCAGCTACGACCAAATTATCCCGCCACCAAATCATAAACAAGATAGCTGCTAAATTTGCTAAAGCCCACGAAACGGTCAGGTATACGCTGCTAAACTACGAAGAGGCCCATCCGGAAAGGTCTATTTTAAAGAAACCTTCCGGCATAATAGACGCAGCCCAGGCCGCTGAGATATACAAGCTGTATAAACAGGGTTGTGGCATCAGGGAATTGATGTCGCGGTTCAATCGCAGTAAAAGTTCCATATACCGTATTATAAACGTAAGAAGGGCAAAGGCACTTCTGGCTAAAAGAATCGAATTTGTGGCCAGCGACGACTTTCTTAAAGATAACGCCAGCGAAGAGATTCTCGCAAAGCCGATTGATGTGCAAAAGAGGGTCTCAAGCAGAGATATTAAATCCTTCGGGTTATTTGGGGAACATTTGCTGCCGGAGTATTTGCAGATATTGAAGGATGTTCCTGTGCTAAATAGAGAACTCGAAGTCGAACTTTTCCGCAGATATAATTACCTGAAGTACCTGGCCAGTATAAAAAGAGCCGACATAAAACCTAATCGCGTCTCGAGCGCCGGGCTGAAAGAAATAGAAAACTATTTAGCCCAGGCCGAAGACATCAGAAAAACAATAATCGAGGCCAATCTGCGACTGGTCGTGAGCATTGCAAGCAAGCATATCAGGAGCGGGGTGAGCTTTGCTGACCTTGTAAGCCGGGGTAATTTCGCATTGATTAATGCGGTCGAGGAGTTCGATTACACGATGGGTTTTCGGTTTGGCAGGCGTGCCTCATTGAGCATAGCCAAAGAGTATGCAAAAGTATCCGGTAAGGATACAGAACCCGGCAGAAAAAGGGCAGCTTCGCTGGCAGATATACAGCGTGATTTGAGGACCAAAGAGACCGTAGATTTTGCGGCTTTCGAGCGAGCGAGGCAAAGCTTGGCCCACGTCATAAAAAACGAGCTTACCGAACGCGAGCAGCATATAATCCTCAATCGTTTTGGGCCGATTGGATTGCCGATAAAAAAGAAGACAAAAACCTTAAAGCAAATCGGTGAAGAGCTTG
>CAZKYA010000035.1:0-17259 GCA_964556725.1 uncultured Pirellulales bacterium
ACGGGATTTAGTCTTTCTTCAATTTTTTCATATCCACGGTCAATATGATAGACCCTGTTGATGGTTGTGGTTCCTTCAGCAGCCAGCCCGGCCAAAACCAATGCAGCGGAAGCCCGCAAGTCCGAAGCCATCACAGGTGCAGCTATTAATTTTTCTACGCCAGCTACGATAACGACTGGCCCTTCTTTTCGCAGATTAGCCGCCATTCGATTTAACTCGGCAACGTGCATAAATCTGTCGGGAAAGATTTTTTCGATTATGATACTATTGCCATCGGCAAGCGACAAAAGAGCTATAAACTGCGCCTGCAAATCGGTAGGAAAGCCCGGATATGGCTGGGTGGTTATATCAGCCGGCTTTATAGAGCCATTTCTGGCAACGACGCAGCCGTCATCGGTCTGCTCAACCGTTATCCCGATACTCCTTAATTTGTCTACAACGGCCATCATATCCTCAAGCCGACAGTTATGCAGTTGTAATTGGCCCGCTGTAATAGCAGCGGCAGCCATAAAGGTTCCGGCCTCAATTCTGTCCGGGATTACTTTGAATTCGACCGGCTGCAACTGCCTGACCCCTTCGACAACCAGTCGAGGTGAGCCAATACCCGTTATCTTCGCCCCCATTTTGTTAAGGCAATTTGCAAGGTCAGCTATTTCCGGCTCGCAGGCAGCCGATTCAATAATAGTTCTGCCCTTTGCGAGAGTTGCGGCCGTGAGCACATTTGCGGTCCCCAGGACAGTCGAGCCGAATGGCCCGCCCATAAAGATTTCCTTGCCTCTCAAACCATTTTTTGCCTCGGCTATGACATAACCATTTTTAATATGGATTTTTGCACCAAGTTCCTGCAGTCCTCGCAGGTGAATATCAATTGGCCTGTAGCCAATTGCACAACCGCCGGGTAGTGACACCTCTGCCCTGCCGCAGCGTGCAAGTAACGGGCCGAGTATGCAAATACTGGCCCTCATCCTGCAGACAATTTCATAATCACCCACCGGATTATCAATTATCGTTGAATCTATGCACAAATCACCGTTATGCTCCCGGCTTACTTTACAGCCCAATTCGCCAAGCAATTGACTGCACACAGAAATATCTGAAAGATGCGGCACTGCCGACAGAATAGACCTGCCACCAGCTAAAATAGTGGCAGCCATTATCGGCAAAGAGGCGTTCTTCGAGCCGTTTATGCTCACCGAGCCGGAAAGTCGAACTGGTCCCTCAATGTAAAATACATCCATAATCCATTATCCTTGAAAAGATATAGTTAATGTAATATAAGAAGGCCTTAGTTTCAAGGTTCGGAAAAAATTATATCGATGAATATTTTCGAGATTATCAAACAACTCGACAACATCATAAGCATACCAGAAGCTATCATCTCCCTGGCAGGGCTGATATTGTTAGCTTGCTGGCTGCTTAAAACATCCCTTGGCAGAAATGCTTTAGTGGATTCAGTTCCTCGCCGAAATAATATGCCCCTTTATCTTCCATTTATTGCATTACTTATGTGGTTTGGGGGTGTCCCTCTTGCATTATCAATCGCAACAATTCTTCTGCCGGATTTATCGGATTGCCAAAAAGCATTCCTGGAAAATCTTGTCTTCTGTATTGGTGCTGCACCAATAATAGCCATAATTATTTGTGTAGCCAGAGCCACTTTTGCTCGCAGATTGAAGGGGTTCGGCCTGAACGTAAAAACAATCCACAAGGATTTCCTATCTGCCTTTATAAATCTACTGTCAATCTGGCCGCTGGTGTTAGCAGCAGTAGCTGTAACAATATTCATCGGCAAGCACATCTGGGGACAGGATTTTTATTTAGAGCAACACGAGGAGCTGAAAACGATAACAGAATACTCACAACTGTCCCTGAGACTTTTGATTGTCATCACTACAGTCGTGGTAGGACCCGTGCTTGAAGAGATGCTTTTTCGGGGTTTGTTTCAAACAATGATACGTTCCTCTCTCGAATTTCGATTTTCGAATCTCGAATCTCGAAACAGGGCTTGGCTGGCAATTTTAATAAGTTCCGGTTTATTCGCGATGGTCCATGCAAACGCAGGACACTGGCCGGCACTATTTATGTTGGCGCTATGCATAGGTTATTCGTATGAAAAGAGCGGTTCATTGTTCCGCCCCATCTTCATCCATTCATTCTTCAACTCGGTTGCTATAATAGCGGTTTTGAGTCAATAACACCCTTGTTGGCAGTTTATCAAATTTCACCAAAAACCCGGCAATATCACAGTATAATGCAGCCGCATCAGTAATATCCTAAGGCGATTAGGCCACGGCTTGCCACTGTTCTCTGATAAACTTCAGACCTTCAGTATAAACCTCATCAAGGCTGGGGGAGAAATCTCGCCAGACCTTGGTGGTTGCAGCCAGGTCAGGCATTGCCCGCCCAAATGCTTCAATCACCAGCCACCCATCGTAACCGCCCGACCTCAGTGCTTTGAACGTACAGGGCCAGTTGACGTGCCCTTTGCCCGGCGTGCCTCGGTCATTCTCGCTGATATGCACGTGCTTAATCGCATCAATGTATTGACTAATGCAGCCGACCGGGTCTTTCTCTTCGATGTTGGCGTGAAAGGTATCGAACAGAACACCGACATTGGGGCGATTGATGCGGTTAATGTAGTTTACTGTATCGGCCATTGTATTAAGGAAGTAGCATTCGAAGCGGTTAAGAAATTCCACGGCCAGTATTAAGTTGGCTTTAGCTGCATATTCAGCGGCCTGGCGGTGCACTTCGGCTGCACGTTGCTTCTCCTGTTCGGTGGGGCCCTCACCGGTGAAAACACCGAGCGGCTGATAGAATGGCCCGCACAGCACGGTGCTGCCTACCGCCGCCGAGCAATCGATGGCCCATTTAAGGTACTCTACCGCCCCTTTACGATGCCGGGTGTCGGCACTAACAGGGTTATGCTCCTCGTCCGGGATGACCGTCACGGATGTGCAGCCCAACCCATTATTTTTAATCGCCTTACCGACTTTTTTAAAGTGCGTGGCATCGCCTGCGAATATGGGTATCTCTACGCCATCGTAACCGGCCTTTTTGAGCTTCTCCAGCAGGTAAAAATGCTCTTCTGTGACATGCGCCGTCCACAATAACACATCAAATCCAACTTTCATTAGTGTATCTCCTGCTACTTATTAAGTGAACAAGGTGAAAGCCCTTTTTCATCCATACTCCATACTAAGTGTAGTAAGTTACCATAATCGGGGTGACTGGACTTGAACCAGCGGCCTCCTGCTCCCAAAGCAGGCGCTCTTGCCAAACTGAGCTACACCCCGGAAAGAAAAATAATGCCCATCAAAAAATCATTTTACACACGGCATATCAATATTGCAATAGAATCGTTTTTTTGCTTTTAGAGCCCTCGATTTAGGGCATTTTCCAAAAAAAGATTTGCATATTTGCAACCTTTAAGATAAAATTCTGGTATCAAAACAGTCTTTTGGGAAAATGAAAAGCAGTGTGTGGTGAGCACATTGTTAGCTTGTGGGAGATAAATGATTATGGCTGGCATGTTCTATTCATTACAGGAAGCCGCCGAGAAACTCAACAAAACAGAGGACCAATTAAAAGAGATGGTCAAACAGGGTAAGCTGCATGAGTTTCGTGACGGACAAAATCTGCTGTTTAAGGTCAGTGAAGTCGAAGCCCTGGCAGCTGACGAAGGTGTTCCAATCAAAATAGAGGATGTAGAGCAGCCCCTGGAGCCAGAACCGGCAGAGGCACCAGAAACGCAAGAAGCACCTGAAGAGGAGATTTTGTTGGCTCCGGAGACTGCGGCCCCAGCCGCAGAAGGCGGGTTAACCGACGCCGACACTGCCTTCACCAGTGAAGGAATCAACGTTCTCGGTGAGACCGACAAGGATTACCAGATAACAGATGACACGATGGCAGAAACAACAGGCGCAATGGAGAAAACAGGAGCACCCGGTACAATGCCTGAAACTCCTTTGGAAGAGATTGAAGAGGACGTGAACTTAGATACCATCGGCAGTGGCTCAGGCCTTTTGGACCTTTCGCTGCAGGCAGATGACACATCCCTGGGTGGTATCCTTGACGAAATTTATACAGCTGAAGGCGGCGAAGCCCAAGAACCAGCCGAAGCCAGCTCAGCAGTGGAAATGGTTGCTGAAGCAGAGCAGATGCTCCCGGAAGCGGATTTGGCCGTCCCACAACCTGCCCAAGAGATACTGGCAACAGGTCAACAATATATCGAACCAGCCACAGATGTCCAAAGCAATACCCTCGGAATGCTGCTTTTCCTGCCGTTATTGGCCCTTCTTTACACAGCAGTCGTGGCCATGGCAGGGCAAAGAGGGGTGATGCCTTCTATCCTGGTAGCTATACAGGGCGTAATCTGGTATATTGTGATTGGGGCTATTGTAGCAGCAGGTTTGGTAGTCGGTGCTGCTTTCTTTTGGCTCAGCGGCAGCCCTGGCAAAGCAATCAAAAAGTCACCAACGCCCAAAAAAGCGAAAACAAAGAAAGCCCCGCCACAGGTGCCGGAAGAAACAACCGCTTAGAAACTATCTCAAAACTGTCGCTCTTTCGGAAATCTCAGGATAGACCTGAGCAAAAAAACTTGAGCCCTGAATAAGTTGTAACCTTGAGCAAGATAGAAAAGTGAAGGTCTACACGTGAGAAAACCTCAAAATCCATTCGTTGTGCCTTAATAACTACTATATCCTATCCTTCTCGTGAAAATGATGAAAGGACGTAAAAATGAACAGGATAAAAAATGCAATTATTCTTTTGATGCTGATGTTTGTTGGGTTTATTTGCCTGCCGGGTACGCACTTAAACGCAAAACCTTTGGTTTTTGAAGGCGGTAAGGGCCTGAGTAAAGGCAAGCATATCGTATTTGTCGTCGGCGATGACGAATACCGCTCGGAAGAACTAATGCCTCAGCTCGCCAAGATATTGGCTGTGCACCACGGCTTCAAGTGCACGGTGCTTTTTGCCATCAATAGAGAAACTGGAGAGATTGACCCACAGACGCTTGACAACATCCCCGGTCTCAAAACTCTCAAGACGGCTGACCTTATGGTGATGTTTCTACGTTTCCGGGAACTCCCTGATGAGCAGATGAAACATATCATTGATTACACCAACTCAGGCAAGCCAATCGTAGCATTGAGAACATCGACGCACGCGTTCTTCTACAAAAAGAACAAAGATAGTCCATACGCCAAATATCATTTTCGAGACAAGCAGTTCGAAGGTGGCTATGGACGCCAAGTCCTGGGGGAAACTTGGATTAACCACTACGGTGAGTTCCAAAAAGAAAGCACACGAGGCCTTATCGCAGAAGGTATGGAAAATCATCCTATCGTAAAAGGCATTGAAGATATATGGGGAGTATCGGATGTTTACGGTGTCACAACGCTAACAGGTGACAGCAAGCCACTGATAATGGGGCAGGTTCTCTCAGGTATGGACCCGAATGATAAACCTAATCCCGATAAAAAACTGACGCCTGTGGCCTGGACCAAGACCTATACCGGCGAATCAGGGAAAACTGCCCGCATTTTCACCACCACGATGGGGCACGCCCTTGATTTCAAGAACGAAGGATTTCGCCGTCTTCTTGTGAACGCCTGCTACTGGGCATTGGGAATGGAAGATAGCATCCCAGCCAAGAGCAATGTTGATTTTGTCGGCGATTATAATCCCAATAACATTGGGAAGGGCAATCACAAAAAAGGGCTAAGACCATCAGACCTCAAGCTTAAATAGTCGTAATCCGGCGGTTAGAAATCACTTGACGAAAAGACCGGCCACGCATTTATTATACAACCAACGGTAATATTTGTATCCTTACACTGTGCTGAACTTACAATGTCTTTTGTCGTGTCCAAAAGAAATCGAAAGCAGTTATTATGAACGTAAGACAGATAACTATACCGGCCATAGCAGCTGGTATCTGTTTCGCATTAAGTCTTTACGGATGCGATGCTAAGACGGCAGCCCAATCCCAGAAACAGCCGGAAACAGCACTCAACTACCCTGAAGCAAATACAAGACCGTCTGTGAAAATCGATGCAGCTAAGACAAGCGAACCAATTTCAAAGTACATATATGGGCAGTTTATTGAACACCTTGGGCGGTGTATTTACGGCGGCATCTGGGCTGAAATACTCGAAGACCGCAAGTTCTATTTCCCCATCACGGCAAATTACGACCCCTATCGCGAGACCCAGGGTGTACCAAAAAATCATCCGTTTGCGGTGGTAGGCGCCTCACCCTGGCAAATCACCGGCTCGCCCGATTCGGTGATTATGGTTAAAGAAGATTCCTTTGTCGGCGAGCACTCGCCGCTCATTCAGCCCGAAAGTGGCATCCGACAACTGGACCTGGGACTGGTTAAAAATAAGCAATATGTCGGTTATATCTACCTCAAAGCCAAACAAAAAATTGCAAACGTGACGGTATCACTTCTCTGGGGTGACAAACCGCAAGACCAAAATGACGCCCGCTTTAGTGCCGATGCGAACCAGTATATCAAGCACCAGTTTCAGTTTACTGCTGGTGCGGACACAACAAACGGCAAACTGGAAATCAAGGTAACCGATAGTCCCTGTTTTGTGGGCACGGTTTCCCTGATGCCGGCGGACAACATCGAGGGTATGCGCGCCGATACGCTGGGACTGCTGAAAGAACTCAACGCCACGATATATCGCTGGCCAGGTGGAAACTTCGTCAGCGGCTACGACTGGCGCGACGGCATCGGCGAGCGGGACCGTCGCCCCCCTCGCAAAAATCCTGCCTGGACAGGCGTGGAGCACAACGACTTCGGCTTTAACGAATTTATGCGCTTTTGTCGTCTGGTCGAAGCCGAACCGTTGGTGACCGTCAACACCGGTTTCGGCGATGCCTACTCTGCAGCCGCTCAACTGGAATACGCCAACGGCTCCACTGATACACCTATGGGAGATCTGCGGGCCAAAAACGGTGAGCCGGAACCCTTCAATGCCCGCTACTGGTGTATCGGAAACGAAATGTTCGGCTCCTGGCAGCTCGGTCATATGAAGCTGGAGCATTATGTCCTCAAACACAATTGGGTCGTGGACAAAATGCGTCTGGTGGACCCAAATATCATCCCAATCGCTTCCGGAAATGCCGGCTCATGGAGCGAAGGATTACTGCAGAACTGTTCGAATCATATCGACCTAATTGCAGAACATTTTTATTGCAAGGAAAAATCGAACCTGCTCGAACATACCTCCCAAATCGCCGACGATATCAAACAAAAGGTTCAATTCCATCGGCAACTCCGTGAAAAATTGGATTCCCTGAAAGCAAAAGATATCCGAATCGCTATGACCGAATGGAATTACTGGTATGGCCCCTATCTTTTTGGCGAACTGGGAACCCGGTATTTCCACAAAGACGCTCTTGGGGTCGCCAGAGGCCTGCACGAATATTTTCGCAATTCGGATATAATCTTCCTGGCCAATTATGCCCAAACCGTAAACGTAATCGGCTGCATCAAAACCAGCAAAACCGCTGCCGCATTCGAGACCACCGGACTGGCTCTGAAGCTCTACCGAAATCATTTTGGAACTTTGCCGGTTACTGTCACCGGTGACATGGTTCCACTTGACGTCGCAGCTGCCTGGACAGCCGACAAAAAGGCACTTACTATTGGGGTCGTCAATCCTACTAAGCACAAATACGAGCTTACAATAGATTTGCAAGGCGTTGAATTAGCCGGCACAGGCCAACTCTGGCTTATTGCCCACTCTGACCCTATGGCCTACAACGAACCTGGCAAAGAGCCTGATGTCGTGATTGATGAAAAATCACTCGCAGAAATCTCCGATACGTTAAATATCCCGCCGCTCAGCATCTGCCTTTACAAACTCAACGTAATACAGTAGAATATAAATGCATTGAACGATTGATTTTTGAACGTCGTTTTTCTAAATAAAACCGGAGGTTTATAGATGGAATGCCAAAAAAAGCAGAATCTAAAAGATTGTGGTTGTACATATCCCGGCTGTGACAGAAAAGGAATGTGCTGCGAGTGTATAAGCTATCACTTATCGAGCAGGCAGCTACCCGGCTGCTGCTTCCCGCCCGATGCCGAAAAAACTTACGACCGCAGCTTCAAGGCATTCGCCAAGGCCTGGGGACTGTAAGCCATCTTAAACGATGATGTGAATTTTATTCGTGCCGATAGACTTCCCAGCCCATATAGTTATCAAGGGCTTCAGCAATTGCGTCGGCTTTTTCAACCTTACTCACAGCAACGTGATGCTCAAAGCCCATCCGGCAGATGTATCGCATAAGGGACTGAAGGTTCGCAATTTTCATCACGCCATAGCCGCCGAAGGTATCGAGCTTATCATTTGTAAATTCGCCCTGCCCAACGTAAGCGCTGATAACCCCTGCTGCATCATCGGTGGTTGCCCTGCAGAACGTCGCTTTACCGGCAGCTATCCTGCCAACGACAGTCCCGTAGGTGTTGTCTTTGCCTACAGAGCCGGCAATAATCTCCTGGTAATCCATCTTTGAACTCCTGAAGAAGGATTTGGGCAGATTACTGCAATGGAACAAAACACATTTGTCGGGCTCGTTGCCGTAGTTATTGTTCCAGTCCAGAATGGCGCTTGGCGTGCCGCCAGCCAACTGCAAAACATACATCCCCAACAAACCTGTAATATCAACTTCACAGGCACTCGGCACCAAAGACTCGCTCATCATACTCATAAGCGTGCAGGGAACTATCCCGAAAAATTCCTCCAGAGAAGTCCAGCATTGAATCGCTGTGCCGTTGAGTTCGGTTTCTTTGACCCACTTGTCCACCACATAACCAAACTTGGCTATCTTCAAAAGCTTGTCATCAGGAATCGACTTGGTCGATATGTATTTCTTAATATCATCTAACTTCTTTTTAACCGCCCTGTTGTTATCGGTAAGCAATGCCACCCTTCCAAGAATTTCAGACAAATCTATTGTCTCTACAGCGATACCAGAAAGCTCGAGGATTTTTTCGCTATAACGGACTGTATTGAATGCGCCGGTGCGGGCACCGATGGCACCAAACCTGACGTTCTTAAGCCCCCTAACAATCCTGCACACTGAAGCAAAATCGTCCAAATCTTTCTTGAACGCAGGCGATGTAACTTCAACCGTGTGCGATTGTGTCAGAGTATATGGAATACCCGCCTGTCTGAGATTGTTGCAGACGCTTATCTTGCCGCAGAAAGAATCTCGTCTGTCGGCTATGCTCATTTTACCCGGCACATCGGGTTCTGCATGAATAAGAATCGGCACAGCAAGCCCGGAGCGTTTGATTGTCTCAGCAACTCCTTTTTCATCACCGAAGTTTGGCAGCGTCACAATTATGCCATCGATATTTTTAGCATTCTCCGTAAAAAGCGCAGCGCACTTTTTAGCATCCTCAAAAGTCTCGACGGCTCCATATTTCGTATCCTTCATTGAAAGGGCTACTGAGCCGTAGCCATTTTCCCTCAGCACACCCAGAACGTCTTTTTGGCCTTCTTTAGCCAATACATCCGGGAAAAAACCTCTGTTTCCAACGATTACTCCAAACGTGGTTTTTTTCATTTTCGTCTCTCCTATTTCTTAACGGTTACAGACAACTATTTTCCCTTTGTGGGCACCTGGCCGTAGTAAGCATTTTTGCCGTGTTTGCGCAAATAATGTTTATCCAGAAGTGCCCTGCCAATTTGACTTTGATTCGGATTTATCGTTATCGTGCCAAGAGCCATCGTTGCTATTTGCTCCAGGACAACCATAGCTTCAACAGCGTCAGCAGGGGTCTTACCCCACGTAAAAGGTCCGTGGTTGGCAACCAAAACCGCCGGCATTTGCATCGCGTCAATACCGGCAAAACGTTTGACAATGACCTTACCTGTGTTGAGTTCGTAATTACTCTGTATCTCGTCTTCCGTCATCACTTCGGTAACAGGTATCGGGCCATAGAAATAATCAGCGTGGGTAGTGCCAAAACAAGGAATTTCCCCGCAGGCCTGTGCCCACGTAGTAGCACTGGGACAATGGCTGTGACATATAGCACCTACAGCTTCAAAATTTCTGTAAAGTTCAAGATGAGTCAGCGTATCGGACGAAGGCCTGAGATTTCCTTCAATAATATTTCCGTCCATATCAAGTAACACCATTTTCCCAGGTATAAGCTCCTCATAAGGAACACCACTGGGCTTAATAGCCACTACGCCTAAATGACGGTCGATTCCACTGACATTACCCCAGCTATAAATAACGAGGTTTCGTCTCCACAGTTGGAGATTTGCATCACAGACGGCTTTTTTGAGTGCTTCGTACACAATATTCCTCTTAAGGCCTAATGCTGTCTTTGATATCTAATAGCTCCTTCATCACATTTGCTAATTTACCGGACCAGCCCTTCGTGCCAAAAGCGTCGTGCAACTGCTTATAGAGTGTATAGATTCGTTTGTATGTCTTATGATTTTCAGCGATGGGCTTATAAATCGTGTCTTTTATGCCACACATAGCTGCCTGTGCCTCTGCAAAATTGTTATGGCCACCCGCCACAACCGCCGCCGCTATTGCTGAACCAAGTGCGCAACTCTGGGCAGAGCGAGACATCTTCATTTCCCTGCCGGTAACATCGGCGTAAATCTGCATAAGCAAAGGATTCTTTTCAGCAATACCGCCACAATTAATTACCTCTGCAACCTTAACACCATATTCCTCAAACCTATTGATGATTGTAAGAGCACCGAAGGCGGTTGCCTCAATCAAAGCTCGATAAATTTCTTCCGGCTTAGTATGTAGCGTCTGGCCTATCAAGAGTCCGGTCAGCCGCTGGTCAACAAGTATCGTTCTATTGCCATTATTCCAATCAAGAGCCAACAGGCCGGACTGACCCGGTTTTAATCTCATCGCCTTTTTGGTTAAAGCTTCGTGAGAGCCGGCCTTTTCCCCGCCCGGCTGAATGTAGTTTACAAACCAGTTGAAGATGTCGCCGACGGCGGATTGGCCTGCTTCGAGCCCGAAATAGCCCGGCAGAATCGAGCCATCCACTATACCACAGATACCGGGAACATCGGGCAGCTTCGCATCATTAGGGGCAACCACCATATCGCAGGTACTGGTGCCGATTATCTTTACAAGAATTCCTTCTTTTATCCCCGAACCTACGCCCCCCAGATGCGCATCAAACGCACCCATCGCAACAGCAATGCCTTTTGGCAAGCCCAGCTTCTTGGCCCACGCTTCGGTCAGGTTTCCCGCAGAAACATCCACGGTAAACGTCTTTTCACTGAGCGTCTTGCGCAGTTTTCCCAGTTTGGGGTCGAGTCTGGACAGAAATTCCGCAGCGGGGTAACCGCCCCAACTGTCGTTAAACATCGCCTTATGTCCCGCTGCACAACGACAGCGTTTGAGTTTCCGAGGTTCTGTGGTCCCCGTTAAAAGCGCCGTCATATAATCAGCATGTTCGACCCACGTATATGCCGCATCATAAACTTCGGAGTCAACCCGAAGGCAATGCAGAATTTTGCTGAAAAACCATTCCGATGAATAAGTCCCGCCGCACTTGGTTAAATACTCAGGATGTTCTTTTTTGGCTAATTCGGTAATCTCAGCCGCTTCAGCGTGGCCGGTATGGTCCTTCCACAACCAGGCATGGGCATTTGGATTGTCTTTAAATCCATCAAGCATTGCCAACGGCGTGCCATTTTCGTCGACAGGAAGTGGTGTTGAGCCGGTAGTATCAACTCCAACGCCGATAATTTCAGCAGGGTCAAAATCCTTATCGGAATTCTTCGCCTGGGTAACTGCCTCTTTAATGCTAATCTCGATACCTCTCAAGTAATCAGCCGGGTTCTGCCTTGCCAGATTATGGTCGGAAGGGTCAAGAATGATGCCGGCTTCGCCAGTTTCATATTCGTATACCGCTGTGCCCAGTTCATTACCATCAGTGACATCAACTATCAAACACCTGACCGAATTAGTCCCGAAATCCAAGCCAATCGTATAAGCCATATAACTCACACCTCTGGAATAAATTCAAAAATTAAAGATTAAAAATCAAAATTAAGAATGTCGTCCCTAAGGGACTCCACAATTTTTCACTTTACATTTTGATTTTTGATTTTCCCAAAACTACCATTACCAGAAGTAAATGTAAAAAGCCACGACCACAGCCAGTATTATCACCGTATGCACAACATCCCATGCTCCCCAGCTTCTTCTGGTTTCTTCAATCTGCTGAGGCGATGCAGAACCATACGTAAGCCCCTGCAGCTGTTCGGGTCTGGGCTTAGAGGTTATAAAGCTGACCAGCCAAATAACCACAAACGTCAGGAAGAACAGAAATACGCAATAGTGCAGCCAGTTAATAGCCAAAAACTTCATTGTCAGCAGGGACGGGCCGCTCAAATCAGCAGATAACTTCCCATTATAGACATAATCCTTCAATATCACTCCGCCTTTGTCTATGAAGCCAAAGTAAATTACCTTTGTCATCAACCTGAACATCCCAAGGACAAAGCTGATAATCAGACCCCACAGTCCCGCCTTACCCGTTGCCCGCCTTGAAAACACACCCATCACAAATACGGCGGCAATACCAGGAGCTATTAAAGACTGAACATCCTGCAGATATTCATAAAGCACTTTGCCCAGCCCGGTCATCAGCGGTATCCAGACGATGCCGAGTATTGTCACAGTTGCAGTGGCAGCTCTTCCAACGAACACAAGGTGCTTCTCCGTTGACGCAGGACGATACTTCTTGTAGAAATCAACTGTAAACAGCGTCGCCGATGAGTTAAATAGCGATGCCAGCGAGCTCATTAATGCCGCGCACATACCGCCAACAACCACACCTTTGATACCCAACGGCAAAATCTCTCTTACCAGCGCCGGAAAGGCTGCGTCACTATCTACTGCCCCCCTTGAAGTTATACCAAGGTCAATTATGCCTTTCTGGTGCAGGGCAAATGCTACCATTCCCGGAATCATAAAAATGAAAACCGGTGTAAGCTTCAGATATGCACCGCAAATCGAGCCCCTTCGTGCGGTCTTTTGATCCGGTGCTGACAAAACACGCTGAACTATATATTGGTCTGTGCACCAGTACCAAAAACCTATTATCGCGGAACCCAAAAGAACCCCTGTCCATGGGAAATCCGGGTCTTTATGCGACCGAATAATATTGAGCATTGAATCGCCATATTGTGTTACCTGCGGTCTACAAACACTTTCGAGTTGTTTCCAGCCAGCAACAAAACCTTCACCGCCTCCAAGCTTCAAAAGTCCAACAATAATGATAATGGTTGAGCCGAGGAGCATTATAGGCACCTGTAGAACTGATGTATAAAGAACCGCCTTCATACCCCCTATGACGGTATAAAGCCCTGTTATCAATACCAGGCATATCGCACTGAACCAGAAAAAGTCAACATCGCCGAGAATAGGAATATGAATTGTTTGTAAGTTTAAAACTACTTGAAATACCTTTCCCCCGGCCCACACCGTTACCGCCACTTTGGTTAGAACATAGCTGACAAGCGATATTAACGACAGAAAGGTTCGGGCCCCCGTACAGAACCGCTTCTCCAGAAACTCCGGCATTGTAAATACCTTGCTTCTGGAGTAATATGGCACGAACACCCAGCCCAGAACCAGAATCAGCCAGGCCTGTATTTCCCAGTGGCTCATTGCCAAACCGCTTTTTGCACCAGCACCAGCCAATCCCACCAGATGCTCAGAGCCGATATTCGATGCCCAGATTGAACTTCCTATAGCCAGCCAGCCTGCTGCCCTGCCTGCAAGGAAATAATCTGCTGAAGTTTCCTCTTTCTGCCTTATCGAATACCAGACGACCAGAATCATACCTGCGAAAAATAGTCCCAGGGTAAGCCAGTCGGGCCATTGCCACGCAGACTTGGCCAATATTATTGATCCGTCCATAGTTCCACCTTTCAAAAAAGTCCCTGAATTTTCGAGCTACTAAAATCGTTTTTTTACTTTGCGGATGATTTTACTAATATATCACTCCCTTTCCAAGCATAATTTTCTCGGATTTAGGACTCTCACAGTGCGGTTTTCAAACCTTTGTCAAGCTGGGGTCGATCACCTGCCCTCATAAGCCAACTTCTTTTTCCTCCTTCCAACTAAAGTGGGGGCTAAAATTTTACGAATATATGTGTGTCATTTGTTAACACGGAAGGAGCGTGTCTTTGCAGAGCTTCAAGCACGGGTAAAAGGCTGCTAATAAACTAAAAGTCTCGATACAAAGCAAAAAGCTGAAGCTCTAACGATATTACACACACGGAGGACTTAAAAAAAGACAGCGAAACAACCTGCTTTATTATCGGCCTTAGGGTAATAGCCCGGTGCACCGGCAGGATATTTTATGATGCTAAAAGCACTACCGTTAAAGCGACGAAGTAGATATGGACCAACCGTTGTCTTAGTATCCGGCTTGGTTCTACTTAGCGGGGGTTTGGTTTCCGCAAGACCGAACGCAGAAGTGAAAGCTCACTCATGCAAGGCCCTGCGGGCAATGGCAAGAGTGTATATGGCCTACGGAGAATATGCAAAGGCCCAGCCGCTTACAGAACAGGCATTGACTCTGGCAAAAACAAAAAACGCTCCTGAAGCCGAGGTCTGTTCATGTCTGCTCGACCTGGCATATCTATACAAGCATCGAGGCAGGCTAACCGATGCTGAAAAGACCTGTAACCTGGCGCTGGAGCTGCAGAAAAAGCTCTACTATAAAAACCACCCCTTTATAGCAGGCACACTAAAGATTTTGGGTTCAATTTATGAGGAACAGGCCAGGTATTACCAGGCCAGGTCTGTTCTGGACCAGGCGATGGCCATTATGCAAAAAAGCCACTTGCCAGACGACCCGGCTATGGCACCACTCCAGATAGCCATTGCTCAATTGCTGGTTACACAGGGCAAGCTAACAGAGGCCGAAGATTATTATCAGCGGGCGCTAAGCTTAGTCAATAACAGCTTCGGCCCAAAGCGCCTTTATACAGCAGCATTGCTTGGCAAAATCGCAAATCTATATACACTACAAGGACGATACACAGAGGCGGAAAATTTGATTAACCAAACCCTGGAAATACAAGAAAAAGTTTACGGCCCGGAGCACCACCTTATAGCCCCAACATGGCTGACAATGGCAGAAATTTGTCAGGCCAGGTGTGATTATACGGAAGCCGAAAAGCTCTTTAAGAAAGTTATAAGCGCGGTTGAAAAGGAGTATGGGCACGACCACCCATTAACCGGCAAGGTTTTAAGTCTCTTGGGACAACTATATATCGTGCAAGGCAGGTATGATGCTGCAGACAGTGTTTGTCAACAAGCAGTAAAAATATTAGAAAATTCGCTGGGACCGGATAACGATAGCACGGCTATGGCCTTTAATAATCTGGCAAAGCTATACATACATCAGGAAAAATATCAACAGGCCCAAAACCTCTGTTGCAAGGCGCTAAATACGCTCGAAAACATCTTCGACCCCGAACATCCCAATATAGCAACGGTGCTCGATACAATGGCTCAGTTAGAGCAAAAAAATGGAAATATCTTAGAGGCAGAAAAACTAAGCCAACGCGCAGAAAAAATACGTGCACAATACAGGCCAATTGCAAAAGCGACCGAATGAAAATATGACGTGTGTCACCGTATGCCAAAAAATAAGCCTGTCCCTTCTCGGGACAGGCTTATTCGATAACTGATTATTCATCTCCCACAGAAATCAATAACCACCGTTTGTCATATCGTTTTTAGCGTTATATAACCCCTCCTCCACCTGAAGCCGCAAGGCGCGCTTGAACGTATGCAATAAGTGCTGCATTACCTGATTCCGTTATAGGTGAACCGTAATTTTCCATAACGAATGTTACCGCCTTATCAACCGACCATCCCATTTCATCGGTCAGGACGCTAACATAAGCCGCGAGAGCATCTATCCACTGTTCGGCTGCAGCATAGTACGTACCATCACCAACGTGACTTGCTAACTGTTCGGCAATCAGGGCCATTTCTTCTTCTGAAGGCGGAGCAGGCGTGGTCATAAATTCACTGATGACCTGAGCCAGGGCGGCTATTCCAACGCCCTCCGGGTCCTCCAGGATTACGGCAAGGTCTCTCAGTTTTGCAGCCAGTATGCACGGCTGGCAATCTGTGCTATATACGAAAGCATTTGCCAAATAGACCTGAAGGCCCTCTTCCTCAACTCCAAGTTCGTCAGCCAGCCATGTCATTAGAGCAGGACAGCCGCCTTCTCCAAAACCTACCTCCTCAGTCCCCAACATCAACAGCCCGCCCACCGGAGCAGCTGGAGGTAGCATCGTAATCTCAGGAGGCAGGCACTCCGGACACTCCCAACCGTACTTCATGCATTCCCAACATTCCGGACAATCCTCGTAATCTCCGATTTTTAATATGGCACCGAGACCGCCATTGTAATATAGTGAACTACCAACATAGTTGCTTAATATGTATGCATCTCCAGGAACAATTGCCGCCAGATAAGCGTTGTTGCCTGATACGGTGACGAGACCGTAAAGCTGAGTAGTAGCATTGTTAGATGCACCCTTCACAGCCAATGATTCTATTTTAGCTTCACCGCTGTCATCGGATATTACATCAATAATAGGAGCACAAATAAGTTCACAGGCGTTATTAGTATTGCCACGCATCGCCATAGCCTTTATTTCGGCCTCGCCGCCCTTTATGCCTATTACCTTAACACTGTCATCAGCTAAAACTATAACACAGGCGTTGTTAGTATTGCCGCGCATCGCCATAGCCTTTATTTCGGCCTCGCCGCCCTTTACGCCTATTACCTTAACATCATCACCGGCAGCAACCCAGACTTTGGCGAAGTTCATATAGCCTTGCATAGCCTTAGCTGTTATCTCAGCCTCGCCACCCTTTACGCCTATTACCTTAACATCATCACCGGCATCGATGTCCACACGGGCCTTGTTAATCTTGCCCTTCTTGGCCTCGGCCTCTATATCTATCTCACCGCCCTTGATAGCCTTTATCTCAACGTCATCGCCGGCATCAATATCTACCTTAGCCTTGTTAATCTTGCCCTTCTGAGCCTCAGCCTCTATCTCTATCTCGCCGCCCTTGAGAGCAGTTATCTCAACGTCATCGTCGGCATCTATATCTACCTCGGCCTTATTAATCTTACCCTTCTCGGCCTTGGCTTCTATCTCTATATCGCTACGTCTGCCGACAGCAACCAGCTCTACA
>CAZKYA010000036.1:0-17138 GCA_964556725.1 uncultured Pirellulales bacterium
CCTTCGACATCCCCAGCAGGGGGCTTTTCCGCGGAATGTTTTATGGCCTCGGTGCAGATGGAACGGTAGGGGCAAATAGAAATTCGATAAAAATCATCGGCGAGTTAACCGACAATTACGCACAGGGCTATTTTGTATATGATTCGCGAAAAGCCGGGACAATGACAACATCGCACCTGAGATTCGGAAAGCAAATTATTCGACGGCCTTATCTGATAACCAAGGCCGATTTTATTGCGTGCCATAATCCGACCTTTTCAGAAAAGTACGATATGCTCTCGGTAGCACGCGAGGGAGCCACCTTTTTGCTAACCAGTATGCACAACAAGGATGAAGTCTGGGACACTTTGCCACAGGAAGTCCAGAAGCAAATAATCGACAAGAAGCTGAAGTTCTATGTCATCGATGCAATTTCACTTGCTCAGGAGCTTGGCCTGGGGCCGAGAATCAACGTGATTATGCAAACTGCATTTTTCAAGATAGCCAATATCATTCCGCTTAATACCGCTATTGAAGCCATAAAGGATGCAATCCAAAAGACCTATGGCAAAAAGGGAGAAAAAATTATCCAAATGAATAATGCAGCCGTCGATAGTGCCCTCGAGAAAGTTTACGAAGTTAAAGTCCCTAACAAAGTAACCAGCAAGATAAAGATGGTCCCGCCAGTGCCTGAGGATGCTCCTGATTTTGTCAAAGAAGTTACCGGAGAACTTATAGCATTTCGCGGAGACAAGGTGCCTGTGAGCAAAATGCCGGCTGACGGTAAATTCCCAAGCGGCACAACCCAATACGAAAAACGCAACATTGCCGTAAATATACCCCAGTGGGAGCCGGATATTTGTATTCAATGCGGAACCTGCTCTTTGGTTTGCCCACATGCTGCGATAAGAATAAAGGCATACGATGAAAAATACCTCAAAGATGCTCCGAAAACGTTCAAAAGTGCAGATGCTAAAGGCAAAGATTACGCGGGTATGAAATTTACCGTGCAGGTAGCACCGGAAGACTGCACCGGCTGTGGGGCCTGCGTCACCAGATGTCCAGCAGAAGAAAAAAACGAAAACAAAAAGCCGACAGGCCGAAAGGCAATTAATATGGCTTTGCAGGAGCCGCTGCGAGAGCAGGAACGAGAGAATTATAAATATTTCCTTTCGATTCCAAATACGGACCCGAAGATTTTCAAGCCCGATACCGTAAAGGGCAGTCAGTTAATTCAGCCGTTATTTGAGTATTCCGGCGCCTGTGCTGGCTGCGGCGAAACGCCATACGTAAAACTGCTAACACAGCTCTTCGGAGACAGGGCTTATATTGGAAATGCGACCGGCTGTTCATCTATTTACGGCGGCAATCTGCCGACGACACCCTATACGAAAAGAGAAGACGGCAGGGGACCGACCTGGAGTAATAGCTTGTTTGAGGATAACGCCGAGTTTGCAATGGGTATGCGGCTAACGGTTGACAAATTCAAAGAACGTTCTCTTTGGTTATTAGAAAAGGTTGTGGCCAGGGGCTGTGTCGATGCGAAACTGGCAGAAGAAATCCGAACGG
The DNA here is from genome assembly GCA_964556725.1 of uncultured Pirellulales bacterium. GTDB lineage: Bacteria > Planctomycetota > Phycisphaerae > Sedimentisphaerales > Anaerobacaceae > CAZBWE01. The sequence continues at coordinate 1,549 of CAZKYA010000036.1, forward strand.
CTGCACGAGCAAATGAGCCACAGCAAGATGCTATTGAGCAGCAGCGGGCCCGGGTGGATAAACTCAAAGAGCAATGTAAGAAAAGCAACTGTCCGGAATGCAAGCTGTTGCTGGATATTGCAGATTATCTCGTGCGAAAATCCGTCTGGGCCCTTGGCGGTGATGGGTGGGCTTACGATATCGGATATGGCGGGCTTGACCACGTGCTGGCCAGCGGGGCGGATGTTAATATGCTCGTTTTAGATACGGAAGTATATTCCAATACAGGCGGACAGATGTCGAAGGCCACGCCGAGAGCAGCGGTGGCAAAATTTGCAGCAGCAGGTAAACCTGCTCCTAAAAAAGACCTTGGCCTATTGGCTATGACGTATGGCAACATCTATGTTGCCAAAGTAGCTATGGGTGCAAACCCCAATCAGACAGTAAAGGCCTTTGTCGAGGCCGAAGCGTATCCCGGGCCCTCGCTTATAATCGCCTATGCCCATTGTATTGCTCACGGTTATAATCTGGTCGCAGGTTACGAGCATCAAAAACAGGCGGTCAACAGCGGTTACTGGCCTTTGTACAGATTCGACCCACGACTGAAAGAGCAGGGCAAAAACCCGTTGCAGCTTGACTCCAGGCCACCAACATTTGACTTTGAAGAATATGTCTATAGCGAGAATCGCTATCGAACGCTAAAACAATCCAAGCCAGAGGCGGCGGCTGAATTACTCAAACTTGCCAAGGCCGATGCGCTCCAGAGGTATGCTTTGATGGAGCAACTTTCAAAATTAACCTGTGAGCAAAAGCAAGAGGACAGCATCGAGCCAAATACAAAACGCGAAAAACAAACCGCAGGAAAGCCAGAATGATTAATCGGGTCTCAAAGGCAATTTGGCTTATTCTCGTGACGACTTTTATCGTCGCTGGCTGCGAACAACACAAAGAAGAGGTGCCGGTGCCACTTTACGAGCGTTTGGTTGACCCTAATTTTGTTATTCCGGATTATGCAGCCAGTGCAATTGAAGCAACAGGCGGCAAGCAAACCTGGGCGAAAACGAAAAAGCTGGAGTTCGATTGCGTGGTCACATTTTACCAGCCGGATGGCAGTTTCTACCTGACAGAGCACCACTACGAGATTTACCCGTGGACAGATTCCATTCGGATTACAGCTCGGGAGCCGCTGAACAAGTTCGTCTGGCAACTATCAGAAGGCCAATTTAGTATGCCGGAGGGAAACAAGCAAAATGACATCTCCCCGGTCGCGGGATTTTATCGTGATTTTGCAGAAACAATTCTGAGTATAATAACAGCTCCGATACGTTTCTTAGATGAAAAAGCCATCTTTACCAAATTGCAAAGCACAGTCAAAAGAGAGGGATTCTGGTATCAACCGATTCAGCGGATGATTCGGCACAGCGATACAGTTGTTAGCCCTGAGCCCACAAAACCATATTGGTCCAAGGTGATTTTCTATCAAAACAAAGAAAATTTTTTGGTGGATACAATTTTGTTCGCCGACAGCAGTGAGAATAAGTTCTTAGCAGTTCGTGGCTATGACTATAATGAGGTTAGCAAGAAAGGTGTCCGGGTTCCTACCAAAATAGAGGTATTTAGAACAGATGCACGCGGGGCCTCTCAGCAGCTTCTGGCTGAAATCAATTTCAAATAGAACCTGCCAACAAACAAAACGTAAAAACTAATGAAGACCTTTGCTAAAAAGGCCTAACTATCTTTGAAACAATTTTTAAGGTCTTGATTAAAAATTAGGTTTACAAATAATGCAGAACAATCTCATAACTCAATACTTTATACAAGTTGTGTTTGATTTCTGGGGCACCATAGCTGAAATGTCACCCTATTTGTTGTTTGGTTTCTTCGTGGCAGGGATTCTATCGATACTAATATCACAGAATTTCGTGGAAAGGCATCTCAGTGGTAGGGGGATATGGCCGGTAATAAAAGCATCACTTTTTGGGGTCCCTTTACCTTTGTGTTCGTGCAGCGTTATTCCTGTATCAATGTCACTACGCAAACACGGAGCAAGCAAAGGTTCAACAATATCATTTTTACTATCAACACCTCAAACCGGCGTTGATAGTATCTTTGTTACCTTGAGTCTTCTCGGCCCTGTTTTTGCTATCTTTAGGCCAATAGTAGCTTTCGTAACTGGCATTGTTGGTGGAGCTCTTGTTAATATATTTGTTAAAGAACATCAAGATAAAAATAATAATATACAAAAATGTACAGACGTGTGCTGTGAGAAGACAGAAAAAAAATCTAAAATCGTCAGAGGGTTAAAATATGGCTTTGTCACATTACCGCGTGACATCGGCAAGGCGATGTTCGTTGGGCTTGTGATTGCTGCTTTTATTTCAGCTATCGTGCCGGAAGATTTTTTCGCTGAAAGATTGGGCAAAGGATTTTTCGCAATGGTAGCGATGATGTTTCTTGGCATTCCTGTTTATGTGTGTGCAACAGCTTCGGTACCGGTAGCAGCAGCAATGTTAATGAAGGGGCTAACTCCCGGTGCTGCACTTGTATTCCTTATAACAGGACCTGCTTCTAACGCTGCTGGAATTACTGTAATCTGGAAGACTTTAGGAAGGCGCACTGCGATAATTTATCTTTTTACGGTTATGGTTTGCGCTCTCGGGGCAGGATTAATACTTGACACAATGTTTCCGGAACTCGTCATATCTGTGAAAACCCATATGCACCAAATGGGCCCCTCAATCCTCGGACATATAGCGGCAGTAGTGCTTTTAGCAGTTCTTGTATATGCTATTCTGAGCGAAAAGAAAAACCCCAAATAACCTCAGTATAGCACTCCAGGTTATTGATGCGTTACCTTCGTTACAAAAATTACAACCGTTATAAGCTCAATGGATTTCCATCGGTTTTTAAGAAATTTTTCAACAAAAATTATATTTTTATCTATACTGGTATTGCAACAATTATCGGGCTTAAATAAAGTTAAAGCAGCGAACAAACCCTGTATATAATGGGTATATGTAAATTACAGGCCATACTTAGAAAATGAGGAGCGGCCCAGTAAATATACAGATAAAATTGTTTATTTCCATAAGTATCTTTTGTGCCTGTAGTTATGGCAGGTAACATAACAAAGATTTTAGATTTTTATATTTGTCTGATGGCCAAATAATCAAAGCGTATTTGCGTTTTTGGGCTTGTATCGGCAATTACATTTAATTTCTTCTTAATATTGCCTTTATAGCAGCTAAAAAAGTTAAGCAGCGCAGGTATTGAACCGATAAATTTCATCGAGTGAAAAGGTGTTTTGAAAGTAAAAATTTAGAGCTTCAAGACTGTTAAAAGCTCGATGATATTTATTGGGATTTTAGCACTATGAAAAGGATACAAACTCCAAATAAAGGCAAAAGAGAAATTGTAAATAGGAAAACTTTTTACGTTTTATTTTGTACTTTGTACTTTTTATTCCTGAGTCTTTTATCAGGCTGCGGCAACAAGTTTTTTGACCCGACTCAAATCGGCAGGTTCCGCCCTACACCAGCGGTCAATGTAATATTGAATTCGTTAGGCGTAGCGGAAGAGGATACGGTGGCCTGGGAAGGAGCAGAGGAGCCACGACCGACGGATACAAAGGCAATTGAGAGTGATTATATGTTTAGGGCCGGTGACACAGTGACGGTAGCCATCTACGAACTATTTCAGGAAGGAGTTTACTTCACAAACAATTATTTTGTTACCGAGACCGGAAAAATATCCATACCGGAGGTCGGCGTAGTTCAGGCAGCAGGTCTAACTGAGACACAACTGGAAGAGGAGATAAAGCAAATCCTTTCACCTAACATATTAAAAGAGCCCTACGTTACCGTAACTTTGTACAACTCGCAACAGCAAACCTTTTCAATATTAGGTGATGGCGTGGCAGCCCCGAGCAGGTACGTTATTCCGCGATATGATTTCAGGTTGACTGATGCACTTGCATCAGCCGGTGGACCACGGCAATTTAACGTAAGCCATATCTATATTTCTCGTCAGGTCAGGGACAAAATCGATGTAATGGCTGAACCACTTGAGCTTGAGGTTATTGAGCCAGAATTCCCTGAAACAGAGATGATTCAGCCGGAGGTCTCTGAACCAGAAGAGCTGGAGACGCTGATAGAGCCGGAAGAAGAAATGTCCGAGGTAATAACACCGCTGGTAAAACATCAATACCACTGGCCAGAGAGTAAGGTAGTTATAGCTTCCACAGAACTGGCAACGGCTAAGGAATATGCCCAGGCAGGTTGGCCGAAAGGTTTTGAACTATCACCCAGTCGCAAGCAGACCTGGGAAGACGTTGAAACGGCACCAGAACCATCTCCTCAGCTGGTCGGCCCAGAGAAGACGGAGGAGCCGGTAAGTATAAAGGACATACTCAAAACATTGTCAGAGCGGAACCATCAAGAGAGGGTTTATGAGAAGAAATATGATGTAGAAGATGTAACAAAATCACTTGCAGAACCGGCTGTCCCCGCGAGGAAAGAGAAGCCAATAGATGTCGAAGACATACTAAAATCATTTGGCGAGCCGACCACTGAGATGGCAGAGGAACCCACAGATATTGAAGAAAAACTGAAATCGTTTACTGAACCAGAGGAGAAACTAACAGATAAACTTAAGTCAACTGTTGGACCCACTGCCACAGAGACAACAAAAGAGCGCATTGATGAGGCCGAAGCTGGACGTATAGAATGGATATTTGAGGATGGAAAATGGATTCCGGTGCAAGTCGGCCCACCACTTGGGCAGGAACCAACAGAGCCAGTAATTGAATTTGAACCAGAACCAACCGGTCCACCCAGCGAGATGGCGATGCCACTTTATGAACGAGCTGAGGCAAAACAAACGCGCGTCATAAAAATTCCAGTTGATAAGCTGCTTGCCGGCGACCCTCGATATAATATTGTGATAAAGCCGGGTGATAGTATCTTTGTACCTGTTGATATTGTAGGTGAATTCTGTATAATGGGTAATGTTAACTTTCAGGGATATATTCCTATTACCGGCCGTCCACTGACCTTGAAGATGGCTATAGCAGCCGCAGGCGGTTTGGGGCCTTTGGCCTGGCCGAAGCGTTGCGAAGTGGTAAGGAGAATCGGCAGGGATAAAGAGGAGATTGTGATGGTTGATTTGGACAAAGTTGCCAGCGGTGAACAGCCAGACTTTTTTATCAAGCCGAACGATTTGATTAACGTCGGCACACACGCAACCTCAAGATGGCGTGCTATATTGCGAAATGCGTTTGATTCTACATACGGATTCAGCTTTACTTATGGCCGTAACTTTGGTGATATAGATTATGCTTATAAGGGTCTAACCAGGTGGTTATAAGAGAAGCGAAAAGCGTAAAACTGTGGATTGCACAATTTTACCTTATAATTTTGAGCCTTTAGTTCTTAGTATGTATGGTGGACAATATTGCTTCTTCTACTGCAGAAAGAGAGGTTTTAAGTGCGCCCTCGCAAAAGCAGAGTTGGCGTGAACTTGGCCTACATAATTACATCAAGATTTTTATAATAGGAGGACTTTTCTATTTTCTCTTTCGCGGTGAGATTACAACTATTGTCCACCAATGGCTTACTGACAGCAGTTGGTCACATGGCTTTCTAATCCCACTTTTTAGTTTATACTTCATCGGTCAGAAAAAAGAGGAGATTTTAAACCTTGAAATCAGGCCAAATTACCTGGGTTTGTTTTTTCTAATCTGCGGGGTTTTGTTCTATCCTATTAACATAGTTCACCTGCAATACGGATATCTTCGACCCGTTGGTATGATAGCAACGCTTGGCGCGATTGTACTGTTTTTGGGCGGGTGGCGTCTGGTTAAATACACGTGGCTTCCGATTGCTTTTCTGATCTTCGCTGTGCCATTTCCAGAAAGATACTATGTTACGTTAACTACGCCGATGCGAAAGCTGGCTGCTTCTGTAGCAACAGCTTTGTTGAATTTGGTTCCCAATATGGAAGCTACAGCCAGCGGTGTAGTGATAGACATATTTTATAAAGGCCAAAATCTGGACCCACCCCTCGATGTGGCCGAGGCCTGCAGCGGAATGCGGCTGCTGATGGCCTTTTTGGCTTTGGGCGTTGCCATGGCATATTTGCACTATAGACCTATGTGGCAGCGGATTGTCCTGTTAGCCAGCACAATACCGATAGCAATATTCTGCAACATTGTGCGAGTCACAGCTACCGGATTCATTTACGTGCTGCTACACCCCAAATATACGAAGGGGATTTACCACGACCTTCTCGGGCTGGCAATGCTACCATTAGCGTTTGGCTTATATGGTTTAATCGCGTGGTTTATGTCAAGTTTACTTGCGGAAGAAAGCCAAGCAGTTACTGAAAATATTATAGTTCGCAAGCGTAATGCGTGATGAAGGATACGAGATACAATATACGAGTTTATTTGCAGCCGGCCTTTTTGATATGCACACTGGTACTTGCAATTGCCGGAAGTGCTATGTCAATTGTGATAAAAAGGTTCGAGCTATACTTAATAAAGGTTCCGTTGCCACTGAAAAAACCTTTAGACCTTTTAGACGAAAAGAACCTGGCTGCCTATAAAGTAGTATCAAAACAAAAAATCGAAAACGATGATATAATCAAAGAACTGGGCACGGAAGATTATATTCAATGGAGCCTGGAAGACTCTGATGTAGAGGTTAATAGCTCCGTCCGAATATGCATGTTGTTTATTACTTATTATGAGCTTCCGGACCGCGTGCCACATGTGCCGGACGAGTGCTACGTGGGCTCTGGCAGCGAGAGAATAGGCGCCGACAACATAGTGTTTAAGGTAAATAAGGAAGGTGGAGAGCAGGAAGTCCCGGGAAGATGTGTGGTATTCGCCACCACAACTGCTGATTACTGGGCAGCCAGCTCAAAATTCCCGGTTTTGTATCTTTTTAGGGTTAACGGAGAATATAAGGGCAATAGAGAAAGTGCTCGAGTAGCTCTTAATAAGAACATTTTTAGCAAGCATTCGTATTTTTCCAAAGTTGAATGGAAGTTTTTTAATATGAGATTCGGTACGATGATTTATCCAAGCAAAGAAGAAGCGATTGCAGCAAGCAAGAAGCTATTAGCTGTGATTTTGCCAATTTTAGAAAAAGAACATTGGCCTGACTGGGAAAAGCAATAACTGATTAACAAAAAGATTACATAGATAAGTTTGAAGTAAGTAACAGGACTCCCATTTTGCGACGAATTGTAAAATGGGTCTCACAAAGCTGTTAGATATACAATTTAGCAAAAGAATATGAAAAAGACAGCTTCTGTGGTAGAAGTTTATAACAAAAGAAAAGGGGAAAACTTATGGCAAAGAGGAGGTTAAATAAGAAAGTTGCGCTTGTTGGTTCGGCTGTTTTTGCCTTTCTGGGGGTGATTTTAATTCTGGCAATTCTGTATAAGAGCCGAAACCCAGAAAAGTTTATCAGAGACGGTGATGCTGCATTAAAAGCAGCCCTTGAGGCCACTGACGCACAGACAAAATTAAAAGAGTACAAAAGGGCTGAACGCAATTACCATAAGGCACATACCCAGACAAAGGATGATTCGCTCAAAATAGAGGTCCTTTTCAAACTTGTGGACCTGTATATTCAAATGGATATGTATACCGAAGACGACCAATGGCGCTATGCACTTGGTTGCTGGAACCAGATAGTCTTGACAGACTCGAAGAACGTGAAAGCTCGATACGGTCGGCTGAAGTATTTTTACATAATGGCTGACAGCGGTGTGCACCAACTTTGGCAAGAGGTGCGCGAGCAAGCATCAGAATTCATAGAAGTGGCAAAAAATGCAAACCTACTTACGGCAAATACAGACGGGTGGGAAACATCCGGAATGCCGGAAATAAGTATTAGCAAGCACCAGCTGGGCCCATTTCTGTACCTGATTAGGGGCAGGGCTAATCTTGAACTGGCAGGGCGAGGTGCATTACCCGACCCCGATGAATTGATTACACAATCAATGGATGATTTTGAAAAGGTATTAGAGTTTGACAAAGACAATGTCAATGCCTATTGGTATTCGGCGCAAGCAGCCATCCAAAAAGGGGAAAACTCTGCTAAGAGAGGTAATCTTGAAGAAAGAGAGAAATCTGCAGAACAAGCTAAGGAACTTTTAGAGCAAGCTGTTAAGGTTGCACCTGCCAACCCGGAAGCACACATTAATCTCCTAACAATGAAACTTGTACTTGCTCTGAGCGGCGGCAAGGAGCAAATTCAAGCACTTGAGCCTGAATATCTGTCACTTATGGACAAGTTCCCCTCCAGCGCAGAGGTGTTCTCGGCAATATCTCGATTCTATTCAGAACCCCGCTTAGGCCCTGAAACCCTCGATAAAGCTACTAAGGCAGCTGAAGAAGCAGTCAGATTGAACAAAGAAGATGTGACTTACATAATCCGTGCAGCCAATTTGCACTATCGCAAGTTTTGTCATTACGGGCAAAAGGACGAACTTTATAAAGCGATAGAACTATCAAAGAACGCGCTTACCTTGCCCAACGCACAGGAGAAAAGCGGTCCACGCAACTGGGCAAACAGATTAAATAAGGCCTCATTATACGCCTTTCTTGCAAATTGTTATATCGAGCAGATACTTGAGCCCTGTGAGGTGAGAACAAACTCTGAAACCGCAGTTTGGCTCACAAATGCTGAACAAGCAGTGCACGAACTCGAGCAGATTTTTGGTAGCGGCGAGGACCCGCAGGTTATTAAATGGCAAGGACTGCTCGAGCTTGCGAAGGGAAACAAAGACGTCGCCGTTAGAAAGCTATATGCATCTTATGAGCATTTTATAGCATCTGGTCAACCAGATGCGCAGCTTTCCTACACACTTGCAAAGGTTTTTAAGAATACTTCTGAAATTGGGGCGACCGCGGAATTCCTCAAAAGTGCGCTCAATGCTAATATTATCATGACCAAACCTGAAGCGCGTCTGGATTTCATCGACATTCTTTTGAAGCTCAGGGCGTGGACAGCAGCCATATCAAACATAAATGCTTTTGAGGAAATCTTTGGACCCGATGAGAGAAACCAGACATTACGAATTAAGGCTTATATTGGCGCAAGGCAATTTGACGAGGCTGAAGAAGAATTGGCCAAGCTGAAGCCGGGCGACCCAAATACGATTAAACTTAAGCTGGCACTGGTACAAGGCAGGATTGAGCAAGTCCTAAGGGCTATAGGACAAAAGAAAATTCAAGAAAGTCAGAGTCTCGTTTCCCCACCCGGCAAGCCTGGAGAAAAAGAAACCACTGAGCCGGAAATTTCCGAACAGTTGATGACAGAAGAATTGAATAAATATAACCAGCTTGCAGCAGAATTGGTGAGAAAATTACTGCCAATCGAGCCTAATTCTGTCGAACGTACCCTTATTACTGGTATCTGCAGACGTTACATAGAACAAGGTCAAATAAATGAGGCCAAAGATTTGGTCAATCAACTTCTACAATATTCTCCGGATGATACAACGGCTCTGGTTTACAAGCAGATACTTTCTGAGCCAGAGCCAGGGAACGTTTCGCAGCAAAGGCAATACGAAATACAAGAGCAGGTTTTATCGAATGTAGATGACCCGATTCAACAAGCTATTCAACTTGGGTTATTTTATCTGAGTAATAATCAGAAGGATAAGGCAACTGTGGAGCTCAAAAAGTTTCTTGAGATAAAACCTCCACAGAAAGGTGTCCCTGCTGTATCACCTTTTGAGCCGGACAAAGAGGAATATTTACGACCCTTTGCTGCAGATAAACTTTTGGATATAGCCCTTGGAATGAAAGACTGGGAACAGGCAGAGCAAATCATAGAGATGACTCGACGTGAAAATTTCGATGGTTGCCAAGGCCTGGCTTTTGCAGCTCGTCTCGATATGGCTAAAGGCAATTTCAAGGATGCACTGACAAAACTTAATGAATCTTTGAAGCAAAGGCCGGTATTTTCGCGAGCTTATATGCTTAGAAGCAGTGTTAATGCTGTCCTTGGAGATGAGCATGCATGTATGAAGGACATTCGTAAGGCGGCTTCTTTAAATCCTCTGGATGGAACTATTGCAAAAGGGTTGGCGATTTCATTATACAATCGAGATCAAAAGCTCGGCGATAATGTCACACCCGAGCAGACACTTGAAACCAGAGCTGCCTTGGACGCGGCACTGTCGTTAAACACAGGTGATTTTCAATTACTTAACTTCTATGCTGATTATATAGGTCAGGCGGAGCCGTTAAGATCTCTGGCAATTCGACAAAATTTACAAAAAGTCTCACCAAGCATATACAACGTCACACGGCTCGGACAACTCGCAACCAAATTAGCTATCGAAGAAACGGATGCTAAACGCAAGGAGGCATTGTTTGCGATAGCTGCTTCATCTTTCGAACAGGCCAAAGAAATAAATTCGCAAGACCAAGAAATGCTACATAGTTACGCAGATTACCTCGTAGCAACAGGGCAGGATGATAAAGCTAAGCAATTGTTGCAGGATTCGGGAGACCAGGGAGTGCTCTGGAGCTATTATCTTCAGAAAGGTCAATTTGAGCAGGCCAAGGAGATTTTAGAGCAGTTGTACAATAGCAATACAAAAGATAGTGATGTAATTAAAGGTCTTTTACTCCTTGCATCAAAAACCTTTGATAAAGAAGCAACAAAGAAATACTCCGAAGAACTTTTATCGATTCAAGACAACATGGAAAATCATCTTATTCAGATTCAGACTTTCCTAAAAGTTGGTCTTATCAAGGAAGCTGAACACAACCTGCAAAGTTTTAAGGAAAAGTATCCGGACGAACCCAGAGCAATGTTGCTTGAAGCATGGCTGGCAATGAGGCAGGGACAACTTGAAAGGGCATTGGAGCTGACAAATCGAGTTCTTGAGAGTGATCAGAACAGTGAAGTCGCCTGGCGGCTGAGAGGTGAGATAAATCTTTTCATGGCAAATTATGATCAGGCAATCGCCGATCTTAATAGAAGTAAACTATTGTCAGATGAACCTGACACCCGACTCAGTCTGGCAAAGGCCTATCTGAAGATGGGCCGAGAAGATGATGCTACAACCGAACTTAAAAATATGATTGACATACCAGGCGCCCCTGTGGAAGGCAGAATTTTGCTTGAACAAGTTTACCTGACGCTCGGCAGAAAAGATGCACTAAGAAGATTATATGACGATACCCTGGAAAAATTTCCCGATGATATAACGTGGTATAATCGAGCAGGGGTATTTGCTATAGGCGATGGCAATTTCGACAAAGCCGAGCAATTGTTTAAAAAAGTATATCTGTTGAAAAGTCAAGAGTATTCTGAACCAGATGCAAAAAGCAAGGCGCCGGATGAGCAATTCGCAATGGCATTCGATGGATACTTGCAAGCACTTGTATTAGCCGCTGGGAACCCCGATTCAAAAGGTAGCTGGAAGCCCGAGAAGTTAAACAAGGTTTTTGAAGAGGGTGGAAAATATATTGATGGGGTTCTTGCTCCTATAGCATATCTACGAATGGCTGAGGCAAAGATGAAGCTCGGCGACAAAAAAACAACCATAGAATATTGCCGTAAGGCCGTTGATGAAGCGGAAACGAATGAGATGCTTGCCTCCGACATTCTGCTAAGAATGTTTTTACTGCTCGGACCTGAAGAAGTTTCCAAGTATTGCACGCAAAAGATTGAAACCACCCCTGATTCACTTGCTGCTAATTGGACTATGTTTAACCTGACCAAAATTAACGCCGAATATGACAAGGCAGTAAATCACCTTGATAAATGCATTGAAATAGTTGGGCCAGATACCACACGCGGGGTTAATTATTCAATTAATAAAGCAGAGATTTTAACCCTGGCCTACGAAAAAACTTCCGATAATAATTATCTTACGCAGGCTGTTGCAGTTTACGAAAGTTTACTAGATAAAATGCCGAATAATACCAGTGTCCTGAATAATTTGGCGTATATGCTTGCCCAAAATAATGAGAGACTCTCTGACGCTCTTCAGTACGCCAAAAAGGCGGTTGAGGCAAGCCCAAATAAAGCCGAATTCTTAGATACTTATGGTTATACATTGTATAAAAACGGGAAATTTTCTCAAGCCGCTGAGATTTTGGCAGCTGCTTCGCAACAGTATGAGCAGGATGAAATCCTCGCTCCAGCGGAGGTATATGAGCATATAGGTATGGTAAAAGAAGAACTTGGAGAAAAAAAGCAGGCCCTTGCCGCTTATAAACAAGCATTGGAAATAGGAGCAGATAAATTATCAAACGAGGCAAGTAAGCGAATAAAGTCTGCTATTGAACGTCTCTCGCAGTAATATGTTATTTATGACTATGACATATTTTGCAAATAACATAAGACATATGCAAAATAAGCAATTTTTGCTTTATGAATAAATTCTGATTGGAGAATAAAATGGTAGAAGAAAGACCAATGGCCATAAATAGAATGGTAAGACCGGCTGGGCCAATGCCCTTAGCTGCTACTGCGATGACACCAAGGGAAGCATTCGGAATATTACGACGGCACACATTACTTATAATCGCTCTGACTGTGTTGGGCTTGGCAGCTGGGGGTGCGAGCTGGTATATCTCAAAGGAATTTTTTCCAAAATATACTGCCAGTACCTATATTCAAGTCCTGCCGCCTGTGGAAGTAGACCCTATGACCATCGCTGCGCCTCAGGTAGCAAAGGATATTCTATACGGCCACCGTCTGTCAATGGCTAGCCTTATAAAACAGCAGAATACCCTGCAGGAATTACTCGGCAGAGACAAAGTCAAACAAACCGAGTGGTTTAAGCTAAGAGGCAATGAGACACAACGCATCAAATACTTGAACAAGTATCTTGGTGCTCAAGCCCATAGAGACGCTGAGTATGTTGAGGTATCGATGACCGCACAAGATAGTAAAGAAGCAGCACTTATAGTTAACGAGATGGTTAATTTGTTTGTTGCTTCGCAAGGAGGCGCAACAAAGGCAGAAGTTGCTGAGAAACTGGGAGGATTGGAGGAACAAAGAGGACGTGTTCAAAGAGACTTGGATGCAGCCGAAAGGGCCTTGAGTGAGGTTCGTACAGCTTGGGGTATAACCGACCTTGATAGGAGCGCAGGAGTTTATTATCGGCACACAATTGAGCTGGAATTAGACAATTTGTCACTACAGGAAAATGAACTCGCTTTGGGTATCAAGCAGACCCAAGCCAATTTACAAAATCTTGAGAAATTAGCGACAGGTCCTATAACCGAACAAATTGAATTTGCGATAGAAACAGACCCCGTTATGGTTCTACTTGCTCAGCAGATTGCACTTCAAGAGGCAGCACTATCCGGCAGACTTACAAAGTTTGGTGAAAATCACAAAGAAGTACGCCAAGCGCAAGAGACGATAAATGAAACCATAGAAAAAAGGCGAATCAGGAAAGCAGAAATAGCAGAACAGACTCGTCGGGCAAATCTCGAAAATGCAAACGACGGTTTAATCGTTTTGCAAGAAAGACTAGCAGAACTGGAACGTCTGAGAGAAGAGACGGCTGCAAAAAAGAAAGACCTTGATCTGGCCCGTGCACAGTATGATCAGCGGTTAACAGTAAGAGATGAGAGAATCAAGATGCTTGACTCAATCAAGGAGCAGATTGAGAAATTGAAGATAATACATGATGACCCGAGGACGATTAAAGTCCAGCGTCTTGGGTATGCTCCGGAGCCGCTGGAAATGGTCCCTTCTCGGCAGTGGTGGGTTCATTTTCCCACTGGCACAATATTGGGCTTTTCACTCAGTGTAGGGTTAGCTTTCCTCATCGAACTGCTCAATGACCTCGTACGAACACCGAGAGATGTAAGCAAATTTCTGCACATTCCGCTTTTGTGTGTGATTCCCGATACAGCCGAAGATGACGAAATTCGCGGCATTGACCCCTGTCGCGTTGTTCGTCAGGCACCCTACTCTATTACAAGCGAATTCTACAGGCAGCTTCGGACACACGTGAAGCTGTCCGTTCCTGCTGAGTCTAAAGTTCTCCTTGTCAGCAGCGGTTCAGCAGGGGACGGTAAAACTTCTGTGGCAGTTAATCTCGCGACTACTTTAGTTGCTGAAAATAAGAAGGTGCTGCTAATAGATGCCAATTTCAGGCGGTCAAGTTTGAAAACAATATTCCCGAAGGTAGGGTCGGCAGACTTGGACCTGGAAGCTGGGAGTTTCGATTTTGGATTGAGTAGTGCCCTAACAAACCAGTGTGGTTACCAAGACGCTATAAGGCCCAGCGGCACCGAGGGCTTGGACATAATCGATTGCGGCCCACTGCCTTCTAATCCGGCAGAGCTGCTCGGCGGTGCACGGATGAAAGAACTGCTTAAAGAGCAGCGTAAAAATTATGATTATATTATACTCGATAGTCCGCCCGCACTGCTGGTTAGCGACGCCAAGGTATTAGCAGGACTTGCTGATGCAACAATCTTGGTATTCAATGCTGCAGCTACAAGAAGAGGAACAGCCCAGAGAACCATTCGCGAGATGAGAGAAGTAGGTGCTACAATAGCCGGCTGTGTGCTTTTTGCTGCGAGAGCCATAAAGGGCGGATACTTTGGGGAGCAATTCAGGTCTTACGTGGAATATCAGAAAGTGTCACGTGCTGCTGCCGTCTCAGGTTAACAGCACATAATAGCAAACACGGAAACTGGGACCCCATTTTGCAAGAGATGGTTCTATGGAGAGATTTTTAGTCACCGGCGGAGCCGGTTTCATTGGCTCAAATATCTGCAAGAAACTCACTTCAGACGGCTGTTTCGTAAGGGTTGTTGACAATCTACTCACCGGCAAAAAAAGCAATCTCGCCGATATTATAGACAAAATTGAATTCATAGAAGCCGATATGGGCAATGAAAAAATTGCCCGTAAAGCAATGAAAGATATCGATGTTATTCTGCACCAAGGTGCTTTGCCATCGGTGCCTCGCAGTGTTGACGACCCCGCTGCGACCCATAAGCACTGCGTCGATGCCACTTTCACCCTTCTTTTAGCCGCTCGTGATGCCGGCATAAAACGCTTTGTCTATGCGTCAAGCTCCTCAGCTTATGGCGATACGCCAACCCTGCCAAAGGTCGAAACGATGCCACCTCAGCCTCTCTCGCCTTACGCAGTGGGCAAGCTCGTCGGGGAGTACTATTGTTCTGTATTTTATAAGGTTTTCGGCCTGGAGACGATTTCGCTGCGTTATTTCAATGTTTTCGGCCCGCATCAGGACCCGACCAGCCAGTATGCCGCTGCCATACCTGCTTTTGTAATGGCTATATTGAAAGATAAGCCCCCAACTGTTTACGGCGATGGCCTGCAAAGCCGGGATTTCACATACGTTGATAACGTCGTGGAGGCGAATTTATTGGCTGCGAGAGCCAAGCATACCGCCGGCGAGGTTATAAACATCGCCTGTGGCCAGGCCGTAACTGTGAATGAGACTATTGCTATAATTAATGAACTGCTTGGTAAGGATATTAAGCCGAAATATGCCCCGCCTCGCCCGGGCGATGTAAAACATTCCCTCGCCGACATCTCCCTCGCCAAAAAGATAATTGGCTTCAAACCAAAAACATCATT
>CAZKYA010000037.1:0-16473 GCA_964556725.1 uncultured Pirellulales bacterium
GACTAACTGATCCAGAGTCAGTTGTGCTACCATTACACTATTCCCCAAAATTTTTTACACAGTTTACTTTACATTTTAACATTTAATATTGCAAGAAAATTGTGCGAATCATAAAAAGTGTGTGTGGTCGGAAGTGAGATAATTACCGCTCCCTTACGGTCGCGGCTCTGTGTTTAGCTTCCTTTATCCAGCAATAAAGGACCGGCACAATGAGCATTGTAAGGATTTCAATCGTCATCCCGCCGAATGACGGTATCGCCATCGGCACCATAACATCGCTGCCTCGGCCCGTTGACGTGAAAACCGGTATCAGCGCCAATATCGTTGTTGCAGTCGTCATAAGCGCCGCTCTTACACGCCGTTTGCCTCCTGCAATGGTAGTCTGGCGAATCTGTTCGATGGTCGTCGGCTTCTTTGCTCTGAACGCGTAATCAAGATATGTCCCCATCACCACGCCGTCGTCGTCGGAAATCCCAAAAAGCGCCAGAAACCCCACCCATACCGCTACACTAAGATTGATGGGATGGACTTGAAAGAGTTCTCTCAGATTGACGCCAAAGACGCTGAAGTTCATATACCAGGGCTGAGCATAAAGCCAGATAAGCAGGAACGCCCCTGACCACGATACTATCACCCCGACGAACACTATCAATGTCGTCGATACAGCCCTGAACTGAAAATACAAAACCAAAAATATCGTAAACAGCGAAATCGGCACCAAAATCAACAGCGTCCCGGCCGCGTGAAGCTGATTCTCGTATGTCCCCGCAAAGGTTATCTCCACTCCCGTCGGCCTGACAAATTCTTTAGTTGCCTCCTTCTCTTTGATGACCCTTGCCGCGTTCTCCACTACGTCCACTTCTGCAAAGCCGCTCTTTTTGTCGAACAGAACGTATCCCACCAGCACCGTGTCCTCGCTCTTTATTACCTCAGGACCTCGCACATAGCGAATATCAGCAAGCTGAATCAGCGGTATTTGCGCATCACCCGCTGCAGACACCAAAATCTCACCGAGCGTTTCAATCTGGTCCCGCAGCTCACGCAAATATCTGACGCGAACCGGAAATCTGTATCGGCCTTCCACCGTTGTCGTTATCTGTATCCCTCCTATGGCGACTTCCACAACTTGCTGGAACTGCTCAATCGATATGCCATAACGCGCAAGTGACTGTCTGTCGGGCACAATCTCCAGATAGGGTTTGCCGATAATCCGGTCGGCGATAACCGTAGAGGGTTCAACTCCCGGCGTCTCCTTGAGCATTTTTTCTACTTCAAAGCCAACCCTTTCAATGGTGGGCAAATCAGGTCCTTTTATCTTTACCCCCATCGCAGCACGCATCCCGCTTTGCAGCATCACAAGCCGAGCCGCTATCGGCTGCAGCTTCGGAGCGCCGGTCGTACCCGGTATCTGAGCCGCTGCGATAATTTCCTTCCAGATATCGTCGGGTGTCTTTATATGCTCCCGCCACTGCCTGTAAGGCCTGCCATATGGGTCTTCAATAAGCTCGCCGTTGTCGTCTCGCACAAAATCTGCTTTTCGTTTGTCATACCGGAAGTTCACCCACCTGCCGGCCTTGTTGGTAATAAATTCATCTTTATAGTTTATTACCGTCTCAATCATCCCTACCGGGGCCGGGTCAAGCGCAGATTCCGCCCGCCCGATTTTGCCCGTCACCGATTCAATCTCCGGAATGTTGCTTATCGCCACATCCTGTTTCTGCAAAATGTCAAGGGCCTCTCCTATGGAGGCGTGCGGCATCGTCGTCGGCATATACAAAAACGAACCTTCATCCAAAGGCGGCATAAACTCCCGCCCCAGCCCCGGAAACGTATGCGTCATAGCCGACCATGCGCGATTCGCTCGAAGCACCCGCGGCACAAAACCAAACACCCTGTCAACCCCAAACCATATAAATGCGCCCAGCACAACCAACACCGCCGGTATCGATAAAAACTTAACCTTGTGCACGAGGCACCAGCCGAGAATCGGCTCATAGAAATGCTGAAACAGCAAAATCAAAGCCATCAGCCCGCCGATTAACAGGACTACAAATACAAGGTTAAGCGACAATCCTTTCTGGACACCCAAGGGATGCCAGTCAGCCGTAAGCAATATCGCCACAAGTATCAGGACTATGACGTTGGCGACTATCGGCGCCATCTTCTGAATTTGCTGTGGAATCCTGTCTTTGAAAAGATAAAACGTTGCAAAACCTGCAATCGCAATACCGGCCAGCCGACTGAATTTAAAACCGATTGCCAGTCCGACAATCGCAAGAATGCTGTAAAGAATGGTTCTGGCGTATTTGATGCCAATCTTGCGGGGAAAGAAGACGATATGAGCAGCGGGGGGTATGATTGTCAATGCAATCACAATCGAGGCAAACAATGCGAAGGTTTTTGTAAACGCCAATGGCTTAAAGAGTTTGCCTTCCGGGCCGCCCATAAAAAACACAGGAATAAAGCTGATAATCGTCGATGCGCACGCCGACGCCACTGCGCTTCCAACCTCAGCGGCCGCCCGGTGAATCACCTCAGCCCTGGGCATATCCGCCGGCTCTTCTTCCAGATGTTTGAGAATGTTTTCGCAAATTATAATCCCCATATCCACTATCGTGCCCACCGCTATCGCGATACCCGACAGCGATACGATGTTGGCATCCACGCCGAATGTCTTCATCGCGATAAAGCAGCCCAGCACCGCCAGCGGCATCACCGCGCTAATAAGGACGGAGCTGCGAAGATGCATCACCATAATTGCTATCACGATGACCGTCACCAGGACTTCCTGATATATCGCGTCGTTAAGTGTGCCCAATGTCTCGTAAATCAATCCTGTTCTATCGTAAAACGGCACAATCGTAACTTTGGAAACCGTTCCGTCATCGAGTGTCTTTGAGGGTAATCCCGGGGAAATCTCCTCAATCTTTTTTTTGACGTTTTTGATTACCTCCAGAGGATTCGAGCCGTAGCGAGCTACGACCACGCCCCCCACCGCCTCGCCGCCTGCCTTATCCATCGCTCCCAACCTCACCTGCGGTCCCCACGCTACATTCGCCACGTGCTTTATCTGCACGGGAACATTTTCCTTCACTTTGATTACGGCGTCCTCTATGTCCTTAACTGTCTTGATGAAACCTATCCCGCGTATCAGATATTCGACGCGGTTAAGCTCAATCGTCTGCGCCCCCACGTCGATGTTGGACTGCCTCACCGCCTCGAAGACCTCTTCAATACTGACGCCGAACGCACGCATCGCATCCGGGTCCGCATCAATCTGATACTCCCGAACAAATCCTCCTATCGACGCAACCTCGCTTACTCCAACAGCAGACCGAAGTTTTAGCCGAATCTGCCAGTCCTCTATCGTTCTTAGCTCCTCAAGGTCCCATCCGCCCGTGGGTCTGCCGTTTTTGTCCCTGCCCTCAAGTGTATACCAGAATATCTGCCCCATCGCCGTCGCGTCAGGCCCCAGCGTCGGCACCACCTCTGTCGGCAGCGTCCCGGCCGGCAAACTGTTTAGCTTCTCCAATACCCTACTTCGGGTCCAGTAAAAGTCCTTGCCGTTGACAAGTTTCTCATACGCTGAGAAGTCCTTAAAAATAATATAAATCGACGAAAAGCCAAACATCGAGCTGCTGCGAATCACCTTTATATCCGGTATCCCCAACAGCGCAGTCGTCAAAGGATAAGTGACCTGGTTCTCAACATCCTGCGGCGAACGACCCGGCCAGTCGGTAAAGACTATCTGCTGGTTCTCGCCAATGTCGGGAATCGCATCAACCGCCACCGGATTACGCTGCCATCCCCAAAGATGCCAATCAAATGGCGCAACAAATATCCCGCAGCCGATGATGAACAGCGTAATCAGCCCCACCACCAGCTTGTTGTATATGCAAAATCCAAGAATCCTGCCTATCCAGGACTTCTGCTCAGGCGTCTGCTCATACACCGGCTGGTCCATTGTCTGTCCCCTTTCTCGTTGTTTGCCGGGAATTTACTCGTTTGCACTATTTTTGAAACTGCGGATAGTCTTCACCCCCGGCACACCCAACAGCGCCGTGGTCAGCGGATACGTTATCTGGTCCTCAACGTCCTGCGGGCTCCTGCCAGGCCAATCGGTAAAGACTATCTGCTGGTTCTCCCCGATGTCGGGTATGGCATCCACTGCTACCGGGTTCCTCTGTAAAAATTTGAAGTCCCAGTCAAACGGTGCGACCATCACGCCCCAGCCAACGAAGAACAAGATAGGCAGCACCACAACCAGCTTGTTCTCCAAGCAGAAGCGTATCAGCTTATCGATGAACGATGGTTGTTGTCCCTTTATCCCATCCATCGAATTTTGCACTCTGAGTAAAAATCGCTACCGTTGCATTTCTGTCGGGCTTTTGAACTGCGGCAGATTCGCTATGTACTTTTCCGGCTCGGCCAGGAACTTTGCCTTGCAATCTTCGCAGCAGAAATAGACCTTCTTACCCTTATACTCGGTGAAAATATCTTTGTTGATGGCTCCAGCCATTACGGGGCAGGTTGTCTGCTCAATTGTGACGGCGGCAGTTTCTTCAGGTTTTTCAGGAGCTGGTATGGGCTCCTGCGTCGCTGGGGGTGCTGATGGCGCAGGGGTCTCTTTCGGCGCAGAGGGCGTTGGTGGTGCAGCCGGTTCCGATTTCTTGCAGCTATTTACCACAATCAGCCCGGCAATCAACAGGGCGGTCAGCAGTAGCATTGTTTTGACTTTTTTGCTTTTGGCGTTCATTTTTTCTCCTTTCAAAAAAATTTTAACTTTTATTTATTATACTTTTTTTTGAACTCAATGACTATAACCAAGATGACCAGCAGGCATTATTTCGCCTTCAGGATTCATCATGCTTGGCTTGGCCTGTATCTGAAGCGCAGAATCTATCTTGAAGTTACCCTTTGTCACAACCAGTTCTCCTTCGGCCAGGCCTTCTTTGACCAGATAGTAATCCCCGGCCCTGGGCCCAAGCACAATCTCCCTGCCCTCAAACATCGGCTTCTCTTTGCTCTCCACACGCACGTAAACCACTGCACGCTTGCCCGTCATCAATGGGGCGCTGGCCGGTATCACAAGCGGCGCTTCATTAGGTTCCTCCGCAGTAACGTAACCCAGCGATTCGGTCGTAACCAAATCCATACCGCAGATGTCACAGCTACCTTTTGCCAGTTTGACAACATCAGGGTGCATAGGACAAATCCATTTTCCAGCCATTTCTGCAGCCATAACCTTGCCGGCGGCAGCTATCTTAGAGTGGACAATCGCTTTGACAAACATCTGGGGCTTGAGTCTGCCGTCACTGTTATCCACATTGACTCTTACCTTGACGGTTCTTGTTTTGTCGTCAAGCACAGGGTCGATAAAGCTGATTGTTCCCTTGAATACCTCGCCCGGATAAGCCTCTGCTGTGAACTCCACCGCTTGGCCATATCGTATCCACATCATATCCAACTCGTATGCATCCAGCTTTACCCACACCTGCGAGAGGTCCGCAATTGTGTAAATTTTTGCTCCCGTCTCGACGTAATCGCCGGCGTTGGCGTGCTTGGTGATTACAATCCCGCCTATCGGCGAGTAAATGGTTAAGTGGTCTGTGGACTTGCCTGTCTTTTCAATCTCTTCTATTTGTTCCTTCTGCAAACCCAACAGGCGCAGTTTTTCTCTGGCGGCTTCGAGGGTAGCGAGGGTGGAGCTTTTGACGAGTTCGGAAGTGTCTGTTTTTATGTTTTCAGCGGCTTTTGAGGCCTGAAGCAATTCGGCCTGGGCACTGATTAGCTGAGGACTGTAGAGATAAACCATATGGTCACCTTTGTTGACGGTGATGCCGGTAAAATCCACGAAGAGGCGGTCAATTCTGCCCGGCACCCAGGCGGTGATGTTCTTTACTCGTGTCTCATCATAATCAACTTTGCCAACCATCCGTATTTCGGCTTCAACGAATTTCCGCACCACCTGTGTCGTTTGAACCTCCATCAGCTTTAATGCGTCCTCCGAAAACACTATTGTCCTTGCTCCAACCTGTCCCTCCGTTGTCGCAACAGGTATCAAGTCCATAAAACAAATGGGACATTTCCCCGGCTTTGGCTGACGAATCTGCGGATGCATCGCACAGGTCCACCATTGCTGCTGGGAAGCTCTCTCGCTGACAGTGGGTTCCTCTTTTTTACTCTCCCTCGGCCCGTGGATGATATACCCGGCCGCAAAGGCTGCGACCAAAAGCAAGACTATCCATCTTGATTTCGTGCTTAAAAATGCCATTACTTTGCCTTTCAGATATAGTATTAATCCTGTAGGGGTATGTTCTGCAAAATCCATCCTTTCGGACTGTTCCGGCTATGGCTCGGCTAAGTTTGCCGAAGGCCTTGAATCCAATTCTGTTCCCATTAACATCTCCAGTTCAGCTAATTTCTGCCGGTTGTCCGCCAGTGCTCGCTGGTATGACAGGTAATAATCCAGCAGCATGCGCTGCGCATCAATCAAGCTTAAAAAATCTATTGTCCCGGCCCGATACGCTGCCTCCGATGTCTGCAGCAGTTCTTTGCCCTTCGGTATAAGCGCATCATGATACAGCCGAATTCTCCTGATGCTGTCATTGTAGTCGTAGTAGCTCTGTGCCGCCTTGGCCAGCAGAGTATTCTCTGTGTCAATCTTTTCCTGCTCGACGCTGGCCGCCACCGCCTGTGCCTGACGCTGGCCGGCGCTATAGCTGTCCCGCCACAAGGGCAAATTTATCTGGAACATAAGGGCTACGGAATCCCGACCGCTCATCCCACCGCTTCGTTCAAACTCCGTCCACTCAACCCCCACTCCTATGTCGGGATAAAAATTCTTCTTCGCGAGGTCAATTCTGCTTTTCGCCGCCATCACCTCAAAATCTATGCTCGCCAGCTCCGGATTTTTCCGTTTTAATATATTCGCTATTTGCTCATACTTTAGCTCTGCCACGTTAAATTCCTCAACCTTAGGCCACGGCAGATTCATATCCGCAGGCAGAGTCAGCGCCTTGGTTAATTTGCTTACGGTCGGCTTTCGCAACTGCTCCAAGCTTCGCAAAACGTACTCCATTCTCGCAAGCTCCACCTGTGCCCGTATAATGTCCGGCTGGCTCGCCTCCGCCGCTGTATATTTCGTCCTCGCAACCTCCTCAAAATGTCTCAATAGCTCCAGATTCTCTTTCGCTATATCAGTCGCCTTGGCTAAATACGCGTACTCGTAAAATCCTTCCTTCACCTCCCTGAATAACGCCAGTCGCGATGCCTGATACATCTGATACACCGCCTGTGCGTTCTTCATCGCTGCCTCCGTTCCGGCGTCAATTTTGCCGAACCACGGGAACATCTGCATCACGCTCACCATCTGGTTCATCTGCATATCCGACTGTCGCGTGTAGTAGCCGTATTGCATCTGGGGGTCCGGCAGCGCCTTTGCCTGAGGCACCTGCTCCAGTGCCGATTTCCACTCCTCAAACGCCGCCTTAAGCCCGGCATTATTCAATGAAGCATAGCGGAGATAGCCCTGAAGTGTCAGCAAGTTGTTTGCATCGCTCGGCTGCTGCGAGGCACAGACAGATGTTATAAAGACAAGCACAACCATCCCCATACTTAAGGTCACTTGTCGCTTCATATTTTTAGCCCCCTTTAGTTGCATTGTGCAATTATTTTACTATACGTTGCACATCACTGCAATTGACTTTTGGCCTGCTGATTCCAAAGATATTGTGCCACCTGCGACGATATTATCATCGCTGTTATATAACACGAGCTTTTGTCCCGGGCAGGGTGCGAATTGAGGCGTATCAAACTCGACCGTTGCCTGGTTTTGCTTAATGTCCGAAACCTTACAATTCGCCGGCTCGCCATACGAGCGGATTTTGCCGAACAGCCGACGGCCTGTGACGAACTCCTCAGGGATAAGGACGTTGACGCTCGACATCTTCACGGTGCAGAAACTTACCTGTTCTCTTGTGCCAAGTGCAATGGTGTTTTTCGCGGCATCTATCCTGCCTACATAAAGCGGTTTTCCGCCGGCATAGCCAATGCCCTGTCTTTGCCCGAGTGTGTAGTTTGCTATTCCCTTGTGTGTGCCTATTTTATTACCCTGCATATCAGTTATGTCACCGTGTCGGTTGGCCTGATTAGAAGCCAGAGCGTCCCTGTAGTTTCCTTCTGCGGCGAAACACAATTCCATACTTTCCGGTTTTTCGGCAACGGTCAGATTAAGTCCGGCGGCGACCGAACGAACCTCTTTCTTTATTAGTTCGCCTATAGGAAAGATAATTCTGGCGAGTTTTTCTGCATTTATGCCATATAAAAAGTAGCTTTGGTCTTTGGCTATGTCTTTTGCTTTGCCGAGGTATATTCGACCATTGGTTTTGGAGACTCTGGCATAGTGACCGGTAGCGAGGAAACTGAGCCCAAATTTTTCCTTTAGAAAATCCCACAACAGCGAAAACTTCAGGAGTGTATTACAGTCAGCACAGGGATTGGGGGTCTGGCCCTTCGCATAGGATTGACGGAATCGCTTTATTATAAGCTCTTCAAAGGGGTCGGTGACATCGACATAATAATGAGGTATATTCAGTTGGCCGCAAACACTGGCGGCATCAGCGCCACAGCAACCTCTTTTGTTTGTATTACAGGAGATGGGTATCTTCATCGTGACACCCAGGACATCCCAGCCAGCTTCTTTGAGCAGATGTGCTGAGACGCTGCTGTCAACGCCACCGCTCATTAAGACTGCAATCTGCTTCTCGCTTTGGTTTTTGCCCTGCCAGTGCGAAAAACTCGACCTCAATAACTTGATGTTCCAATTATTATCTGTCATTGTCATCGAAAATTATTATTCGAGGTGTCCTAAACAATTATTCATTCAACTTTGTCAGGTAATTTTGTCAACTGCTCTTTCAATTTCTCTCCAATCAATATCCCGTGAAATCGTATGGGCTCGGCTTCGCCCGGCACGATTAGTATGCTGACCGGAACAGCGGGCTCGTGATAAACATCTCTCAAATCAATCGTTGCCGGATAATCCTTCAAAGTTGTATCAGCCCTGATTGCCAATACGGCCTTATCTTTTATAAGTTTGGCGATATCCCGACGGTTGTAGACAGTTTTTTCGACGGTCTTGCAGCTTAAACACCAGTCAGCCATAAACTCCAGCAATACGGGCCTGTTATCTACAGTTGCCTGGTTAATCATTGAAGGATTGTAATCCTGCCAATCAATGGGCTCGTGCTTTTGTGGTAATAGCCAAAAACCTGCTGCGACAGCGATTGCAAGAGCAATGAGCCGGACCATCCACTTGCGCAAAGAACTGGTATTGTAACTGACCCAGGTTCCCCACATCCAGACACAAAAACCCAAAACAAGTGCATAGAACAAGATTCCTGTTCTCTGCTGGCCCGGTAGCGCCTCTATTAGTTTTACCGCAATAAACAAAAGAATAAAACCGAGTGCCTGTTTGAAGATTTCCATCCAGCGTCCGGGCTTTGGCATGCGCTGAAGCAGCGAAGGAATCGCAGTTAAAACAGCATAAGGCATCGCCATTCCCGCGCCAATTAACATAATGGCCAGCGTGCTGAGAAACAAAGGCTGTGTCTGTGCCCAGGCAAAGGCGGCGGTTAATATCGCAAAACTGCAGGGAGTGGCAAGAATCGCTGCAATAAATCCCATACCGACAGAACCGAGATAGCCCCGGCCGTTTCCGCCTTTACCTGCTACTGATGCTGGTATTGCAATATTGAAAGCGCCAAACATAAACATCGCTAATACGACCATAAGCAAAGCCATCGCTATCAGGAAAGCCGGGTTGCGGAAATGGTCGCCCCACTGGAAAATCGTGCCAAATCCTGCTCTGAGGACTATGTTTACCACAGCAAGAGCGACGAAGAACAGTAATATTCCGCCGCAAAATGCAAGTCCGAGGCCTACACTTCGAGCCACGCTTTTCTGCGCCTGGTTGAGAAGCCGCATTACTATAATTGGTATAACCGGCCAGACACAGGGCATAATGTTCAGCGTCAGGCCTGCTACAAAAGCCAATAACAAAGAAGGCAATAATGAAAGAGGCTGGCCGGGTGAGGTTGCAAAAGTGGGCAGTTCGAAAGCAGCGTTGTCCATCGCAGCATCCGGTCGGATTCTGACTTTAGTTACCAGAGGTTGAAATGAAGGCAGCTGGCACTGGTCTGCTGAGCATATTGCTGCTTCAATATTAATCTTAACATCAACTGTCACTTCTTCGTCAGCGACAATCTGCTCAACCTCGAAAGGGACGAGGACAGTAAACTTACCGCTGTAAACCTTGAGCTGGCCGATTGCCTTGTCAAAATATGCCTCTGATTTTGGGAAGATAGGATTGGAAAATTTCAGGCCTTTGCCCTGTGGCTTTATTTTTAGATTCATACCACCGGGTGCTGTTTCTTCGTCCGCGTAAAAATGCCAGCCCTCGTTCAATTCAAAATGAACGGCAATAGCGGATTTGCTGCCGGGGCGAACGGCTGGATATTGTTGCTGAGCAGTTATCAGGACAAGATTGTTATATTGGATTCGTTCGGATTGGGCAGTTGCGGTCTGTGCCGCAGCAGTTAAACCTGACAACAGTAAGAAAATGATAACAAAACTTTTGGCATAAGCCATCCTGTGGATTACGATATATTTTTTCAATATAGTTGCTGCCTTTTGTAATTTTGACATTTCAGCTTACGATTCCAATCCCTTTGTGTTTATTTAGGATAGTATCAGCCAGTTTGTCGAGCGAGGCAAAATCATTTTCTTTCGGCTCGCCCTTTGCCAGGACCGGTTCGAGAATTTCTGCCTTGATATTTGTAATCATTGCCGTTAGCTGTTCTACCGTTTTGCCGCCCCAGCCGAAAGAGCCGATGACGGAGATAAATTTTGTCTTTGGACGAAGGGCGTTGGCTAAAAAAGTTGCATAAGCCGCACAAGGATGCGGGCCTATAAGAACTGTAGGCGAGCCAACAACCAAAGTAGCTGCATCTACCAGAGCCATTGCAAGTTTGCCAATATCGACCGTTGCAAGCTCGAACTGCCTTACTATTATTCCTCTTTTAATCAGGGCATCGACAAAATATGAAACCATTTTAGCTGTGCTGCCGTGCATCGAGACATAAGCCACAACCACTTCATTTTTGACGGTGTCGGAGGCCCAGTCTTTATAAGCATCAACGATGAACTGGGGGCGATTGTGCACCGGGCCGTGACTGGGAGCAATGATGTCGATTTGCATATTATCGAGCTTTGTTAGGTTGGCATTTATCTGGTGCCTGAACGGCATCATAATCTCTGCATAATATCGTTTGGCTGATTCATAGACGACCGCTTCATCGTCAACAAAAAGACCGCTTGCGGCAAGATGCGCTCCAAAGAAATCACACGAAAACAGAATTCTGTCCTGCTTCAAATACGTCGCCATAGTTTCCGGCCAGTGCACCCAGGGAATGTAAACAAATTGCAGAGTTTTATCACCAAGCGAAAGTGTCTGGCCGTCTTCAACTGTAATAAATTTATCGTCTTCTATGCCGAGCAGGTCAATCAGCATACCCTTGCATTTGGGATTTGTAACTACCTTTGCATCCGGATATATCAGCAGCACATCAGGCAGAGAGCCGGAATGGTCCTGCTCTGCATGATGTGCGACAACATAGTCAATCTTATTAATCCCAAGCTCAATGAGATTATCCAGCAGAACTTCCGTCTTGGTCGGGTCGACCGTATCAAGTAATGCTGTTTTATCAGTGCCCTTTATCAGATAAGAATTGTAACTCGTCCCGTCCGGCAGCGGAATAAGTCTGTCGAACAGCCGGGCGTCGAAGTCAATTGCGCCAACCTCATAGATATTTGCTTTTAGCTGTCTCATTACTTTATCTTTTGCACTGCTTTTATTGCTGCCTGGTAATTCGGCTCGTGTGTCAGCTCGTCAACAATCTCTATGTAACGGATGACACCTGCTTTGTCCACAACAAAAACAGCGCGAGCCAGCAGCCGTAACTCCTTAATAAGAACGCCAAATGCATTGCCGAATTCCGCTTTGCGGTGGTCTGAAAGTGTCCGGACATTTTCGACGTTTGCAGAGCCACACCATCTTTTTTGTGCGAACGGGAGGTCCATACTGATAGTCAAGACAACTACATCATTACCCAGCGATGCAGCTTGCTCGTTAAACTTTCTGGTCTGCATATCACATACGGAGGTGTCGAGAGACGGGACCGAGCAGAGCACACAAATCCTGCCCCGAAAATCGGAAAGTTTAACGGCTGATAAATCATTTGCCAGAACTTCCACATCTGGAACTGTATCGCCGACCTTTACCTGGTCACCTAATAAAGTAATCGGATTGCCCTTAAATGTTACAATAGGTTTCTTGTTCTCCATAATGCACCTCATTCCCGACAATATATTTTCCTTAATTCTACACGACTTGCCCGTGTCCTGCGAGCATAGAAAACACGGCTTGGTTACCGCATAAGCCGCCAATGCGATAAACAAGGCAATAGCGATAATTTTTAACACCACGAATTTTTTTGCAACCTTTTTCATAGTTTCTAACCTCCTTCTTTCTATTTATTTACGTATAAAGATGCTTTCAGTTCAAAGATTGCGGAGGTTTACAATCTGTCACCATTAAGAAACTTGATGTCACACATGGCGTGTCAATTCCCCCTGAATAACTGTTCGTTTAGAGATTGCCGCTAATTTTTTCGGGCCGGCTTTAGATGGGTATGCCTTATATTTTATTCACGTATGTTAGACAGGTTTGCTTTAGAATCAGGGAGCAATTTCCAGCCGGCCGGCAGAATCGCTGCCGCCACAATTGTCTTCAAAATGTCACCAAAAATAAAGGGATATAAACCTTCAATCAGTACCCTGTTGGTACCTGTCCATCGAGCCAGCCAAATCAGGCCACAAGCGTAAATGACCGCGTTACCAAGAAGCATCGCCAAAATTGTTTTCCACACACGCCGGTCCCAGCCCTTTTCAGCGAGCAGACCCACAATGCAGGCAGCAGCAACAAAGCCAAACAGATAACCACCTGTCGGCCCAAATAGTATGGACAAACCACCTCCGAATGCGAACACCGGCAATCCAGCCGCTCCCTCCACAATGTATAAGAGCACAGATAAACTTCCTCGCCGAGCTCCAAACATCGCTCCTATCATTAATACAGCGAAGGTCTGCCCGGTAATGGGAACAGGACTAAAAGGCAGTAGAATTTTGACCTGGACAGACAAAGCAATAAGTAAAGAGCCGCCGATAATCAAAACGATATCGTAAAGTACCGCATACCTTTTTGCACAAGGCCGCAGAACATCGGCTACGGTTGCATTGGCCAACATATTTACTCCCATCGATACAGGAAAAAGACTTCAGTTCCTACAATAAATGACTATCTCAAAACACAAAAATCATTCGAATCCCTTCGCTGCGCTCAAAGGTAAACTCGGAGAGGAATCTCATTTTTCAGAGCCAGCCAGACCCTTCCCCTTCGACTTCGCTCAGGGCTAAAGGCTCCTTTCGCTCAGGGTGACGTTCAGTCACAAAATCAAAACGAGCTTTGCGCTGTTATTATATTTGAGATTTTTTTCTACGTCAAATGCCGAATTTATGAATGCCTGGGAAAAATTAAGCATCAGCCCGCTGCATCGCAGGATTCTCTGGCCACAATGGGCATATCCTGAGCATAACTGAGGTAACAACACGCAAAATGAATCCAAATAATCAAATAAAAAAGGGGCCTATACCGAACTAATCGGTATAAGCCCCGAACTTTCAATTCCGCTCGTCAATGCGAGCGACTTTAACTAACACAGATTACACTTACGGCCAGAGCGTTGGCGGCCCAAGCCAATTATCGGCTGCAAGGATGGCATAGTCCCTGAAGTTAATCTTCCTTGAGCCGAGCAGCTCGCCCTTATACAGCTCAGCGACGGAGATCAATGGCCGATTAAATACATAGGTGCTGGAGTTCGCCGCGAGTTGGCCGGTGGTCTCGTCAAACTTGTAATGAAGCAACATAGGAGCAGGAGCAGGGTCTACTCCGCCGGGCTTGCCTGCCAGAAACTTAATATTGTTCGCTGACAGTGCGGCATCGTAGACACGGAAATCATCCACTAACGCATCTATGCAGGCGGTACCACCTTCGTTCCAGGTGCCTATATCTACACTTCTGGCGGGACCGGAGTGCCTCGGCCGACCAGGCATCACGTCTATCACATTTGCATCGCCATAAAAAGTACCGGTGCAGGTGTCACCGCCGGTATTAAGCAGCACAAAGGCCAGATGGTGCCAGGTGTTAGTATGTACATCATTAAAGTCTTTAGAGTAATCTGAAGCCGTGTCACCTACAAATTGCATTCTTACATTTGGGTCTCCATGTTCCCGGATATATACGCGGTAAGGTCCAGGTAAATCGTCGTCATCCCGGAAACAGAAGATATATGGGTCGCCGCTGGTAGGGAACGACCTTATCTTTATCCACAATGCGACAGTCTTATTTTGGAAGTTGCTAAACTCATCGTCATAAAGATCAACCCAATCGTTGATGCCGTCAAACGACAGACATCTGCCGCGAGGGGGGTCGTTCACCCACTGCGAATTATCGGTCGGGAAGTTCATCAGCTCGCCGTCATTGCCGTCGCCGGAATAATCGCTATTGAGCCAGTCGTCTGTCATTACAGCAAGGTCGTCTAAATTGACATAGCAGTCAGTGTTTAAGTCCGTCTCCGGTAGCTGCGAAAGCTCAGGCATGCATCTTCGAGGATACAAGCGGATATCGTCAAAGTAAACAATGAACCAATTTGGTTCAATGGCGCTGTCACCTGGTTGCGGATTGCTTCTATTGCCGAAGCCGATATAAATCTTCTGGACATTGGCCAGGCTCACGGGGGCAAACGATGACAGCGGGATATTCCACTCGTGCCATAGTGGTTCCTTTATATCATTCATATCACCATTGTAATTCACGACCTTAAGATTGGGCGGGTTACCACCATCTTCGAGGGCCGCATACATCTGGGCGTTTTTAGTAGAGTTGTTCAGGTCGCCATAGAACCACAGCGATAATGATTTAACATTTTGCACGGTCCAATCCGAGCCGCTGTTGCCAAGAAGACTGTACTGTCCTGTAGTCTTTGCCACCGCCTCCGAATAAAATGACAGCGGGTTGTCATTGTTGTTAAAGTTTCCTTCGGGCTTGTCTTTAGTGCTGTTGTCGTTTTCGTAGTAATACGGCATCGACAGTTCGCCACCATGAACAATTACATCCTCAGAAAAGTCGATGCCAGAGGCATAAAAGTGCCCTATCTGTGAGCCGGTGTCGTTGCCCGGCAGAGGACCACTAATGTCCCAGCCGTCTCGCCAGGTGTAATATATCCTGTAGGGGACGGTGTCATTGTAGTCTTCCATATCGTCCACAATAATATAGTTTTGTATCGTAAACTTCCAGATTTCACCTTTCCAAGGGCTGTCGGGATGCAATGCATTGACCTCGTCAATCCGCCAGTAGTAGGTCGTGCCTATAGAAAGAGGCCCTTGGTTATAAGTGGTGGTAGCGTATGGTTTGTTGCCTTTGAACTCCGGCCACAGGCCAGGAGTATTGTTGGCATCATTTACTCTGTCCCCGTCGGTGCCGAAGTACACATCGTGCGAAGCCGCATAGTCGCCCTGCTCCCATATAAGAGTAGGACCGGCAGGTGTCCATTCCACAGTTGACGCCCGTTTTGGTCTGATATACTTGGCACAGTTTGGATCAAGTACAACGCCTGTTATTACGGCATCTCCGCTAAGTGTGTTTACATCAACTCTGCCATCGCCACCGTAGGCAACAAGCCAGCCGTTGTCGATGTATTGTTCTGCCAAGGTCGGTCCAGCATCGGCACGCAATATCAGCGTGCCTGTCGTGATATCTATCAGGGGGTCTCCAGCGATACCATCAGCCGGGTCACGGAAAGTACTGGCGGTAATAGTTCCACCATTCAGATATAAGCGGCCGATACCAGTAGCATTTTGCGCCAATTTGATGTTATCTTGAACGTAAACATAACCGCCTTCCATATATATAGTGCCAGTCCCGCTGCCCGCAATCTCAAGGTCGGTTGAGGCGCCCGTGAAGGACATATTTCCATCATAAATATACATCACACCATTGCCACCTGTATTTCTACCCACTTCGACTTTATCATAAACGGTCACCTCGCCGCCGTTCATAATGAAAGTACCGTTACCGGACATTCCAACCCCCAGTCTGTAACGTATGTTTATGGTGCCGTCGTCAAGGGTAAAAATGCCAGTGCCATTCGCATTTTGGCCTAAATTCAGTCTGCTGCTAGCGGAGCCCATTGTCAAGATGCCTCCATTCATATACGCATAGCAAGGCCCTATATTAGCATTGTAGGAGAGATACAAAAACTTGCACGTTGCGTTAGAATCAATCACGCAATTTGC
>CAZKYA010000038.1:0-16427 GCA_964556725.1 uncultured Pirellulales bacterium
GTTAGAATTGCGTATTGCGTATTGGGTACTGCGAGAACCCCCAGTAAAACTGGGGGCTAAATATTTTTGGTTCCTTTTAACTGCATCAGCGATTTTTTGAGCGGTTTGGCCAAGCAGGATAGCTGCTTTTGCCTTTTCGGTTATTTTCCGGCCGAGTTCGTCAAATGTTAGATTCTTGTCATATCCGCCAGCGATGATGATTATCGGCTGGTCAAAGGCCTCCAAGGCAGTAACTGCACCCTGTGGTGTGGTTGCTTTCGAATCGTTGTACCAACTGACACCATTGACCTGTAAGACCAGTTCAAGCCGATGAGGCAGTGGCTTAAAATGCGGCAAGGCATTTTTAATCTGGTTGTCGTCAATGCCAAAGTGTCGGGCGACAGCAACGGCGGCAGCGAGGTTTGAAAGATTGGCTCGTCCCGGCAATGGGAAGCTCCTACGGATTTCTTCATCTATATCATTACTTGAAAATTTTATGCAAATCCTACCGGTATCGTGTTTATATCTTTCAAACCATTCAGCGGCGATTTTGTCCTCGGCATTAAAGATAGAAACAGCAGGAGAGCTTCTGTCCAGTCTTTGAAACTTGAAGATGTTTTCTTTGGCAGTGCAGTAATCAGCGAATGTGCCGTAACGGTCGAGATGATTTGGGGTAAGGTTCGTCAATAGTGCAATTTGAGGTGCTTTTTTGATTTGAGCTAATTGCTCAAGCTGAAAACTGGATAATTCCAGCACAACTAAATCATTGGGCTTGATTTGGTCTAATATGGTTAATAACGGCTCATTGCCGATGTTGCCGCTGAGCCAGACGTTCTCGTCGCTCGCGCTTTTGAGAAGGTGAGCGGTCAGGGCAGTAGTTGTGCTTTTGCCGTTTGCCCCTGTTATGCCGATTATGGTCGCAGGGCAGAGTTCAAAAAAGATGTTTATCTGGAACGTGATGAATTTGTTTTGACGGTGGGCAAATCTGAGAAATTCATTATCGGGAGTAACTGCGGGATTTACTACAATAATATCGGCTTTTTCAAAATCGATAGGGTCGTGAGAGCCGAGATGAAATTCAATGTCAGGAAATTCTTTAAGCTGGTTGATAGAATCGTTTAGCTTTTGTGAAGAAGCCAAATCCGTTATTACTACTTTTGCACCGGCACTTGCAACAAATTTAGCGACATCGACCCCGCCTCCAAAGCGTCCCAGACCCATCACCAAAACATTTTTGCCAGTTAAAAATTCCTTGTTCATATCAAAGTCTGCATTGCGTTTGCCAAATCGACTTTTGCATCGATGACGGCCTGCTCGACGCATCTTTTCCAGTCGTTGCCGAACTGGTCTTTGTATTCTGGCTTTTCATAGGCGTAGATTATCGAGCGTGATGCACTAATTAAAGCTCCAGTGCCATCGGGTTTGCAAAACCGCACACAGTCAGCAGCAGATGCACCCTGTGAGCCATAGCCCGGGACGAGAAACCATACCCTATCATACTTTTGCCGCAATATGGTTGTTACGTCAGGAGATGTGCCGCCTACCACCATCCCTACATTACTATAGCCATTTTTGCCGATACGGTGGTCCTGGACAGCAATCTGATTAACCGTTTCGGCGAGCTTTTCATACATTCTTTGACCGTCGGCACCCGCAAAATCCTGAATAGAAGCGGCTGAAGGATTACTTGTGCGAATCAACACAAAAACGCCCTTTCCCTGACTGTCGGCCATATCTGCAAAAGGGACAATGCCGTCTTTTCCAAAGTAACCATTGATGGTTATAGCATCGGGAGCGAGAGTATCCTCAAGGCCCGTTAATTCCGGATTCTGCAGATGAGCAGCGGCGTAAAGCTCAGCGGTGTGGCCTATGTCGCCGCGTTTTACATCGCCGATTATACCCAGGCCCAAGTCGTCGGCTTCGGAAATCAATGCGTAGTAAGTTTCCAGACCCTCCCAAAGATACTTTTCGAAAAAGGCGATGTTTATCTTCAAGGCCGGTACCATCGGTGCGATGATTCGCATTGTCTGGGTGCAAAAATCGAAGAGAGCATCCACCGCAGCAGCCGCATCAAACTCGTCGTTCATACTGCGATGGCCTTTTATCTCCGGTGGGAGCCGGCTGTAAAGGGGGTCCAACCCCACGATTAAAGAAGTTTTCATATTCTTTACGGCACTGCAAAGACGGTCAGCAAAATGACTTGCCATTAATCAAATCCCTTCAAAACAATCTATGCTATACCAATTGAACTTACTCTAACGCCTAATTGATGCGGAGTTAGAAATATCTTTTTCTCCGACGTCTAAATTACTATAATCATAAAAATGGTTTCGAGCAAGTTATAATATGAAATATAGAGGCAGATTTGAAAACCCATAAAAAAAGGAAGTTCAAAAAACGCTACTGGCTTTTGGTTGATTTGGCTGTAGCGGTTGTTATCCTTACTCTACTGCTATACAAACCAGCCGGTTATCAGCCCCTCGGCACTGACTACAAGCTGGGTCGGGTTCATCCATACCTGACATACCTATCATCTGAAATTTATAACGGTGCCCAGCTCCAAGAGCCGTTCGAGGTGGTCGTTATCGAGAAGAACATAAACGAAGCAATCGCTAACTGGTCGGAGGAATCTGAAAGTACAAGACTTTCATCACCGATGGTGCGTTTTGAGGCCGGTTGCATTGAATTGATGGCGATGGCAGATATGAAAGGCGTAGAACTCGTCGTCACCGTTAGGCTGGAACCCCAAATCGGCAAACAGGGACTCTTGAATTTGCGGGTGGCAAAGGTAAAAGTCGGTGCTATGAATATCACACCCCTTGCCCGGCTGATAGCCAAAAGGATGTACGCGCAGCAATTAGCGGGTATGCCCATAGACACAGAGGATTGGCGGGCCAAGATTGCAGGAGCGCTCTTAAATAACGAGCCGTTCGACCCTGTTTTCCCGGCTGAAGACAAAAAAGTGCGACTTGAACAAATAACGATACATAAGGAGAAATTAATATTGCGTCTGGTCCCAGCAGCGCACTATGGCCCGTGACCTGCGGCCATAATTCACGATTGGCAAGCAGCCTGATTGGGATAAGCGAACCGGGCCGGTTAAGAAAAAGGTCAGCAAAATAAATTATGCCCCGTGTCTCGCCTGGGCAGTCTTATCTATTGTGAACATCCAGTTTGTAATCTTGTTTCAGTGGAACCTACGCTTTCCCAGCAACAGCAGTCCACCAAGGGCAAGAAGCGAAAGCGTCATTGGCTCAGGGATGAGATTTACATCGTCGAGATACTGCCATGGGGTGATGTCCATGCTTTCATGTGTACGTGTGATTCTGACAGCGACCTCGTGCATGCCTGCGGTAACCATTCCAAGGTTGCTGAGCAGGCTGCGATAGGTCGTACCCAACTCGACTTCGCCATAGTCGTATGAATCAACGACCATCCCATCGAAGAGCAATTCAAACAAGCCACCATCTATGTTACTTGAGCCCCTATCGTCTAACACGGCTGTGCAGGATTGCAGCATATATGTTCCACCAGGAAGATAAACATTCTGGAGTATTCCCCCGCCTCCAGGCTGATGAAGTACAGTAGTTCCGACATTAAACTTTACGCTGTAGTTTTCGACGCCGGCTGTGCAGGTGTCAAAGAGGACAATGTCCGGCATTGCGACACCATTTGTGCCGTTTGCGGTGGTGAACACCGTCCAGCCAGTCAAATCACCCGTCTCAAAATCACCGTTAGTAAGTAAGTTGGTCGTTGCTCCAGCGCTTGCCTCAACAAACATCAATATAGACATTATAATGAGCACTGTAGCAAGCATCAAAAATACCGAATGCCGTGACTTTCCACAAATCCCCATTTTCCCATCCTCCTGTTGTGTCCTACCACAACAAATTGCTGTTGATTCTCTCCCTGCCTATTTTCTGTGGGAGCACAAAAACACCCTTTTCCATCACTGCTTGGACAAAACGAGTTTTTTATGGGGAGAGCTTTACAGGAAGTAACCAGAGCTTTCTCACCACCACTCCTTAAATACAATATAGCTGTATCATATTAAGCAAAGTATGTCAAGAAAAAACAATGGGACTTTTTAGAAAAAACGAAGTTTCCGTTCCGGATGGAGCTGATAAGAATTTGCATTGCACCACATACAATAAAAGAACCACGGTAAAACGGAACGACAAACTGTAATTAACACTGCTAACAGCGTGAAAAATCTACTTAAAAACCAACAGATACCTGTGCTTAACAGGAGCAGAAAAAAGTTTTTAACCTCTTAGAAAGGCATATTTTACCCGGACCTTAGGAGTAATTAGCCGTTTTTAGCAGTCAAATATGGGTTTTAGCTAAGAATACGGGGTTAAAAATTACACGAATTTGACGAAAAAATTATTGCCATTAACAAGTTTGACGATTAAATTAAATGGTTTAGTTGTAAGAACTAACGGCTACCAGAACTAAAAAGGCACTTAAAATGATTTTAACAGGATTAGCGAAAAGTGCAGAGTAGAGGAACAATCGACCTGAGCGGCTGCGCTTTCTGCGCATATGGTGGCTTTGAGATGCTGTTTCTGCTTCAGTCTTGGGATGCAAACGAGGTTTACTACTATTGGAGGCGACTGATGTAGCGTAAGGACAGAGTACAACCTCGATTCGTCCTGGGCGCTTTTGAAGTGGAAACTTAGATAGTTTCCACTTTTTTTTATCGAGCACTTATTTTCGGTGCTGATTTAGTAAGAGAAAAGAAATTTTTGCCGGATTAGGAAAAGAAAGGCAATGAACCAAGAATTAATAAGAATCGTCGATAACATCGCACGCGATAAAAATATCGACAAGGAATCTATATTCGTCGATTTGGAAGAAGCTATGGTCTCAGCGGTCAGGAAGCACTTTGGTGAACCAGATAGCGAAATAGTCGTACACATCGACCGAAACAGCGGAGAAGTAACGACTTTTAAGAGCGGTGAACAAATCGATATAAGGCAACTCGGCCGGATTCCTGCTCAGACCGCCAAGCAGGTAATGATACAAAAGATACGGGCTGATGAGAGAGATAGCATCTATGCCGAGTTCGTCCACCGAAAAGGCGAAATCATAAGCGGCCAAGCAGTTCGATATGAAGGCGGAACGCTGATTGTTAATATCGACCACTGGACCGAAGGATTTATGCCAAAAGGCGAACAAATAATGGGGCAGACACATCGGCCGGGTGAGAGAATCCGATGTTTGATTCTCGATGTTAAAGAAACTTCGAGTCAGGTTAAAATTATTCTGTCCCGAACGCATCCTGATTTTATTCGTCGTTTGTTTGAGTTAGAGGTACCGGAGATTACTGAGAAGATTATCGAAATCCGAGCGCTGGCGCGAGAGGCGGGCTACCGAACTAAAGTTGCGGTCGCTTCGCTCGATGAGAAGGTTGACCCGGTTGGCGCCTGCGTAGGTGTGCGGGGCAGTAGAATAAAAAACATAGTTGATGAATTAGGCGGAGAGAAAATAGATATTGTTCGCTGGAACGAGTCGTCTCAAGTGCTCGTGGTAAATGCGCTGATGCCGGCAAAGGTCAGCGAAATTGCCCTATGCTTTGAACTTGGACGAGCGACAGTTGTCGTAGATGAGGACCAACTTAGTCTGGCCATAGGAAAGCACGGCCAGAATGTCCGATTAGCTGCAAGACTAACAGGGTGGGATATTGATATACTGACGCCAGATGAGTACAACCAAGGCGTCGAACAATTGACAAGCTGCGTCAAAACTGTAGAAGCCGCTGACGATACCGTGGTTGACAGGCTGATAGCACTGGGTGTTATATCCGTTTTGGATATGGAAGATATAGGGACTGAGCCGTTGATTAGCGAATTGAATATTGACCCTGATGTCGCTGAAAAACTGGTTGCGGCAGCCGCCGAAGAGGCAAAACGCATAGCTGCTGAATCGAGACAAAAACAGGCGGAAAGAAAATTAGCTGAGCAGACAAAAAAAGAATAAGGTGAACAATAAGGTTTTGAATCTTCAGTTTTCTTGTTAGCTGCAGAATCAGCATCAAAAACCCAAAAACGCTTTATGGCAACTACAAGAGTTTACATTTTGGCCAAGGAACTTGGCGTTAAAAGCACTGCCATTGTGAAGAAGTGTCAGGATGAGGGTCTGGACGTTAAGAACCATATGTCGGTGATATCCGCTGGTCTGGCGGCAACTATTCGAGAGTGGTTCAGTGATAGTGAGAGCACCACATCAGTTGAAATAGCCGAGAAGGTTGACTTAAAGAAGGTGCGGATTAAAAAGAAGGTAAAGCGAAAAGAGCCGACAAAGAAAGTAAAAGCGGCCAAAAAAGCCAGGCCGACCAGTGAAGCTATTGAGACCGCTGACCAGGCAGCCGAACCCCCGGCCGATAAGACAACAGAAGCTATAGAGGGCAAGAAGGAAGCAGCAACGGTCGCAGCAGAGGAGCCAAAAAAGAAGGAGCCGGAACCGATACTTCCCGCCGGGCCGATTTTGGAGAAGCCCGAGCCAGCTCGACTAAGCGGCCCCCAGGTAATCCGGGTCGAAGCACCAGAGCCATTACGGCGACCGAGACCCAGATACGATGAGCCAATTACCGAGCCGTTGATGTATAGTAAAGAAGAGGAGGAAGAAACCACCCCACTTTCGGCCAAGAGGAAAAAAGGACAGCCAAGGCGGTACAAAGAGAGAACGCATGGGCGTCGGCGAGAAGAGCAAGATGTGGAAACACCAAGGAAACCCAAACTAACCAGCAAATGGCGTCAAAGAGATATTGAAGAAAGGCAAGCGCGGCTAAGTGCGGCCGGCGGCGAAGGGCTGCGTTTAAGGCCGATGCGGAAGATTGCTACCAAGTCTCGTGTGGAAGCCCCTGTGGTAGTCCGGCCGCAAAAGCCCGTCGTCAGCGAACCGATTATGGTAAAGGACTTATCCGCAGCTCTGGCGGTTAAATCAGGAGACATTATCAGCAAATTAATGCAACAGGGTATAATAGCCACGGCCAATCAAACTATAAGCAGCGACGTGGCAGAACTGGTCGCTCTGGAGTTCGATACTGAGCTGGTTATCGAACACAAAAGCACGCTGGAGGAACAGATACGTGCTGAATTTGAAGGACGTGAGAGAAAAAACCTCAAGAAGCGTTCGGTAGTCGCTGCAATGCTTGGTCACGTTGACCACGGTAAGACCAGTCTGCTGGATAAAATCCGGTCAACTCAGATAGCAGCTGGCGAAGCGGGCGGTATCACACAGCACATCGGTGCATCTGAAATTACGTGGGACAGCAAGAAGGTAACATTTCTTGATACTCCGGGACACGAGGCATTTACTGCTATGCGTGCCAGGGGTGCCAATATGACCGACGTCGTGGTTCTGGTGGTTGCCGCCAACGATGGGGTAATGCCCCAAACTCTGGAGGCAATAGCGCACGGTAAAGCGGCAGGTGTGCCGGTTATTGTGGCATTGAATAAAATAGACCTGCCCGGCTGCGATGTAAATCGTGTTTACTCTCAGTTAGCGGAACAGGGATTGACGCCGGCTGAGTGGGGAGGCGAGACTGAAGTTGTGAAAACCAGTGCGATTACGGGTGAGGGTATAAACGACTTGCTTGAATCCCTCGATTACGTAGCAGAATTGCTCGAAATCGAGGCCGATGATACAATCCCGGCAACAGGATGGGTCGTCGAGGCGAAGATATCACCGCAACAGGGTCCGGTAGCAACCCTGTTAATAAAAGAGGGCCGATTAAGTAAAGGCGATGTGGTATTGGCCGGCAGGGCCTACGGCAGAGTAAAAATGCTGAAAAACAGCTTCGGCAAGAATATAAAGACAGCCACAAGCTCTACGCCGGTAGAGATAACGGGATTTAGCGACGTCCCTCAGGCAGGCGATAGATTCTACTGCCTGGATGACATCAATCGGGCAAAGGCCGCTGCCGAGGAAAACCAAATACGTTCGAGAGAAAGTTCCCTGGCAGAGCGGTCGCAAGTAACGCTGGATAATTTATTCAGCCAAATAGAGGCGGGCAAAACAGAAGAGTTGAATCTTATCATCCGGGCTGATGTGCAGGGCTCGGTTGACGTTTTGAAGAAATATTTATCCGAGATGAGCACGGATGAAGTGAAGATTAAAATTTTGCACGCAGCACCGGGTGGAATTACAGAAGGCGATGTTGTGCTTGCTGAGGCGTCGAACGCAATTATTATCGGTTTTAACGTTGTCAGTGACGAGCGTGCAGCCAAGATTGCAGAAGCTAAAGGCGTTGAGATAAGACTCTACAATATAATCTACCGTATAACGGAAGATTTACAAAAATCTATGGTCGGTTTGCTCGAGCCGGAAGAGCAAGAGAAAAGCATTGGCAGAGCGGTGGTAAGAGCGATATTTAAGGTTTCGCGAGTTGGGACGGTGGCAGGTTGTTATGTCAGTAGCGGGTACGTGGCCAAAAATGCGAAGGCGCGATTGATACGCGACAACATCGTTCTCAAAGACAACCTAATTATAGAGTCTCTGAAGCATTTCAAAGATGATGCTCGTGAGGTCAGGGCAGGACTGGAGTGCGGTATCAAGATAGCGGGATTCGACGATGTTAAAGTCGATGACGTTTTTGACTTCTACGAGATTATTAAAGTAGCCAGAACACTATAATGGTTACTGATAACTCGTTTACCGTGCTCCAAAGAGACAGACTATTATGGCAACGCGCAGACAGGAAAGAGCGGCTCGCGTGATAAAAGAAGCAGTCAGTGACGCTATTGCCAACCACCTTAGCGACCCACGCATTGATGGACTCGTCAGCATTACGAGAGTTGACGTGGCTGCGGATTTACGCAGCGCAGATGTATATATCAGCATTTTTGGTAAAGATGAAACAGCACAAAATAAAACTTTTGTGGCAATAACGCATGCAAAAAGCCGCATACAATCGCTGCTGGCCGGTAAATTGCAGAGCAAGTTCTGCCCTGTTTTGAATTTTTACAAGGATGAAAAATTCAAAAAAACGCTGGAGATTATGAAACTGATAGACCAAGCCGTCAGCAAACCTGAAAAAAAAGATTTAGTTGACCACGAAAAAACCTGATTTTTTGAAACGGTGAAACATCCAGGCGTTCGGCCGTTTAATTGACCCCGCAGGTGTTCCTATGAAAAATAGCAAAGAATATTCGAAAAAAGTACAGGGTTTATATCGCTTATTGAAGGCCAATCATCCAGATGTCACACCGGTTACCCATGAGACGGTAGCGGAAGCCCTTGTTTATGTCATCGTTAGTGAAAATATGAGCGAGCTGGCAGCAAAAGCGGCGATTAAGAGATTCGATGATTACTTCGTCAATTTGAACGACTTGCGTGTTTCGCGAATAGAAGAAATTGTAGAACTGCTTGGCGAGGATACGCCCGTTACAAGAGATATAGCCTCGACACTTACCAGAGCCTTAAGGGCTGTGTTCGATGAATACAATGCGGTGAGCTTAGAGGCATTGAAGAATATTGGCAAACGGCCAGCTAAACAAGCTCTCGAAAAAATTGACGGCACCAGTCATTTCGTGGTCGACTATTGCATGCTCACGTCTTTGCAGGGCCATGCTATACCGCTTACAAAAAAGATGATAGAATATTTAAGAAGTAACGAACTGGTTCATGCAGGAGCTGATGAGCAGCAGATAGAAGGCTTTTTAACAAAACAGATTTCAGCTAAAAACGGCTACGAGTTTTATGCTCTTTTGCGACGTGAAAGTGAATCACCCACGATAAAACTGGAGAGAGAAACTACTGCCAAAACCAAGGCCAAAACAACAAAGAAAAGAAAGAAATAAGAAATGCAATAGAAAGGTTTAAGATGTCTGAAGAGAGACTCAAATTGGGTATTCCAGCTGGAAGTTTGCAGAAAGCAACAATTGAACTTTTCAGCAAGGCGGGGTTCGACATTTCGGATTCTGACAGGAGTTATTTTCCTGGCATAGACGATGAGCAAATTCGGCTTGTTATGCTGCGAGCGCAGGAGATGGGCAAATATGTCGGCGATGGAGTTCTCGACGCCGGCATCACCGGCTACGACTGGATAGTTGAGAGCGGCTGCGATGTGGTGGATGTCTGTGAACTTGCCTACAGCAAATCTACAAGCAATCCAGCCAGATGGGTCTTGGTGGTGCCTGACGAGTCAAAAGTAAAAAAGCCACAAGATTTGCGAGGTGGTATTGTTGCTACTGAGCTAATTAACGTGACAAAGAAATATTTTGCAGACAAAAAGATTGATGTGAAGGTAGAATTTAGCTGGGGGGCAACGGAGGTCAAGGCCCGGCTGGTGGATGCAATAGTGGAGCTTACCGAGACCGGCACGACACTTACGGCGAATAATCTACGAATAATCGATACGGTGATGACTTCAACAACAAGATTAATTGCAAATAAAAAGGCCTGGAAAGATAAATTCAAGCGGGAGAAAATAGAAAACATCGCCATATTACTTAACGCAGCTATCGAAGCCCGCAGCAAGGTCGGCCTGAAGATGAACGTAAAAAAAAGCGACTTAAAGCGCGTTTTGAAGATACTGCCTGCAGAGAAAAGCCCTACTGTTTCCAGCCTGGCTGACTCCGATTATATTGCGATAGAAGTTATTATCGACGATAAAGTTGAAAGGTCTCTGGTCCCAGCTTTGAAACGTGCAGGCGCCTCAGGTATAATCACTTACCCCCTCAACA
The DNA here is from genome assembly GCA_964556725.1 of uncultured Pirellulales bacterium. Lineage (GTDB taxonomy): Bacteria > Planctomycetota > Phycisphaerae > Sedimentisphaerales > Anaerobacaceae > CAZBWE01. Next base: position 10,671 of record CAZKYA010000038.1, read on the forward strand.
AAGTTATACACTGAATGACAGAAAGAAGTGCGGAAAGGGCGTTAAGCCCACCTTCGGCAGGTAGTTTTTAGCGCACGGTTTATTTAGCTCTTGCGAGGTAGGAGCCGTCGTCGGTGCTGATGCGGACGACATCGCCGATATTAATAAATGGAGTGACACGGGTTTTAAGGCCGGTCTCGAGAACTGCTTCCTTCATTTGATTTGTAACCGTGGCACCTCTGGGCATCGGAGTTGTTTCAGTAACGGTCAGTTCAACCACCTTCGGCAGTTCAATGGTCACGACGTTGCCCTGATATATTAGAGCTGTTAAGGGCGTGTTGGACCTGAAGAATTTTATTGATTCGCCTATCAACTCATCCGGCACAGTAATCTGGTCGTAGGTCTTGCTATCCATAAGAACGTGCCCAGTATTGTCGGAATAAAGATATTCCATTTCACGCTTATCAAGATATGCCTGCTCAACATCCTCGGTGGAGCGCAAACGCTTTTCAATCAATACCCCATCAGAAAGTCTTCTGAGCTTGGTTTGCACAAAAGCACGAAGATTTCCGGGGGTAGAGTGAATGGCCTGGAAACAGATATAGAGTTCGCCGTCCAGAGTTATGGCCATACCGGGTCGTAAGTCATTTGCCTTCACGTTAAGTCTCCTTGATAAGCGAATTACATTATCCGTTCTCCGTAATAATTCCCTTCTCCGCAGCAGCGCTACTGCGAAGGACGAAACTACGAAGGATGAATACAACTAAAATGGCAATTTTACCTTATCTATCGCATACTTATCAAGTATCATCTCATAAAAACATGTCGGCTTTTGGTTTTGATAGGTTTAGGCCTGGGTCAATCTTATGAAAAAAGCACTCAAGAGTTCAGCAAAAAGGTCAAATAAGAATTCGGCTTGTCTAATCCCCACAGGAAGGTTAGAATTAGAGCTATTGAAGACGAAAGATTTAAGTTACAAGGCCTATGTTTTTGGTATATGGTCTGTAATCTTTGGTTGTTATTGATGATACGCGAGGAGAACAAATATGGGAAAGTTGTTTTATAGCAAAGTTGTATTATCTTTTCTGGGGCTGTTAATAATACTTTGCTGTTCCTGTGGCACAAAGGAATCCGGCACAGGTGAAGTAGTTGATACAACCAGCAAACTGATAGCCGACGAGACAAAACAGCTGGAGTCAAAGCAGCCAGAGGTAAAATCACCGGAGGGCAAACAGCCAGCAGCAGAAAAGCCAGAACCAACCAGCAAAGAGCAAGAGGAAAAGAAGCCCGAGGAACCGCCCGTTGTTGAAGCCGTTACTGAGCCATCAAATATTGTAGCGAAAATAGGCGATTATGTTATCACCAGAAAAGAGCTTGAGGAAAGCCTAATGACGAAGCTTCAGCCCGATGAATATAGAGGGCCCAGCGAGCAAGCTGAGCCGCTCGATGCCAAAACAGTGCTTATGGAAATGATAGCAGAAAAGGCAATGATGATAGAAGCCCGCAAACTCAACCTGACGGAACGTGAAACGATACGCACACCAATTAAGTACTCTAAGGAAGGAAAACTTTTAGGCATGTTGTTAGGCGGGTACGTGCAAGGCAAAGTAAAGGTTACAGAATCGGAAATAGAAGAAAAGATAAAAGCCGACCCTAATCTTAGCCGAGACCACGCAAAAGCAATGCTCGAAAGGACACAAGCCAATAAACTTATAGATGAGTACTATAGTGAGCTGTATAAAAAGCTCAACGTTCAAAAGGTCAGTGATAACTTCCCCAGAGCAGCCGAAATCCATCAGAGACTTTTGCTACATCCAAAAGAACCAAGCAAGATGGCCTTTATCCGAGAAACTCAGGTTGAAAATGAATTGACGCCGGAAGAGAAACGTATCGTTCTTGCGAAGTTTGATGGGGGAGAGGTGACATTGAAGGACTGGTTCGATACTTTGTGCGAGTTCGCTCCGCCATCTCGCCCAAAAGATTTACATACGCCGGCAGGTGTTGAACGGTTATTAGACTGGGCCCTGAGCAAGGCAGTTTTTGTCTCCGAGGCCGAGTTACTCGGACTCGATAAGGATAGAAATCTGCTCGAGCAATTAAAAGAGGAGGAAGACAGAAGACTGCTCTACGAAATGGTGAATGAATTGGTCAAGGACATCAAAGGTCCAACAAATGAGGAAGAGATAATTGCGTACTTTAACAAGAACAAGGAAGCATTCGGGATAGAGAAGCAGCTCAAGATAGACCAAATCTGGTGTCAAGACCGCAATACTGCTGAAAAGGTAAAGGCCGAACTGGATAACGGCAAGGATTTCGAGTCAGTTAGACAAGAATATTCTTTGCTTAAAAAAGGCAATCCCTTTCATACATCTCCCAGCGTAGAAGGGATGTTCTTCGATGACTTATGGAAAGGCGAGCCGAACGAAATTGTTGGGCCGGTAAAGGGCTTCTACCGCGATGGTTTCAAGTGGCGGGTAGTCAAAATATTAGAAAAGAAACCTGGCCAGATGAGAGAATACTCGAGCGATATGAAAGAACATATTAAATGGAGGATAGTGAGCGAACAGAGAAATGCTGCCCTGGCCAAATACAGACAGGAACTGCTGAAAAAATATCCATACGAAATTTATGCCGATAGAATCAAGGATATCGACCCGCTGAATATACCATAAAACCAATTGAACATTGGTATGCACTGTGAATCAGTTTAGCTGAGGAAATCCCTACATTGGTTATTGCAGGCCTTGCTGGTAAAGCTGCCAGATTTCTTCGGCAGATAAAACCCGGTTATAAACTCGAACATCATCGATTAAACCTTCATATTTATTTCCACTATATCCTGAACCTATCTGGTTTATAGTGTTATTACTTCCTATTGGTAGTATAGCATTGTCTACAAAAATACCATTTTTATAACCAGAAACAGTATTGCCACTTCTTGTGATTGTGTAATAAGCCCATTCACCAACCGAGGAATTAACTGCCCCATGAAATATTACCGCATAATCTCCATCCGTATCTGTTTCAAGATACATATCATCAACGTGATGCCTAAAAACTAAAAAGTTATAATATGTTCCTGGACCCCCAATAATAACATTATGCTTAATTCCTCCATAATAAGATAAATGAAACCATGCTGAGAAAGTCCAGTTTGTTGATAGTGTTATCGAGTTCATCAAGCTAATATAGTCATCAAGACCATCAAAGCTTAATGCACCACCGATTTGGCCAGTTGTCCAGATGGGACCGTTGACCAGCATTCCATCGTTGTCGCCGGCTGAGTCATACGCTATTGTTCCTTCGCCTTCGTCAAACTTCCACCAGCCAATAAAATTGGGGTCATTGACTTCGATTGTTGTAAAGCTCCAGATATCGCCTTTAGCTGTGCCGGAGGGGTTCTTCTCATCAATCCGCCAGTAGTAAGTGGTTCTAAGGGCAAGGCCATTGGGGTCATAGCTATTGACATCATAATTACCCATATACTCATTAGAATCCGGTGTGGCGTTATTCACATCGTTATAATCGAGGCCGAGATATACATCGTGCGAGAGAGCACCTTTTCCCAGTGACCAGCTAAGGATTACATTCAGGTCAACACTTGTCTCACCATCAGCAGGATAGGGATTAAATGCCTTGGGCCCTAAGCCTTCCTGATAAAGCTGCCAGATTTCTCCAGCAGTTAAAGCCCGGTTGTATATTCGGACATCGTCAATCGTGCCGTGTGCTCCTTCTCGGTCCGTTAAACCACCAATTGTTACCGGCTTGGTGTTGGTACGAACCGATGAATTTCCGTTGCCCAACGTCCAGCTACCGCTTAATAAATTACTATTGACATAACATTTGATACTGGCACCTGTACCAAATGTAAATGTCACAACAATATGATACCATTGCCCTGTAACCAGATTAGCATTAGAGGTAGTATAAATATGCCAATTTGCCCCATCGTGATAATAGAACTCTAACTGAAACTGATTTGGTGCGGTCCCTGTTCTGAAAGCATAATTGGAGGTTTTGTCGGCTGCAGCACCTCGTTTGGCAACGATGGTTTGATAAATGGGCAAACTGTTGAATTTTACCCAAGCGGAAATCGATACACTACCAGTAATATCTAAGCTGTTGTCATTGCCGCAGTTGATGAAATTGCTACCATCAAAGCTCAGTGCGCCATCGATTTGGCCGGTTGTCCAGGTTGCTCCATAGATAGTTCCGTGATTATTACCCGCTGAATCGTATGCTGTGTTGCCCTGGCCTTCGTCGAACTTCCAGTGCGAAAGCGGCTGGAGCCACCAATCCTCTTTTGCGAGCCAATTTTCTGCAAAGACACCAACATCATCGATATCGATTATACCACTGAAATCGAGGTCGGTTCTGCTACACCACAGAGGGATACCGCAATCTGCATCCAGCCAGTGATTCACTAACGCTGCAAAATCTGCAAAGTTTACAATATAATCCCTGTCGAAGTCACCTAATGGCCAGCAAGGCGGATAGTTGCTGAGATCGCTTTCTACGAAGAACGCAGGAGGAAGTCCTTTGCCTTCCGACAGCCCGACCACGGCGTAGGTTGCCGCAATATCCAGCCAGCTAATACATATCGAACCATCAACAAAGAACATCTCGATTTGAAAGCTGTTGATTGCAGTTTTGTCCCCATATAGCGGCACGTTCTGAAATGTTATCACCACTCTGTCATCAAGCTGCTTGTAGGAAATACTCTGGTTATTTGCCGGCGTCAAATCTGCAAACAGAGCCGATATACGCGGCATACTGAAGTGCTCTTCCAAGGAAGGTATATATTCAGCATCGCCCTGCCCGAAGGTTATGTAGCCGTTACTGCCAATATAAAAGCGGTCGTACCACCGGCCGTAGAACAAAATCTCCGCACCATCGTTTAGAACCACCTCTGCAAAATCATCATCGCCAAGTGAAATGTATGTCCCGCCATTAGGGTCTGTTGGAAATTCACTTATCTCTTCCCGACAGGCCTCGTAGTAAGCGATTGAACCATCGGGTATGAACGTCAACGAAAGAAATTCGAGATCGCTACCTGAATCAAACGACTCTGTGAAGCAGTCAGGCGGCTTTACGGTCAGAGTTACAGAGCGCGATTTAATACTTGTGCTGATTAAGTTTTGGAAGATTATCATATCTGTATAGACATTCGGGTCGAGCAGATTGGCATTAGGTTCGATGCAGATGTTTACACCTATTGATTCATTCGGCTCCAGTGTCCCGTCATAAGGTGCGACACCAAGCCAATTTTCCGTCCAGTCCGCCATCCAGCTCACAGATTCGGCTCCATTGTTTGTCAGTGTGTAAGTCATACAAGGCGGTTCAAACGGACCGCCTTCGGTTCCGCTCGATTCGAAATCATCAGCAGGTGTCACTGTTAGGGCATCTGGATTTACCGTCATTGTTACCGGAATAACCAGCATCGGACAGCACGGGTCGTCCGACAACACAAGAATTCCTGCTTGATAGATTCCCGACTCTATAGCCATTGCATTAAAGGTTATGCTTATCTGATTTGAATCGCCCGGCCTAATCGTCCCTTGTTCCGGCTCAATCTGGAGCCACGGTGCTTTTGTTTCTAAAATCGCATTATAGAGATTAAGCCGACCCTCTGAAACACAATACCCTGCCAGCGTCTTGTCCACCGTCTGCAAAAGGATATTTTTTATCTCGATGTTACTTAGCATAGGATTTACCGACCACAGAAGTGCACAGGCACCTGCGACGTGCGGAGTTGCCATCGATGTGCCGCTGAGGTAC
>CAZKYA010000039.1:0-2268 GCA_964556725.1 uncultured Pirellulales bacterium
GTTTACCGGAATTCTTTTTTAAGATCTCTTTGATTTTCTTGGTAAACTCATGCTCCATTTTTATGCCTCTGAGAAATTTAACATTGTCTGTTTTTTGTCTTTAACAAGTTCAAACGATCGCGGGACCCTTCGTAGAGGTTGTCCATTGTATTCTGAGGCTATTTGAAGCCTTCGCAAACCTATTTTTATATATTCTTCCTGTATTTCTATTCCAATGGATTTTCTCTTGAGTTGCTTAGCAACATATGAGGTTGTAAATGATCCTGAGAAAGGATCAAGTATAATGTCACCTTCGTTACTACTAGCGTTAATAATTCTTTCCAATAATTCTACCGGTTTTTGGGTGGGATGATTTTCATATTCGTTCATACGATACCTTACCCTTGGAATTTCCCATACGTTACCAGGAACTTTTTCGGAATTATATACCGTTGGTATAGGCTTTCTATAGTCAATTAGTTTTCTTACCGCTCCTGTTCGCGCTTCCACAAGAATATCTTTCGAATTAAATGTGTATTTATTTTTATCTTTAACGCAAAAAAGGATGGGTTCGTATAAAGACCCGTAATATCTTTTGGCTTGAATGCCTGAACTATCATAATACCATACGATCCGTGAAAGAATTGTCAGACGTTTTCGCAAGTAAATATCGAAATATGGCATATTTTGAGTCGATGTCATTACATAAAAACTACCATGTGATTTGAGTTTTTTTATACACAAATCAAGCCATTGATAACTCCACTGAAGATAACTCTCATCCGATTCCCATTTATCCTTTGTGCCATTAAAATCTTTCCCAATGTTATATGGTGGATCAGCGAAGATTAAATCAACCGAGCCGTCTTGTATCTCGTTGGAAAGTACTTCGATTGCATCACCCCATATTATTGTGTGCCCACCTTTTTTGAATGTTTTCACTTTCTATTCCCCAAGTCCAAATTTCCCTGAATGTATTTTCTATCTATTATACATGGAAGTCATCATAAAAGACTACTTCCTTACTATCAAAAACCGGGCCATCTTCGCAGCATAGTTTATAAACGGTTTCTTCCGCGCCATTTATTCTACATTCCACAGCACAGCTCTGGCAGACGCCAATCCCGCAGGCCATTCTTCGTTCCATACTTATTTGACAATCAATTTGTTTTTCTTTTGCAATCCCCGCCACCCGCGCCAGCATCTGCTCAGGCCCACAGGCATAGATAATCGTGCTGTCCCTGGCCGGATTAGCCTTGTTAATCCACTGCTTGAAACAATCGGTAACCATTCCTTCAAAGCCGGCTGAGCCGTCATCCGTCGCCACCTGCGATTTCACGCCGTATTTTGCAAACTCCAGCAATGAAAATCCCAACTGTTGCGAAATTTCATCCAGCCGTCTCTCAAAAGGCAGCTCCTTTGCCGTCCTGGCGCCTGCAAAGACAATCACTTCAATATTGGGCAAATCTGTCGTAATGACCTTTGCCAGATGCTGCAAGGGCGGAACACCCATCCCGCCGGCAACCAAAAACGCTCTTTTCTTACTTGGCGGTATCCAAAAACCGTTACCTAAAGGCCCGATTACGCTAATCGAGTCACCTACAGCTAAAGTCGTCATTCGCAAACTGGCAGGTCCCACCACACAGTAAAGAACCTCAGCTAAAGTTTTATCTTTCTCGGTATTGACATCCGCAAAACTAAATGGCCTCCGCAGCAGTATATTTCGCTGACCCGCATCAGCCAAATCTTCCGGCATTTTTTCCGCAGGCGGCAGGGCGGTTCCGGAAAGGTCAAGCTCAGCGAACTGACCCGGCCGAAATTTTGCAAAGGCCTTTGCCCCATCTCCTGCAAATTCCAGCCCAAGCCGGTAGAATCGCCGACCAATCTGCTTATTCGAACGGACACCGGCGGAGAAAATTCCCTTGTTTGTCGCTGAATAATTATCTGTCATATCATCTCTGTGATATTTTCTATCCCTAACTGTCGGGAAATTACATACAATCCTGCTGTAAGACGGCGACTATTTCTCTAATGCCTCAAGTGTATCCATCACGGCTGGAATATGCGTATAAGCTGGTCCGCCGCCCATCATTACCGCCACCGATGCAGCTTCGAGAATCTGTTCTTTTGTTGCTCCCGCTTCAAGGCACTTTTTTGTGTGCGCTCTAATGCAAGGCACACACCTTTGAGCCACGGCTATACCGAGGGCAATGAATTCTTTCTCTTTAAGAGAGATTGCCCCATCTTTCATAATCTTGCTGAACATCCCTGCAAAACCGCTGACTGTAT
>CAZKYA010000039.1:2368-16344 GCA_964556725.1 uncultured Pirellulales bacterium
GTCTTATTGATGTAAACTTTTTCGCCGTCGCTGACAACCGTCCCCGCTCCTTTCAAGGCAACAGTGGTTTTCGTCTGCTGCGCAAGTTTCATTGCCTGTTCCTTGCGACCAGAGGGCAGTTTTTCTCTAAATAGTCCTTGCCACAATCTTTTTATCTCGCCGGGATGGGGTGTTAAAATCACTTCTGCCTTTAGTTTGGCAGGCCAGCCCTTTATACCGGCAAGGTTATTCAAGCCATCGGCATCTATGAGCAGCCGAAGATTCTTTTGTTCAAGAAGAGTCTCAAGAATTGTCTTAAGCGCGCCGCTTACACCAACACCCGGCCCAAACGCCACAGCATCATTTTCACTGATAGCATTAAGGATAGCACTGATTGCTTTTGCGGATATTCGGCCGGCACTATCTTCAGGCAGTGCAATAGTCGTAAAGGATGGTTCAATTGAAGCAACTATCGGCAGCACACTTTCAGGCGCTGCCACTCGCACAAGGCCCGCACCAGCCCGCAAGGCCGCTCGGCCCGCAATGGCAGCAGCACCGCTCATACCGATACTGCCGGCTATGATACACACCTTGCCGAAATCGCCCTTGTGTGCGTCAGCAGCTCTCGGTTTTAATTTCGGAGTTTGTTCTATTATTTGCATAGTTATTTCTTTGCTTCTATTTTGCGATTTATAATTGTCGCCGTTACTGCTGCAGAAAAACCGTTATCAATATTTACCACGGTAACGCCCGCAGCACAACTATTTAACATTGCCAGAAGGGCGGCCAGACCCTCAAAACTCGAACCATAACCCACACTTGTCGGCACTGCAATCACAGGACAGCTTACTAGGCCTCCAACCACGGATGGCAATGCTCCTTCCATCCCTGCTATAACAATTATGACATTGGCCTTTTGCAGTTTCGCAAGATGTCCGAACAATCTATGGATGCCCGCCACTCCGACGTCGCAAATCAGCTCTGTCTGTTGCCCCATAATCTCCGCCGTTACCTTTGCCTCTGCTGCGACCGGCAAATCGGAAGTGCCGGCTGTAACTATTGGAACAACAGTCTTTGAACGTGCCGGCTTTTTCTGCTCTAAGACAATTGCCCTGGCTGTTTCTTCATATCGTGCCTTGGGGAATTTCTTTGTTTTAGTCAGCGCTTCAAAAACTTCCGGCTCGGCCCTCGTGGCAAGGACATTATTGCCTTTTGAAGCTAAGCTTTCGAATATTTTGATTATCTGTTCGGTCGTTTTGCCGGGACAATAAATAACTTCCGGAAAACCACGGCGGAGCTGACGATGATGGTCAACGCACGCAAAACCCAAGTCTTCAAACGGCAGATGCCGAAGTTTTTCAACCGCTTCGTTGATATCAACTTTGCCGCTTTTGACCTGCTTCAATAATTTTTTTAACTGCTCAGCCCGAATATCTCACCTGCCTTATATTTGTAGTTCGTTTCTCAATTCATTATTTATTTTTCGTTGGTTTTTTTTACCTGCAGTTCATAATCACGCAGCCCTTCTCGTCCACAACCTGGCCATCTCGCCAGATATAACAGACACCCGGGGATTCCTGAACAAGCACCTTAGTACCATTTGGCAGATTAATCTTAAAAGCTCCAAGAGCATCAAAATCAGGGTTTAACTGAATGTCGCTAACCTTGTATACACAGCGCTCACAATCTGTGTTTCTTTCGTTATTGATTGTGAGGTTGAAACAACCGCCACTCGTAACGAACACATCGTTAACCTCTTGTACATTGACATTATCGAACAACGCAATCCAAGAATCTACAGTTACGGGTTTTTCGTGGAAAAGATCTCCTTTAGTTTTGTGTATCTCCCACTTCAAGGCATTATATCCCTTATCAGGAGAGACCCATGCAGATACTCTACCATGTTTTGTTTTTCCCTCAAGCACATAGCATGAGATAGCATTGATATCTTCCTGCTCGTCGCGCAAATGAAGATTTTCAGCTTCACCGAGCAGCTCTGCTACACTTTTGCGGCTATTTCCGAATATTCTTCCGCCTAAAGGCCCACCATATTTTGAAGCGTCAAGAAATCTTTTTTGGGCCTCGTCGTAATTCTCGCTTATTGTTGCCAGTTTAGGAAGCTCGTTTATCGAATGAAGGACATAAAGTTCGCGACTTCCCGTCATAATTTCTTTGATAATATAGCTTTGGTTCGGATCCACATTCAAGTGATCATCAAAGACAGACACCTGTCCGATCCATTCGGTGCGTTCATGGTCTCGACGGAAGATAACACTTGTCTCGAAATAGTTAGGTTTTTCTGGGTTTTTTATATTTTGGGTAATCTTGGTATCGACTTTCATCGATACAGATTGAAGGTATGAAAGTGATTCCCTGTAATGTTGAAGAATTTCAGCTGCATTGGGATCTTTGTCCTGACCAAAAACAGAAAGGCCGCTCGATACTATAATTATTACACTGAACAACGAAAAAAATTTCATACCAACAGCTCTTTTCTCTTTTTTATGCCGCATGCATTTTTATTCGCCCCAGGCACAGAAAGAACTGAGCAAAACTCTTTTAATCGGTTTTCTCGCAACAATACTTATCTTCTCGCACATCTTAATCTTCTCTGCGTAATCTGTGGTTAATTTTCATCCGCTTGCTTTTGGTTCAAGTGTTAAATCTGCAAAGAGTCCTGCCTTGAATTTATGATAACCCAAAGAAGCTACCATAACCGCATTGTCAGTGCAATACTGTTTTGGTGCAACCAAAAGTTTTTTGGCTGGCTTATATGAATCACATAACTTTTGTAAGGCAGCCCTTAGTTGATTATTAGCAGCAACACCACCACCAAGAAGCACCGTTTTAGCGCCAATTTTTTCAATGGCCCGTCTTGTTTTTTCAACAAGCATATCAATCACTGCCGATTGAAACGATGCTGCAATATCAGCTATCTCCTGCTCGCTCATCGACTCGACCTTATCCTCGCCTTTCATATCCTGGCCTCGGCAGTAATACAAAACCGCCGTCTTGATACCGCTGAAAGAAAAATCCAGCGAATCGCGTCCAAGCATCGAACGTGGAAAGTTGATTGCCTTTGGATTTCCTTTCTCTGCTGCCTTTTCGATGCTCGGCCCGCCGGGGTAGGGCAGTCTCAGAATCGTTGCAACCTTATCGAATGCCTCACCCGCGGCGTCGTCAATCGTGCAGCCAAGAAGTTTCGGCTCCAGCGGCAAACGATAATCGTATAGACAGGTATGACCACCTGATACAATTAAAGCTACAGCGGGTAGTTGCGGCTTCACCTCAGCGAGCAGTGCTGATTGCAAATGTGCGTGTAAATGATTGATTGCTATCAATGGCTTATCCCAGGTGAAGCTGAGTGTTTTTGCGGCAGTGACCCCGACCACTAATGCAATTGTCAGTCCCGGCTGATTGGCGACCGCTATCGCATCTATATCGTCTTTGCCGACATTGGCCTGCTCTATCGCTTCGATTATAACAGGATATATTTTTTCTATATGTGCGCGGGAGGCAATCTCAGGCACAACACCGCCGTATTTCTCATGCAGTTTAGTTTGTGAAGCTACAACAGATGATTTGACAACTCGACCGTCAGCAACCACCGCCGCCGCAGTTTCATCACAGCTTGTTTCAATGCCTAATATGTTTATAGCTTTATTCTTCATATGTGCAGACTGCGATATTAGCTGAAATATGAAGATAAGTCAACGTCCGTTGACGTTTTGAAACTGCATTGACCTCATCGCCTAAAATAGTTTGTGCATTAGGGCAAATTGATTATAATGCCTTTGAAAATGGAAACTGTTTGTGACTTTCTTCGGAGTAGATAAACAAATGAAATGTTTAAGATTTAATACTTTCCTTCGTGGCGGCTTGTCGGTCCCGATAATTCCGATTTTACTATTTGTTGCCTGTAGCCCTACTATCGATATCAATATCCCGATTACGGTAGTTGAGCCGAATTATCCAGAATCTGATAAAGGTATTGCCACAAGTGTAGTATATCTTTCCGGCCGAGATAAAGATGATGCCGTCAACTGGGAATTTTACTGCACCGAAGGAAGAAAAAGCGGCACCTGGACAACTATCCCGGTGCCGTCGAACTGGGAGCTGCACGGTTTCGGTCAATATGATTACGGTCACGTTAAAAATAAATCCTGTGAAAAGGGAAAATACAAATACACATTTTTTATCCCTGAATTCTGGGATGCAAAGAAAATCTTGATAGTCTTTGAAGGTGTGATGACAGATACCGAAGTCTGGATTAACGGTCTTTCTGCAGGACCGAAACATCAGGGTGGTTTTTATCGATTCAAATATGACATCACCGGCTTGGTCAAGTTTGGTTCTGACAATCTTTTGGAGGTGACGGTAAGCAAATGCTCAGATAATCCCACTGTCGAAGAAGCCGAACGCAAGGCCGACTACTGGGTTTTTGGTGGTATTTATCGACCGGTTTATCTCGAGGTTTTACCGCCTCAGCTCATCGATTGGACAGCCATTGATGCACGCTCTGATGGAACATTTTCAGTTGATGTGTATCTAAAGCATATAACTACTGCCGACAATGTTACAGCACAGATTGTCACGGCGGACGGCTTAAATTTCGGTAAGCCGTTCACTGCCAAAATCAAAAAAACAAACGACAAAGTAACTCTTAAAACACGTTGTACCAGCCATAGGACTTGGAGCGCCGAAACACCGAACCTTTACAAAGTAAAACTCACCTTGCGCCAGAACGAGAAAGCTATTCACACAGTAACTGAGCAATTTGGTTTTCGAACCGTTGAGGTTCGCCCGGGCGATGGCGTTTTTCTTAACGGCAGTAAAATCCGCCTCAAAGGCGTCAATCGCCACTGCTTCTGGCCGGACTCGGGCAGATGCCTCAGCAGAAAAATCAGTTACGAAGATGTCCGTCTCATCAGGCGGATGAATATGAATGCCGTGCGGATGTCGCATTACCCGCCCGATAAACATTTCCTCGAAGCTTGTGATGAGCTTGGACTATACGTTCTGGACGAGCTGGCTGGCTGGCATGAGCCGCCTTATGACACAGATGTCGGCGCCAAACTGGTCAAAGAAATGGTTACCTTTCACGTCAATCATCCCTGCATTTTATTCTGGGATAACGGCAATGAAGGGGGGTTCAACACTGAGCTGGATGACGATTTTGATTTATATGACCCTCAGAAGCGACTGGTTCTGCATCCTTGGACGACCTTCAACAATATTGACACCAGCCATTATAGAAGATATTCCAGCGTGGAAGACAAGCTCAGGGGCTCGACCATATATATGCCGACCGAATTAATCCACGGTTTATACGATGGCGGCCATGGTGCAGGTCTCGATGATTATTGGGGTCTGATGGAAAGCTCAAAACTTGGTGCTGGTCTTTTCCTTTGGGTGTTTGCTGATGAGGGCGTTGTTCGTACAGACAGGGATGGTGTCATAGATGTTTGGGGCAATGCCGCACCGGACGGCATTGTCGGCCCTTACCACGAGAAGGAAGGCAGCTTCTATACCATTCGCGAAATCTTCTGTCCAATCCAGGTCCCTATGAAAACGCTGCCGGTCGATTTTAATGGCACTATCACAGTTGAGAATCACTATGACTTTACGAATCTGGACCAATGCAGTTTCAGGTGGCAGTTAGTGGATTTCAGGCAGCCTGGTGATTCGAATGCTGGTTGCGAAGTGGTGACATCTGGCACGGTAGCAGGGCCTTCTGCGGAGCCGGGAAAAAGTGCTGGCATTAACATTGGCCTTTCTCCCGATTGGAAAAATGCCGACGCATTATTCCTCAGTGCCGTCAATTACACAGGTGAGCAGATTTGTACCTGGACGTGGCCCATTAAAAAACCGCTGGACTATCGCAAAAGCATCTTTAAAGCCGACAGCGGAGCGGTCTCTGCGAGCCAAGACAACGGCATTCTCGCCGTTACTGCCGGAAGTGTTGTGGCACGATTTAATTTGGAAAATGGCAAGCTAATTGACGTTACAAATGCAGGCCAGACATTCTCGTTCGGTAACGGCCCCAGATTAGTTCCATCTGCTTCCTCTTCGCCTGCGCCTGTTGTAACGCACTCGAGTGGCCCCGATTGTTATATTGTAGAAGCCCGCAATTCAGAAGGTCTTGCTCTTTTCCGCTGGAAGATATACGCAAGCGGCTGGCTCGAATTGCATTACAACTATCAGCTGTCAGGCTGGTTCGATTATTTTGGTATAACGTTCGACTATCCTGAAGAAAAGATGATGAGCAAAAAATGGCTGGGTAGGGGACCTTACCACGTCTGGAAAAACCGCATCAAAGGCACGACACTTAACGTCTGGCAGAATAGTTTCAATGACACCACGCCCGGCCAAAGCTGGGAATATCCGGAATTCAAGGGCTATTTCGCGGATATGTATTGGTTTGTGTTTCAGACCTCCGAGGGTCTGATTACTATAGTTAATGACACCGAGAACATCTTTTGCTGCGTTTATACACCCAAAAACGGTGTTGAACCTTTGAATGCCACGGCAGCTTTCCCTCAGGGTGACATTTCATTTTTGCACGCCATCTCGCCTATTGGCACAAAATCCAGCCCAGCTGAACAGCTCGGCCCGCAAAGCCAGAAAAATCAGGCCGGCGGAACTTACGAAGCAACTTTATATTTCTACTTCGGCAATCTGTAATGCTTGTTTAATCGAATGGAGAAGCTTTATTTATGCTGTGTAAATAAGGCGAAACGATGTGGTTAAAAGGATAGTGTTCCTTATTCTTTATATACCTGAATGACGTTTTAATTCGTCGATGTCGAGCTTGAGAATGTAATTAACCAGGTTTTGCCAGCCGCTATAAAACCCAAAGCCGCCATTTGTCATCTCATTGATTGCGTCGTTTTTGCTCCAGCCCTGAACCGCCACCCGGTAAATCGCACACATTGTTCCCGTCCGGTCAGCACCATGTTCACAATGCACAAGGACAGGCACCCGGTTTGGGTCGGTAACAATCTGTAAGAAGCGAAGAACTTTTTTATCTTCGGGGTGCCATGTTTTCATATAAATATGTTCGTAACCCAACCCTGTATCCTTAATCTTGTCCTGGTCAGAATGAAATAAACGTAAATTGATAATCGTTTTAATACCTAATTTCTTCAACTCCTGCATACCCTCAGTTGTCGGCTGACCGCCACGGTATAGGTTTTCCGAGACCTTGTGAAAGTTCGGCACACCAGGCAGCTCCAGCCGCTTCGCCCAATTTCTTCCAGCAGTCGCATTCGGGGCATTCTGTTTATCTATGTCAAAAGCGCCTGTTCCGAAAAAGGGTGTTTGCAACGAACACGAAAACCCACAGACAACCGCAACACAAGCTAAAAACAGTCCGACACGTTTAATGATTACCGCTTTTCTTTTCTCTGGACTTTGTTTTGAAGTTATCTTGTCATTAGCCATAGACGAACCTCCGAATATAACTTTATTCAAAATGATATTTTTCCAATTGCTGCTTTGGCAAGCAATATGATTTGTTTACCAATACTTTTGCAGACATGCAGAAATGAAAATCTTAGTGGAATCAGTTTGGCAAGTTCAAAATCCGTGCACACATTTTCTAAAAGCTCATCGCCTAAAATTTT
Organism: uncultured Pirellulales bacterium; assembly: GCA_964556725.1. GTDB lineage: Bacteria > Planctomycetota > Phycisphaerae > Sedimentisphaerales > Anaerobacaceae > CAZBWE01. The sequence goes on from CAZKYA010000039.1 coordinate 9,973, forward strand.
TATTTTCTCCGGCTCGCTGCAGCCGAATCCCATTTGTCTTGCCGTTTTTATAATCGGCAGCTCTTCTGGTTTGATATTGACGAGCTTACAGCAGATAGTTTCACATGCAATCGGGTCTGTTCCGCCGATAAGCCAGCCTAAAGGCCGGGTCCTGCCGCGAATCGGACCAGCGCCATCCATTGCCATAACGCTGTCAATTATGGTCAAAGCAGGATTTAGAAATCTGAATATCTCGATAAGCAATTCGCAAAAATCCTCGAAGTCTCCTCCTTTTCTGAAGTGCCACAGCGCCTTTCGCTTGCCGCTGACACAGCCGAACATATTTTTTACCGCAAATGTCGCCACCAATTGCTGATGTGTCTTGAACTTCGGCAAATTTATTATCTTGTCAGCATCCAGCGCAACCGAGCTTATACCAACTTTGATATTGTTCTTTCCTATTTTGCACCATTTCGGCTTGTCGAGTTGTTTCACCGGCACGGATAACTTCTTTAGGGCTTCTTCTAACTTCAGGGCTTTTACGCACGTAAACACATTGCCCCAGGCCGGCGAATCACCAACAAACGGTTTTGCACCAAAGTCTTTTAACAGCCGCGCAGTCTCGATAATTACCGCAGGATGGGTTTGGGTGGCATGACGGTGAGACCTCGGAGCGATGAAATTCGGCTTAAGCAGGACGGTGTCAGCCGGCTTTACAAATTTGTCTAATCCTCCGAGAAGTTCGAAATGTCTTTTTATTGCTTCGGCAATATTGCCCCGGCTGTAATCGCTGCATCGAATTAATGTTACTGTCGGCTCAGACATACAGCGGCTCAATCACTTATACCGGTACAAACCAATAAAAGTATTCTGACAGCCGGTTTATGTTCAGGCCCCTTACGCTTGGCTTTGTTAAAGAATAAGCTGCCTTCGGGCTTGCTGAACAATAGTCCTCCTAAAGTCGAACGGTCGCTGATATATTTTTCCGGCCCAAGGACGACAAAATCACCGGGACTCATTTTTAATCCAAAACCGGCGGAGCTGAAATCAAATTCATGTAATCTTGCCCTATCGGCCAGGGCAGGGATTAAGCTTCCTGTTGGTTGTGTGAATACCGGCTGAGCAACAAAGATGCATACTCCTCTTGAGCCGGGGGTTTTCACAGCTTTTATCCGCAGCACAAGCATACCAGGCCCGATAGTTGCTTTCTCCCTTGAGCCATCACTTGAAACATAAAAAACAGTTTGTTTTTCGTCTAATCCGGTAATAGTAAGGTCGTTAGGCTGGTTGTCAGACAGCAATAGCGAAATCTTCAATACTCTTTGACCATCTGCAGAAAGAAGCAAATCGTTGATTTTATCCCACATCGGCATTTGGCCAAAGCGAACTATAAATAAGTTGGCATTGAAGGCATAATGGCTATTAAATTGAAACGGCCTTGCATACAGAGACTTCCAGATATTATCCATTTCGCTGATGTTTCCGGCTGGTATTTCAAAGATATGCACGTCAAAATTTATCGTCTTTAATATTTGGGAGCGGGGGGACTGGTAGCTGCTGGAGGGTGCTAAATCGCCGAGCTTAGCTTCTTCCCAAACAGGTTTGCTTTTTTCAGGGGTATTGCAACCTGTTAGCAACAAACTCATACAGCTCAAAACCACAATTTGAAAAACACGAGCCATAAAAATAGATTAGCGATTATAGAGATGATTGTCAATGTAAAGCTCGTCCGTTGCTTAATACCGGACGCTTGCTATAATATCGAGCATTGAGAGCCGAGCAGCCGGTATCGAGAAATCCTTGACCTGCTGCATTGTTTTTAATATTATTATTTGCACAAGCTAAATGAAAATTTGAAAGGTGCAAAGAAAAATGAAAATCAGTAAACGTGCTCAGGATGTGCCGCCCTCGGCAACTATAGCTGTTAGCGCGCTTGCGCAGCGGTTGAAAGCCCAGGGTGTGGATGTAATCGGTTTTGGCACAGGCGAGCCGGATTTTGACACCCCTGATTATATAAAAGAAGCTGCAATAAAGGCGCTAAAGGCGGGCAAAACAAAATACACAGCCGAGTCCGGTATAACCGAGCTCAAGGCCGCTATTGCCGCCAAGCTCGAAAAAGAAAACGGCCTCAGGTACACCCCGGAGCAGGTTATCGTCAATATCGGTGGTAAGCACTCAATTTACGAGGCAATGCAAGCCGTCCTTGACCCGCATGACGTGGTTATTCTGCCCGCACCATATTGGGTAACATACCCGGAAGCGATAAAGCTCGCCGGTGCTACTGCTAAAATTATTCAAACAGACAAAAGTAACAGCTATAAGATTACGCCTTCCCAGCTTAAAAAGGCCGTCACCAAAAAAACTGTTATGCTGGTCCTTAACTCGCCCAACAATCCAGGTGGTTTCACTTATACCCCTGAAGAACTAAAAGACATCGCTAAAGTCCTCGAAGGAACAAAAGTCATAGTGCTTTCGGATGAAATCTATGAAAAACTAATCTATGGCGATACAAAATTTGTCAGCTTTGCTTCATTGAGTGAGGATGCATACAACAGAACATTAACTCTCAATGGCTTCAGCAAAGCTTTCTCTATGACCGGCTGGCGTCTCGGATACACGGCAGGGCCGCTTGATGTGATAAAGGCAATGGGGCGGCTTCAATCACATATGACTTCAAATCCCGTTACATTCGGCCAGTATGCGGCAATTGCTGCTCTGAACGAACCTCAAGCAAGTCAGACCATTGAAAATATGCGGATGGAATTCGAGCGCAGGGGCAAATATATGGCCCAGCGACTGAACAGCATCAAAGGCGTAGAATGTCCCGAACCCACCGGTGCTTTTTACTGTTTCCCTGATGTTTCGAGCCATTATGGACGAAGTTTTAACGGGACGAAAATCAACGGAAGTATGGACTTTGCAAAAGCTCTTCTCGAGCAGGCCAATGTCGCCCTCGTTCCAGGCCTGCCGTTTGGCTGTGACAATAATGTTCGGTTGAGTTTTGCCTGCTCACTCGAAAATATTACCAAAGGATTAGATAGATTGGAAAAATGGCTCGGTCAATAAAACGCAGAAAACACGATTCCTCTCAAGACCCGCACCAAGAATTCGAAATTCCCGGCCAAAAGCCGGGCCGGGCTGCCTTATCCGGCTGGCCTATGATTCTGGGCTGGCTTGCAATGATGATTTTTGCCTTCCACGCCTGCACCCATATGGTTGCTGCCGGTGATACATGGGTCGCGATGGCCTGTGGCAGGCATTTTCTAAATCACGGAGTGGACACCGTCGAACCTTTCAGTGCAAACTCACATAAGGCAGGACCAACACCGCAAGAAATCAAAACCTGGCCGAATTGGGCACAGTGGATTGCTAACAAAGTCGGCCTCGAGACAGTAAAATACTGGCATCCGACCGGCTGGGTCAACCAGAACTGGCTCACGCACGTCATCTTTTACTGGTTAACACACCTATCACCCTTTGCCGACGCTGAAACTTTTTCATTCAACACCCTCGTTTACTGGAAATTTGCAATTTACATTATTACCGTTATTTGTGTTTATTACACCGCCCGTTTATTGGGGGTCAATCCGGCTCTGTCAGTTGTCTTCGCCTGCTTTGCTATGTTCGTCAGCCGTTCGTTTCTTGACATTCGTCCCCAGGGGTTTTCGAATCTGCTTGTTGCCGTCTTTTTGCTTATACTCGTTCTTACCACATATCGAAATATTTTGTTCATCTGGCTTATTGTCCCAGTGACGGTTTTCTGGTGCAACGTTCACGGCGGATACATCTATGTATTCATAATGCTGGTACCATTTGTGGCTTTGAACCTTCTAACGAGCATCTCTAAAAAAAGGTTTGTTTCTATCGGCTTAAAAGGTATATATCACACTGTCGCCGCAGGCATTGTTACTTTTTTAGCTGTGGTCTTGTTAAATCCTTTTCATTTAACGAGCCTGACTCATACTTTCGTCATCAGTGTCAGCAAGCACGCTGAAAGGTGGCGGGACGTCCACGAATGGCATCCTGCTTTTGACTGGACCAATCCTGTTGGTACTGCGAAACCTTTCTTGGTAATGTACATTATTGCATGGTTACTCCTTTTGGTCTGGGCTGTTGTCCTTATATTAACTTCTCTTTCTGTCAACAAAAGGTATCAAAAGTATCCTCAGCGAAAAGCAAAGGATTATGACGAGTATCAATGGCCTAAAATCGATTTAGCATTGATGGTCATTGTTGCCCTCACTATTTATATGGCGATTCGTTCCCGCAGGTTTATACCCATAGCAGCTATTGCCGCCTGTCCTATTTTAGCAATGTTTATTGACCAGATAATTCGTGCAATCTCAGCAGCCCATAACTTATACACAAACAAGCGCTTGACCGTTCCCTCAATGCCTTATAGTCTGCAGTTGTTTTTAATCCTTGTTGGCGCCGTAGCGATTTTGATTTTTGGTATATGGTGCGGACGAAAATTTAAGATTGTTTATCTCGACCCTTGGCCCACCGATACAAAATTAAATTCCATCTTTATGCGGATGACCGCCTCCGATGCCAAACCTTTTGGCGCCTGTAAGTTTATAAGAGACAATAAATTAAAAGGGAAAATGTTTAATTACTGGACAGAGGGCGGATTCATCGCCTGGGCTCAGGAACCAGACCCAAACACCGGCAAAACACCGCTGCAGTTATTTATGGATGGCAGAGCGCAGGCTGCTTATGACAGAAAAATTTTTGACCTTTGGACACTCATTATGTCTGGAGGGCCAACCGTCCACGAGGCCCAGATTAGAGCTAATGTGACGGGCCGAAGATTGGACGAAATACTGACTGTTGCCGATTACAAAGAAATCGGTCGCTGGGTAGATGAGCAGCTAAAAAAACGTGAGGTTTGGGTGGTGTTAATGCCCCTTTCAGTCTATGGTGACATTCAGAAAGGCGGCTATCCGTTTGTAAAAGGCCTTGAATATCATCCTGATTGGCGTCTTGTCTTCCTTGATAACGAGCAAAAACTCTTCGTCGACTGGTCAGCCCCTCAGGCCAAGGAACTTGTCATGGGAATAATGGATGGGAAAACCATATACCCCGATGAGTTCTCCAAATGCCTTTTTTTTGCAAATAACTTGCTTGTGCACCGGGAGAAAGATATGAGGCAGAAGGGCCTTACTTTTGCCATTAGGGCTTTCAAGTTAAATCCCTCACAGGTGCCGGTGCAGAGAATCATATATGCGGCAAGAAGATTCCCTGATTTAGAAAAGCAGGTTGATGATTTTTGTAAAGACTATTTTGATGATTTCACGAAAAATAAAGACCTTTACGCCGAACAGCATGGATATCACAATAGAATCGCAGCCGTGTTAAATGTAATCCCTTATTTGCAGTTAAACGCCCAACAGCAGAAAGACATCGAGCTTGTGCAGTTTTATAACGCTAAAATGAAAGAATACGACAATGAACGAATCCAGTTGCTCCGAAGAAAAAGGTGGTAATCCCCGACTCGTAACTAATGACTCATCTCTCGACCTGCGAGCAACAAATTCCATCAGCGTTTTTTTCCCTTGTTATAATGAACAGGACAACATCACCGCCACCGTTGAGCGGGCCCTTACCATTTTAGAAAAGATTGGTGCCGACTTTGAAGTAATTATTGTTGACGACGGCAGCTCCGATGCAACCGCACAAATTGCTGACAAAATTGCCAGCCAGAACAGCAGGATAAAAGTCGTGCACCATCCGACCAATCTCGGTTATGGAGCCGCCTTGAAGTCCGGCTTTAAGGCGGCAACAAAAGAGCTGGTCTTTTATACCGATGGTGATGGCCAGTTCGATATTGGCGAATTGCCGCCGTTGATGCCCTTGATAGAACAGTATGATATCGTTAGCTGCTACCGATTAAACCGACAGGACAATTTAATACGCAAGATTAACGGCTGGTGTTGGACAAAACTTACCTGTCTGCTTTTCGGTATGAAAATCCGAGATGTTGATTGCGCATTCAAACTATACAAAAGGGAAATTTTTGATAACATCGAGTTGTCGAGTTCCGGAGCTCTTATTGACGCCGAAATACTTGCTCGTGCTGTCCGCAGGGGTTACAGCATAACTCAGAGAGGCGTGCATCATTATCCGCGAACTGCCGGCAAACAAACAGGTGCCAATTTGCGGGTAATTTTTCGTGCCTTCAAAGAGCTATTTCAGCTATACAGTCGAATTCGAAAAGAAAACATCGGAACAAACACGAATGGTTAATAGTATTTAATGAATAGTCGATAGCGTTGGGCTATGTGCGGCAAGTTCCGTTTGAAAGATTGACAATATACGAATTACGATATACGAAATATGAACAAATCGAAGGTCAATCTGTTTATTTATGGCTCATTACGCGACCGCAGAATC
>CAZKYA010000040.1:0-16004 GCA_964556725.1 uncultured Pirellulales bacterium
GCTATTTTGCTTGGCCAAGCCGCTCCCCAAATCGCTTTAGCAATACGAAACGCTAAAATGTCATTGCGAGGAGTCCGCCAGGGCGGACGACGAAGCAATCTCAACAAACAAGGGACGACCCAGGCTTCGCCTTCGGCTACGCCGGGGCAGGCAGAGAACACAGAGAAAAGAACGGAAATTGAAATTGTTAATTCACTGGCCGAAGCAGTCAAATTAGCCAACCGGCTCGCAGAGTCCGGGGACATCGTTCTTTTAAGCCCTGCCTGTGCGAGCTACGATATGTTTGACAACTTCGAGCATCGCGGCCGAGAGTTTACTAAACTTGTGCGAGAGCTTAACCGCTGATTAGAAAAAAGGCCGAGCAAAACAAGCCCGGCCCTTTAAGCACAAACCAAGCTTCCCAGGCATATCATTTCGGCAGATTCTCCTGTGCGACGTTCTCGACATGCAAGTCACCATAGATGATGCGATAAGTCTCGGAGTCCTTCGGCCGATACCAGAAAATAGCCGTATCTGCATCACCGAGTTCGACACCGCTGCCGGCATAATGCCATTTGCCTTCGCCTTTAAAAAACCGGATGAATAGCAGGTGTTTGTTCAGCTTCATCCCTATATCAGTTTTTTCATCGTCAGACAGCTCCATTTCATCAATTTTCTTACCTATAGCCGGTGCCTGCCTTATGTAATCTTCCACAGCAACACCATCCGGAAATTTTCCATCTCCGAAAAACTCAGCTTGTATACGAAGGCCCTCGATAAAGTCCTCTTCGGTGGCGCCAAATAAATCGAGTTCGACTTGCTGCAGTTTGTACCCTTCGGGGACATCCATACTAAACAGCTCTTTATCCATTGGCACGTCGAAAACGACGTTCTTGCAAATGACCTTCATTTGCCCCCCGACCTGTTCGATGCGGACAGGCAGCGCTGTGTGCGGGTCAGCCCAAATCTTAATTTCTTCATTCGGATTTTTGGCGCGGAAACCAATTACTCTCTGGCCTTGTATCTCCTGCTCGCCAAGTTCTTCGACCACGAAATCGGGACTTTTCTGCAATTCGGTAATCACATTTCTCAGTATCTCCATATAATTGGGCATCGACGGCAGACCTTTCAAATCGATATAGGCCGCCTTTTTCTTTTCGGAATCGAGTGACAGAATCCTTCCGGTTTCAAGGTCAATGATGCTTACAGAACTTTTTATGTTCGATAAAGTTCTTCTGATTCGTGGACCCCATACCATATCGTGGATAACCGGCCCACCTGCCTCTTCTTCGCCAACTACGATGTCCAATATCGCGGTCTGAGCATCAAAAATGGGCTGTATCACCTGAGCAAAAGTCGGTGTTCCTTCGACAAATTGGCCTGCAAATTGATGCAGGCCCATAAGAGCCGCTATTATTATCACCGCCGCTGCGGCTAATTTTGTAACTGGACTTTTCATAATCTTTCTCCAAATATCCGGCTCAACTGCTGCCGGTTTCTGCTCTTCTTTCTTTTCCAGTGCCTTTAGAACGTTGCCGAGAATTCTGTCGTGCGCCTCGGCACTGGCCTTATAACGTAATTTCTTAATTGACTTTTCTATGTTATCTACCGGTCTCATTTTTGCACCTGACCATTTAAGATTGACCGCAGTTTAATCAGTCCGTACTGGTACCGGCTCTGGACTGTCTTGATAGAAACTTTTTGTGATTCGGCAATTGCCTTGAACTTCAAGCCGCCGTGCAGACGCAGCATAATAGTCTCTCGTTGTTCGTATGGAAGCTCCATCAAAGCACGGCTGATGTGTTGCAATTCTTCGCTGCGTATAATCAGTTGAACAGGACCATCTGTGTTAGATACTGTTTGTTCGGCTTTATCGATTGTGCCTTCTTTGTGCCGCTGTATTTTTCGTATCCTGTCACGGCATTTGTTAGCTACACATTTTGCCAGATAAGCTTTTAAGCTTCCTGTCAGATGAAAATTTCCGATGGATTGCACAAACAGGATAAAAACATCCTGCACAACATCTTCCGCAGCATTTGTCTCACCCAGAATATTGACTGCTAACGTCAGCAAATCACTCTCGTATTCTTCATATATACGACAGAAGGCATCTTTGCTGCCCAGCTTAAGTTTTCGTATAAGTAACCTGTCTTTAAGCATCTATAGCTCGCTTACTTCATATTGGAACAATCGATTGCCAATAATATAACGATTAGCAGCTGTATTTTACTCTAAATAAAATCAATTTTTCTGTCAGCTTTTACTTCAAGTCGGCGCCGGATTATAGGAATATAATTGCTAACAGCCGAAAAAATGCAAAAAACCTTCTCAGAAACATTCCACAGCTACATACTAAAAATACGATAATCACCCTTATCAGCTCAATCACCAGCGATTTTCCCGGCGTGCTGTCATAAAGTTGTTTCTTAATTCTGTCGATTTGCAGATAAGTGGTAAGGGGGGCAAAAAGTGTTTGAGGAGTCAAAAATGAAAATCAGTAACGAGCGAAGAAGTGAGCAAAGACTGCATTATTATTGGCCCATCTGGTTCGCTGAAGATTTTGATGGAGTGCTTTCACAGGGCCAGATGCTTGATATTTCCAGCAGAGGTGCCGCATTTACCTGCTACGCAGACGACAGTTGTCCATACCCTGGCCAGGATGTAACCGCTCGTTTCAGCGTTCCGTGTTTCGGCCCGAATGATTCCTTCGATATGGCAAATTTCACCCGCGCAGCTCATATTTGTCGCGTCGATGAGATGAATAATTTTGTCCGCCGTGTCGCGATTCAGTTCGCAGAACCTCTGCCCTTCAAACCCGGCGAGCAGGCCTACGGTGAAACTGAATCTGATGTACAAAAAGAGCTAAACTCGGTAACCACGTAAAGCCATAAATCAACTTCAAATCGGTAATCAAAGGTAGAGAAACGGGGCCTATATCGATTCGTTCGATATAGGCCCCGAACTATTGTTATGTCAGCCGACTCAGCTTATCTTATAAGCATAGGTATGTAGAAGAAACGTATTTTATCCAGGCCTGCCTTGGCGAGTGACTTTCACTCAGCCACATATCCGTCAATTTTGTCGAATGTGTGGCATCAGCACCCGGACCGCAGCGGTCCGCGGTTTTTATGGTCCCACATTATCACTGTCCTTACTTATAGCTGTGGCAGCTTTTATTTGAGCAGAGGTTAGCTACTTTCTGCCAAGCGGCTGGACCGTCGTAAATTGCCAGATATCGCCTATATCCCACCCAGAAGTGCTGTTGGCCTCGTCAACCCGCCAGTAATAGGTTTTGTCAAATCCCAGGTTAAGAGTTCCAGTAGTGGGATACTTGCTGCTATCCTGTGGGGTGCCTTCAACCGAATCTTTTTGAAGCGCTGCAGCAAGGCCCTCGTTTACGTCATTAAAATCTTTGCTAAGGTAAATTCTGTGGCCATCTGTTGCTGGGGCATACTTACCCGGCGTCCAGCTAAGGACTACCTTACAAGGCACATTTGGTTCTTTATCAGCCGGAGAAGGGTTAGAGGCCTTTGCCAGAACTTTAGGAACCTCAGCAATGATATTTGGTAAGGTCGCCGGATTAAGTTGCAGGTTATCGGTAATAACAAATCCGTCCAGGAAGCTTTCGTTTTCACGATGCAACCATTCAACTGTGTGCGTCCCGGCTGGCAAAGTAAAATGCACGACCTGGCTGCTGTCGTCGCTGCTGTGAACCTCCACCCAGTGCCAATCGGGGGTTTTGGGCTTTATGCCGTTCCACAGCACCCAGCCGCTACTATTATTTTTCGTGTTTGTAGTAGCTGTCGGGATTCGCATCCAGAATGAGTCATCCTCCACATTGCTCACCCGAGCTACAATTTTGTATGTCCCGCCCTTAACCGTAACATTGTACTTGGCGCCTTCAGTGTAGATTAGGTCGTTGTTGCCCTTGATATTGCCGGTTGTCCCGATGTACTTGCCGCCCGATGGTTCTCCTTGCCCGCCGGCTGCCTTCACGGGGTCGGATACTTCATCAGGATAAATCTTCAATGGCGATGCTATCTTATCGGCTGCTTCTGCTTCTCGCCAAACCTCCTCTGTGGCGCTGGCAATACTTCCAGCTAGGCTAAACGACACAACTAAAACTAAAAGAATCGTTTTTTTACACATATAATCCTCCATTAAAAAAACTTAATAGCAATAACTGTACTCTGGCCACGCACCAAAGCAAATCATTGCTCTCACGTAAATCAAATACTTTCACTTACAGGAATTCTCGATTTTGTAAAATCTTAACGAACGGTAAAGTTCAGAGTCACCATTTCAATCCCACACTTCGCATAGCAACATACAATCTGATAATGAGAAGCTGTTAAAAGACGGCACATTGTAAAGTTAAAATTCACCTGTTTCACCGCTTCTTGATTTTTACTAATCAGCGCCTCTTTAGTCAAGAGGAATGTTGCGGAAAGTGCCGCCGCTAAGATTTGTCTTTTAGCAATTCCTGAAGTCTCTCAACCTCCCCGGATTTCATATGGTAACTATGGTCGGCGTCTGGAAATTGACCGCTCTTTATTTCTTTGCTGTAGGTTTTGAAAGCATCGACTGTGGCCTTGGCTAAATTGGCGTAGCTTTTTGAGAACTTTGGACTCGGCCCTTGGGTCAATCCCAGGACATCAGGAGCGATGAGTATTTGCCCGTCGCATCCTGGCCCGGAGCCACAGCCGATAACCGGCACCTCAGAGCGTTTTGTGATAATATCTGCCACTTCTGCGGCGATTCCCTCGAGTAACAGCGAGCTTGCACCTGATTGGGTCATCTGCTCGGCGAGGGCTATCAGCTCCAGAGCCATTTCAGTGGTTGTTGCTTCTGCCTTGAATCGTCCGAGCTTACTGATGCTCTGGGGCCTTATGCCAATATGGGCCATAACAGCCATACCGGCATCGCTAACTGCTTTAATTACATCAAGATACGTTCCGCTTGCTTCGATTTTTACTATTTGTGCACCGGCTTCAGCAACGAATCGTCCGGCGTTTTTCACGGCCTCGGCCTTGCCAATTTGATAAGATAGGAAAGGCATATCAGCAACCAGGCATACATTTGGTGCCCCACGACGAACCCCGGCGGTTATGGCAACCATAAAATCCATTGTGGCCGGTAGTGTTGAGTCGAAGCCGAGCACAACCTGCGCGGCGGAGTCACCTACCAATAACATCTCCACGTCGGTTTGAGAGATAAGTTTGGCGGTAGTATAGTCATAGCAGCTAACCGCAACAATCTTGCGGTTTTGGTGCTTGGCGGTCAGCAAGTCTGCAATCGTAACTTTGTTGTCCACAATCAGTCCTTCCTGAAAAATGGTGTTGAGGGAAATAACAGTTTATTAGTTAAAATATGGGAACAAAATTAGTTTATCAAGCGTAATTTAATATGGATTTTGGGTTAAATTTGCCTATTTTAGAAAAAACAAAATTTTTTTTTCTTTTTGCAATTATATGCTTGATTCTTAGATAGAATATAATTAAATGTTTGATTCTTAGATAGAATAAAGTGTATATTTTTTTGATTTTAGCTGTTTCTTTTAAAGAAACTCTTGCTTTTTTTTCGATTATAATATAGAGTAGGATTACAATCTGATATACGGAGCTTTTTGGGCGCAATTATATAGCTTTTCATCACCCTCCTCCGAAGCCAGATTCTGTAGTAATTTAGAATCTGGCTTTTATATGCACTCGTATGTTAAAACAGGCAATTGCAAAAATGTCACCGATGTCAATTTGGGAAACAACGAGATTCGCAACGCATATCCTGAATGGGTTATAATAATTCAGGATAGTAACACAATCCCTGATAGACTAATCAAACACAGCAAAAAGCCTATTGTCTCTAAAACCTGCGCTTATCTTGGCAATACCTTGATGAGGAGTGCATAATGCTGACTATGCACCCCGAATTGGGCCTTAATTTTTTTCAAATTTTTATATTTTCCCTTGATAGCCAGCAAAAAATGCGAATGATATCGGTTCTTAAGATAGCGTGAGGAGTGGCGGAAATTTGCTCGCTGATATTTTACAAGGAAGGCCAATACCAGACCGGCTACAATTTTGCTGCTCGGCCTGAGTTCAGTAATGACGCGCAGAAGAAGATACTAATTTTTCTCACAGTGTTTTTTTTATTGGCTGTAATTACTGGGGGAAAATAAAATCCATGCTTTTGTAGCCAGAGGACATAAATAGCCGACAGCAATAGTTTATCGTCAAACGTGGCTGTTATGGTAGGTTGCCGGACTTGGGTCCGGTAATGGTATGCAGGGAACGTAAAGTTGGCTGTGTTGCTTCTGCGGCAAAGAATTTATACTAATCTTAGCACTGTTTTTGAAAAATATGAGATTCTACAGAGGATTGTTCTTGACTTGATGAAGTGCTTCTGCTATAATAGTTACACTCGATATGGGGGCAGCGAAGTTTATCATCTTACTTTTTTCCAGGAAGGCCGTAGGTTTTTAAGACTTGTATAGTAACTAATTGGCGTTTGTAAAAAAAGGGGGGGGTAATTATGAAACGCTTAGTCACTTCAGCGGTAACAGCTTCAATCGTTTTGTTCGCATTATGCTCATCACCGGTTGAAGGCACGGTCCTGAGACTCAGTAATCACTGCTCGGAAGACGAGAGCCAACCTTATCTGGCGGAATACCTTGATGCTGAATTAGATTTCTCGGTCGTTGGTAGTACGTTGACGTTTAGCGTAACCAACCTGACACCTGAGAACGAGGGCGACCCTGCCTTTAAGATGAACAGGATATACTTCAATGTCACTGATAAGGTGGAGGGATTAACCTTGACTGATGTTTTCAGCCCTGATGATTCTGCTACTGAGGGATGGGATATGGGTTTTCTGGAGAACGGTTTTCTTGTTGGTGGGTTTGGTCGGTTTGATGTATCCCTTAAAGGCGGCCAAGGCATTCATCCGCCGGTTGTTAACCCGGGCCGGACTGTTAGCTTTGTATTTCAGATTAGTGGTTCCAGACCGTTTGTTGACACCGACTTTGTTACCTTAAGCTCACCACAGGGTGGGCACATCATCTCTTATGCAGCGGCGAAGTTTTACAATGACTATACAAGCGCATACGGCGCTACGAACGTTCCTGAGCCGGCGACTGTTTGCCTGCTTACGCTTGGTGGCTTGGTGTTGCTGCGAAAACACTCGGGAGGATTAGGTTAAGGTTGTGGTGTTGGCCTTTTCAGCGTTTATTCTTCCGCCTTCGGGCAGGACATAATATAGTCTATACAATCGCTTAAATTAGCCGTTGCGACGGCGATGGTGCTGTCAGCCGCACCGTAATAGAGATTGAGCTGGTTGGTTTCTTTGTGGACAACAGCACCTGTGGGGAATATGACATCATTGACGTCGCCGATACGTTCGTAGCTTTCCCGCGGTCCAAGAACCCATTCATCGCCCCGCCGCAGGACTTTCCACGGCTCTTCCAAATCCAGAAGTGCTAATCCGAGGCGATATATTGCTCCTGCTGAGGTAACGCGTACACCATGATAGAATACCATCCAGCCCTGTGGTATTTCTATGGGTTGACAGGCCAGACCAACTCTGTGGCAGTCCCAATACCCAGACCTTGTTCTAATCAGGAGTCTATGGTCACCCCAATGCTTCAGGTCGGGTGAGAAGCTAATCCATATATGGGCCTCGCCTCTAACGATTGGCCGGTGAATCAGTGCAAATCGGCCACGAAATCTGCGTGGAAGCAGGCAAGCATCTTTATCTTCCGGCGGCAAAAGTGAGCCAAGCCGGGCAAAAGTCCTGAAATTCTTGGTAATTGCCAGCGAAACTACGGGGCCGCCTTCGCTGAAAGAGACATACGTAATGGCAAATTGCTTTTGCTCCTCGAGCCATACTACGCGAGGGTCTTCCAGACCCCACCTTTCCTCGTGAGAACTCTGGTCTGCCTCAAGAGTTGGTGCGGGGTCGATTTCCCAGTTTGTGAAGCCGTCTGCGCTGCGTGCAACTGTCAAGTGTGAGAAGCCGCGCATATCCTCTACGCGAACCAGCAGCAGCGTCTCTGTGTTTAACTTGGCAGCGGCTGGATTAAATACCGCATTCGTAGGATAAGGCCAATCTTCGGGCGTTAGTATCGGATTGCCTTTATACCTCTTAAACAGTTTGTATGCCTTTTTTGGCTGTGAAAGCTCAGCCATAGTGTCTGACCCAAAATATCAAGGGATAATGTGATATTAGTTCGTATATCACCTAATTTAAATCGGCAAGATGAGCGATTTACTGTAAGTCAAAGTGCAAAATTCAGACTCCGCCGTGCAAAAATCTTCTCGTAGCGCAGGTGAATTTAAGCAATTGGCAGGAACCTCGAACTTTGAGAATAGGCGCTCCGGGTTGCTATTGACGATTCTGTTTTATGTCCTTACCAACTGTGTTTCGTATAAACTTTGATACAATGGGCAAATCTGCATTAGCTCATCGTGTTGTCCCTGAGCGATGATTCGACCTTCATCCATTACCACTATGACATCAGCGGTAATAACGGTGCTGAATCTGTGGGCGATTACGAAGCTGGTTCTATCCTGCATAATTTCTTCGATGGCCTTGTGAATCTTGGCTTCGCTGTCGGCATCGACCTGACTCATTGCCTCGTCGAAAATCAAAATTGCAGGGTTTTTCAAAATCGCTCTTGCAATAATGATTCTCTGCAATTGGCCTCCGCTAAGACCGGCACCCTGCTCGCCAATAACGGTGTCATAGCCGTCCGGCAGCGGTTCGATAAATTCGTGGGCAAATGCACGCTTGGCTGCAGCAATTATTTCTTCTCTCGTGGCGCCGGCCTTGCCGTATCCGATATTCGCAGCTATGGTATCATTGAATGTTACAACATTCTGTGTGACCATCCCAATCTGACTTCGCAGACTAAATAAGGTTGCATTGCGAATATCTTCATCATCTATCAGAACTTGGCCGCAGTCCGGGTCATAAAACCGCGGTATCAGGTTTGCAAGTGTAGTTTTGCCTGAGCCGTTAGGTCCGACGATAGCAACGTTGTGCCCCGCCTGCACCGTGAGATTTATTCCTTTCAGTACCGGCCTGTCACTGCCTGGATAAGTAAAAACAACATCTTTGAATTCAATTTTCTCTTTCAGCGGCGGAAGTTCAATGGCAGTCGGTTTTTCAAACTCGATTGGCTCATCTACAACTGCAAATACTCTCTCCGCAGCGGCATTTGCCTCCTGTAGCTTGTTCCAGATATCGGAGGTTTTCCGCACCGACTCAGCGGCACAGCCGAGGAGCAACAGCAGCCCCAGAAAATAACTACCATCCATCTTTCCCCCGGTGATCCAGTACGCCCCGACCACCAGCGCAGCTGAACCTGCTGCCATTCCGAGGACTTCCATTGCAGGCATAGTAGCGGCATCAACTTTTGAAATCTTAAGCAGTTGTTTTAACAATCTGTTATTTATCGCTTTGAAAGTCTCTCCTTCATACCCGTGGCGGTTATAAATCTTGACCACTTTTAGACCCGCCATCGCTTCTTGAAGTTTTGACAGCATTTCGGAGCTGGCCATTAGTGATTTTCTGGTAGCTCGTTTCATTTTTTGGCCGAAGCCAGTTATCAGCCATAGCGCAAATGGTGCGCCACACAGGAAAATAAGTGTTAGCTGCCAGTTTAGCAACATTGATAGCGATAACATAAAAAGAGCATTTAACGGCTCCCTCAGCGCTTTTCCGAGCATTATTTTAATCGCCGCACCCATCACGCTGGTATCACGGACAATTCTGCTGACAGTATCACTTGGCCGCTCATTGGCGAAAAAACCAATGGGCATACCCATTGCATGTTCGAAGGCATCTTCCCTCAGGTGATTTATTCCTACCTGCACCACCTTCTGAGCTATATATTCCTGGTAGAACTTTGCCAGGCATCGAATTATCGTGACCACACCCATTGCTAATATAATAAAGATTACAGCTCTGGTTGTGTTTTCTTTGGTTTGCTCTCTCGGCAAAAAGCTCATCCATCTTTGTAGGCGGTCCAGGTAAAATGGCTTCGGGCCTGTATTGAGCGTTAATGTCTTGGTCTCAGTGATGCCCTCTTTATTGTCCCTGCGTATTTGAAGGGTAAGCTCGGTGTCTGACGGTGCGTTGGCAAGTATTTCAAGCAATTTAGCAGAGGGTATTTTATCTTCCTCTTCTTGGACTAAAAAGTCGGCGGTTCCAATAATTTTATCAAGTTTTTGTAGTCCTGCTTTCTCAGTGCGACTGTCCGGCTCAACATTCGTCACGAGCAAATGGTATGCGATGTCAGATTCAGCGAAATCCATCTTTTCCGGCACATAGAAGGATACACCGTAACGATGTTTGCTGACCCCTCTTTCAACCCAGCCGTGAAGGCCCTCCTCGCCCATCATCACCTTCAAAAGCGGTATGACCGTCATAAAACTTAGTGATAAAAGAGATGAAACGACCAGCGCACTGATGATTACGACGATAACGCTCGGCCATTGAGGCCAAACATAAATGAATACTCGTCTAAATGCTTTCATTTTTCTATTTTCCGGTCTTGACTGCAAAGTCAAACACATTAACAAAACCTGGCCTTGCAGTCAAGTCTAAAAATATTGACTCATAATGCCATCTCTGTTAGATTTGGTTGTTTTACGGGACAATGATGAAATGAGAATCGACACTTTTGCTTTAGGCGAGTATGAAACTAACTGCTATATCCTGCGTGAAAGCAGCTCAGCCAGAGACTGTTTGATTGTCGATATAGGTCTGGAGCATGGCAGGTTGATAGATTTTCTCCATCGAAAAAAATTAAACCCGGTGGCAGTTATTCTGACCCACGGCCACATAGACCATATTGCAGGTGTAGCTGCGTTGCGTGCTGAGTTCCCGGACACGAAGGTTTACATACATAAACTTGATGCCGACATGCTCACCGAGGCCGGCAGCAATCTATCTGCTATGATGGGACAAGTGTTCACTACCGAGCCGGCGGACTTGTTTGTCGAAGATAAAAGCGTTATTGATGAAGCGGGCATTAAATTGGAAGTCTTTCATACTCCCGGCCATACACCAGGCGGTATCTGCCTGTATTCAAAAGATAATGGTATTGTTTTTACGGACGATACTTTGTTTGCCGATTCAATCGGACGAACGGACTTTCCAGGCAGCAGTATGGCGCAGTTAATAAGTAACATACGTGAAAAACTTTTAACCCTGCCGGATGACACCATTGTTTACCCCGGCCATGGACCAACAACAACAATTGCTCACGAAAAAGCCCACAACCAATTCCTGTAATAAACAACTTTTTGACGTTTCGCCAAGATGAATAACAGCGTTAGAAAATTTGATGCATTAGCAACTTTGGCCTGTATAGGCACGCTGATTTTGTGGTCCATCGGGCCGAATTTTATAAGATTTCTCACTGGCTATCTTGACTCGTGGACGCAGAACTTGCTGCGCTATCTGGCGGCTTGTCTGTTCTGGCTGCCGTTTTTAATATTTGCGTTTAAAAAGAAGCGTGTTAACAAAGACCTCTGGAGGCGGGCACTTTTACCTGCTGTGCCAAATATCGCTATGCAGAGTTTGTGGACTGCTGGTTTTTACTACATAGACCCCGCTTTTTTTGTTCTGCTGAACAAGTCTTCTCTCATCTGGGTAGCTGGATTCTCGCTTATCTTTTTTATTGACGAAAGGCCGCTACTAAAAAGTAATCGTTTCTGGCTTGGCATAGCTCTGTCGGCAATCGGGGTGATTGGAGTATTGGTTTTTAAAGAGGATTTCGCCACGACTAAGACTATAACCGGTGTGGTTATTGCTTTAGTGACCTCTATTATGTGGGCTTTATATACCATCTCTGTGAAAATCGCCCTTAAAGATATTGATTCTCGGGTCGGTTTCTCTGTAATCAGTATTTATACGCTTTTCGGGCTTTGTGTGCTCGCGATGATTTTTGGAAGACCGACAGATTGTTTTGAAATGAGTGCCTGGCCTTGGGCCTGTGTTATCATTTCAGGAATATCTGCGATAGGGCTTGGCCATGTCCTGTATTATGTAGCAATAAAACGTATCGGAGCGACCATCCCGGCTCTCGTGATATTGTCTCAGCCATTCATCGTCTTTGCAATTTCCAATGTTTTGTTTGGAGAGTTCCTGAACAGATTTCAGTGGCTTTTCGGAATAATTTTAATCGTCGGTTCTGCCCTTGCCATTTGGGCCCAGCAGCACTTAAAGCCGGGCCCCGCCAGCGACAATAAATAACGCATGAGAAGAATTGTTCCTATGATAAGTGATTCCTCGTCATTCTGAGCTTTTAGCTTCGCTAAAGGCCGGCCTCAACAAAGAATTTCTATTTAACTTGTGATTTTACCGCAGTGTTGTTGTCCGCTGAAGGTCGAGTTTTCAAGTAGTACTTTCGGTATAGCAGGCCACGAATCAGCCAGGCAATGCCTATAGCAAGAAAAATGAAAGGTGCCAAAATCATTCCAGATTCGAGGTCAACTTGTCGCACATAGAACCAGCAGAACAGACCAGATGCGATTATAATCAAGGCAATACCGGTGGTCAGGTACCTTATCCACAGTGGTCCGGCTGGTTTCGGTGGTTTGGGCGGCTTTAATTCCGATAGTGGTGTGCCCTTCTCTATAGCTGCCAGAATTTGCTTATGCTCAAGCCGTTTTTTAAGATAGTAAATCAGGCCGATTACTATTATTGGTGTAGATAGGCCTATAAACACTATCAATGCTGTCAATCCTCCGATTATTGGTTCAAAGTCCATTTTTGCTCCTTTCTATTGAGAATTAACGTTGGAAAATTACTTCAGTTGTCTTATTTTTATTGAGCCGACATCAGTTCTTAAGTTTATTTTACTTTTACCATCTCCAATAGTGCCCTGGAGACTTTTACCAATTGTGCCTGTTACTGTTATTGGCAGCTCCGTCTTTATCGAGCCGACATCTGTTTTGGCATCAACAGTGGCTGATAAATCAGCTGGTGCAGTGAAGTCAATGCTGCCGACATCCGTTTCGATATTTGCATTGCGTAATGCGGGGGCTGTTTCACAATAAACCACTTTCACCTCACCAACGTCCGTTGCAAGGTCGATATCTCCTGATATTTCCTCGCAGGTGATTTTGCCAACATCCGTTTCTGCTTCTATTTTGCCGCTGATATGTGAGATACAAATTTCTCCGACGTCGCTTTCAAGCTGTAGATTCGTCTGCCTCGGCACGGTTATGTTATAGCTGATACTTATTGAGCGATTATGTTTTAAGTGGGGTTTTTCAACTTTGAACGTCATTGTTTTTCCCTGCGGAATGAGGTTTACTTTCACTTTTCCGGTTATCTCCTGGGCCTCTTGTTCGGTGGGTGCTTTTACGCAAATTTCAGCGGTTCCGTTACAATCGGTAACGTCAGCACCTGTTATGGTGATAGAGCCGACATCGGTTTTTGCAATGAGAATCGAATTTGGTTCAAGGGCAGCATAAAGCTTGTCAATTCTTTCATATTTGGCTCGCGGCCAGCATCCTGACCCGATACAACAGCCGGATATGGCAATCAGAAGGCACAGCAGACAGCACGACGATGCTTTTGCAAAATTGTAGTTTCTCATTTTTTCATCTCCTAATGTGATTTTTTGCTTGTTTTTGCTATATTATCGTCTTTTATGAATTAGTCGCGGGTTTTATGAAACAGGTTTCAAAAACTCTGAAACTATTTTAGCTTATTATGCGACTAATACAATAAGGGAGGCTTTTTTGGCAGATAAGGGATGGCAACGGCGGCAAAAGGATAACTGGTTATCCCTGCTTCGCAGCGGCGACCACCGAGCGTTTGTTGAGTTCATTGATAAATACAAAGAGATGGTTTTTCTGTGCTGCCGAACGCTCGGACTGCAAGATGTCGAGGCAGAAGACGTGGCGAGCGAAACTTTTTTGGCAGCGTATAAAGGTTTGAGGCGATATGGCGGCAGGGCACAATTGAGCACCTGGCTGTGGGCTATAGCATACCGTCAAGCGGTAAGTTACCTGCGGAAAAACCGAAGGCAGCAACAACTTAAATATGAAACGGAAAAACAGATTACCGGCAGTAAAGAGCAAGAACCAGCCGCAACAATACAAAGTAAAGAAATAGGAAAAATTGTCTGGCAGGCAGTCGAGCAGTTGCCGGGACTCTGGAAGATGGCGGTTATACTACACTATCGAGAAGGAAAAAGCATCGCTGATATTGCAAAGATAATGCGAACGAGGGAAAATACTATTAAGACATATTTGTTTAGAGGCCGAGAAAGGCTAAAGCAGATTTTAGCCCCGGCTTTTGGAGAAGATATTGATGTCGGCGGATAGATTAGACAATGATAAATTTGATGAAATTTTAGAACGGGCATTGAAATCACATTCAGAGCCGGTGCCGGCTGATTTTACTGAGCGAATGTTGAGCAGAATTAAAAAGGACCAGCAGCAGAGGGTTTTGGCACGCGTTATTTTGCAGGAAAGACTTGCCCTAACAGGGTGCATTGTATTGGGTGCTGCCGTGATTGTTTCAGCGGTGCTTTTTCCGGATACTATTATAGCGGTTTTCAAAAGCATCGCTGTAAGCTTAATAGAGCAGGGGCAGAACTTTGTTGGCAGAGTCCCTCGAACTATAGGAACTGTCAGAAGCGACTGGCAATTCTATATGGTATTTGTAGGTGTCTTTGGATTTGCTGTTTACGCTCTTGCGGATTTGTTACTGCCTAATGGCGAGTGATGACATACGCCCATTTACCTCTGAACAAAGGAATTTAATACGAAATCAGAAATTGTTATTGAAGTATTCCGGCTTGCCGTCGTCACTATCGTAACTCTTTGCCTCTTCTTGTTCGGCGCTGATACTAATTCGCTCAATATGCTCAGCTTTCTTTGTATTGCTGTCAATGGTAACCAGAATTGCGTCCATTTTCACATCTTTTGTTGCAACCTCAAATGGAAATGGCATCTGTGTTCTGAACGACTTTAAGACGCTCTCGACGCTTCGGCCGAGCACCGAATCAAACGCGCCCGTCATACCAATATCGGTAATATATGCCGTGCCTTTGGGCAGGATTCTTTCATCAGCGGTTACAACATGGGTATGAGTGCCGAAACACAAGCTCACTCTTCCATCGAGATGGTAGCCCATTGCAATCTTTTCACTCGTTGCTTCTGCGTGGAAGTCAACGATTATGATGTCTGCTTTCTGTTGAAGCTGCGGCAGGATTTTATCAATAGCATTGTAGGGGCAGTCAGCCGGCTTCATAAAAGTTCGGCCTATCAAGGAGACTACTGCAACGGTCGGTCCTTTGCTGGTTTTATAATATGCAATGCCTCTGCCGGCTGCTTGTTCGGAAAAATTAGCTGGCCGGGCGATATTCTCGCTTTTTTCCAGCGTCTCTATTATATCTTTTTTGCGGTAAGTGTGGTCGCCTAAAGTAACAAGGTTTACGCCGTATCTTAATAATTTATCGTAGATTTGAGGCGTCAATCCGGAGCCCCCAGCAGCATTTTCAGCATTGGCTATTACGCAGTCGATGTCCAGCTCCGCAATCAACGGCTTTAGCTTCTCTGCTACAATCCGCCTTCCAGGCCGACCTACTATGTCTCCAATACAAAAAATATTTAGCTTCATTTATATTCTCTTTTAACAAACGATTCGTCTCTATATTATACGCATCAACCCTATTCTCTGCCATAGGTATTTTTTCACCGAGTTTATTTGACTGGATTTTGACTTTCTGGTATAATATAACATACTGATACAAAATATAAGAACACAAATGGTCCTATGCCGAGGAGCATGTGAGCCCTACGGTTTTCAGATACAAAGGTTATCGGTTCCTATTCTTCTCACGGGAAGAAACCAGATGCCACGTCCACGTAACGTGTGCAGATGGAGAAGCTAAGTTTTGGGTGGAACCGAAAGTGCTGCTGGCGGAGAACTTTGGTTTGTCCGCGAGGCAGATTAACGAGCTGACAAAGGTCGTCGAGAAACGATGCGATGAAATCAAAAGT
>CAZKYA010000041.1:0-15709 GCA_964556725.1 uncultured Pirellulales bacterium
TTCCAATCCGTTATCTCGCCGGTAATTGTCAACTGCCCCGGCAGATTATTATCCAGAATCCCCTTGATTAGCGAATTGACCTGGCTAACCGTATATATCTTAATTTTATCATTTCGCATATCATATAATTATAAGTGCAGACCTACCCCACATCAATTTCCAATTTCCACTAAATCCACTGCTCTGTATGGCGGATAAATCCGCACAGAAAAAAACTGTGAGTGGAAAAGACCACTCACAGCTTTGTCAATTTCTAATAACAATATCTACATTGGTCCATACAGCCACTCAGCCACTGCCGGCAGTAAATGGCCACATCACGGAAATCAATACTGCCGTCACAATTCAGGTCATATACGAAGTCGCGGTTGCCTGATGGCCCGCTCCAGCCCCAGTTATTTGCAAAATCTGTATAGTCTTCGAAATCTATGATACTATCAGAGTTGTAATTGGCACAATTACAGCAAATCTTACCGAAAATCCTGAATGCAAAATTGATAGGATTACCTAAGTATGAATGCCCCATCGGATACCACAGCCTGTTCCAGGTTAAACCATTATCACTCGAATAGACTGCAGCATCGTTCCAGCCCTCCGACAGAAGTGATGTCTTCCAGCCAAAGCCGGGGTCTCCGACAATAAGTCCGCCGAAGAAAACATGAACCCCAAGCCAATAAATAACCGGCTCACACGGGTCACCTTGCTGAACGAACGCCTCAGTCGGGTTTATGAATAAATCATACCGATATGTTTTCTTATCATCTGCAGAAACAGGTAACAGACCCTTTGCCGGGTCCCACCACCACGCCTTTGCCGGAGAAGCAAGGGCTGGTATCTCGTAATAGAGCGACTCTGTAAAATCTCCATCAACTGAATGAAAATCCTTCTCCCACAGCAAATCGCCGGGCTTACTATAACCAGGCCCGCCGCCATCCGGGTCAGGAATATCATCGTAAATGCTCAGGTGAATACAGCCAATTGTAACTTTAGTATCACCTTTCCATGAGCCAAATAGAATAACTCTTGTAATTGGCCCCGTCGCGGTGCACAAGAAATCATCTGCTAACTTACGCTGAACAATGGGCCCCGGATAGTCAAAACGGTCACAGGCAATATCCATACTGTAACCGCTCGTATCAGGCATTTGTTCGTATTTGAATCCTACCCATTGTTCAAAAAACTCATTCACTGCTCTGAACGCATCAACCCGTATGGGATTTGGAGAGGTTGAGCACGGGTCAACAGTAGAAACACCTGTATTTTTCATCTGTTGTATTACCGCATCTGGAAAAGGCGTTAGCATCAAGTAGTTGGTTTTTTCATACATCAGCGCCGCGACGCCTGCGCAGTGCGGCGATGCCTGAGAGGTCCCTGTAAAGGTGCTCGTGCCGCCACCATTTCCGGGCGCAGTAATGTTCCGACCCGGAGCAGCAAGCTCATTGCATCCATTACGGTTGGAAAAGCATGTTATCAAATCTCCGTATGTGTTGGCATCATAGGTATTGGGGAAAGGATTGGGCTTTGTAAAGTTGCACCAATATGTTCCGCTATCGGGCTCTCGGCCAAGGTCCTGGTCATAGACCGCTGCAACGGCTGTTGCCGCCGACAGGCACGCCGGCGCGGGCATCTGCGTCGATGAGCCGTTGTTGCCGCTGGAAACAAAAATCACAAAACCGGAATCCCTGGCCGCTTGCAGTGATGCCTTTAGATTTTGCAGCCAGGTCTCGTTAACGTTATCGCAAGGACACTGACTGAACATATCATTACTGCCCAGACTCATATTTATAATATTGAGACAATAATAGTCGGTCTGATGGGTTACCACATAGTCCACTCCTGCAGCAACATCGCTCATCCTGCCGAAGCTGCCTTCTTTGTCCAGCACCTTGATTGCAAGAATGTCGGCATCAGGAGCTACTCCCAAAGGCGAAACTATGCCTCTGGATGTGATAATACCGGCGACGTTGCTGCCGTGACCACCATACTTGTGGTCGTCCTCCGCTCCCGGTCCGTTATCATCCTCCAGAAAATGATACCACCCCGGAGCAACATTGTCGCTAAGGTCCGGATGGTCGCTGTCGATGCCTGTATCCAGCACCGCAACAGTTACCCCTTTTCCCGTGTAACCTAAACCCACCAAGTTGTGCACATCATCTGCGTTGATGAAGGGGACGCTATCATCCAGATGAGCGTGTCCGCCAGCGTCGGGACCAACTGAAATGACACCCGGCTCTGCTGCAAGTTTAGATAGACCCGCTTCATTTACATAGCCCGTCATGGAAGAAAAGTTTTTATACTTATGAACAATAGAAAATTCCCCCGGTGAGAATTTTTGTAATACGCGGTCCTGAACTTGCTTTACCGCATTCTGTCGCACCGTCAGCGTGGCATCAGCAGCCAATATGGGCTGCTCCAACAAAACCACAACATATACTCTTTGTTCGGGACTGTTTTGAAGCTCAGTATAGACTGCCGACTCTATCCGTTGACTCTTTGCCTGATTGCCATCTGACGCAAGCGTGCTCGCAGCCCCGGTCCCGAATACAACTGACAGCGCAACTGCAACCAGCAACCACTTATGTTTTAGTCTTAGCACTCCCATCTTATACCTTCTTATAAAGATGTCCGACTGTTCCTCAACGCTTTTATAAAGTGGGGACCAGTAAAAAAGCTATACCTTCCATAGAACTCGCCGTTTATGCTATTATTCAATTTAACAATTTGTTAAATGAAAGTCAAGAAAAATAGCCACGCGGCCATAGATAGAACTGTTCTTGAAACCTTGCTAACTTCTTTAATGCCAAACAGATATGCTCACATGAACAGATTACCTGCCGGAATCCCCACCATTAGCGAATTGACCTGACTGAACGTATATATTATTGTTTTACCCTCCATTCTATTCGCAAAACCTCAACATTGTTTTTCCTCTTCGACACCTAATTATCAACCCAAACGGCCAACCTATATAAATTATCAAAATTCACGTGTTATAATCAGAAAAGAACCCCTAAATTAACAAGTCTCAATCTTCAACTTAAATAGCATAAACATCAGAAAAGCATTGTATAAAAAAATCAAAAAGTTTTTTTTACGAAATTACTCGCATTCCAAATAATTTCCTTGATTCCTAAGCTTTAATATTCTATATTATCGGCCGTAAATTGGTGGAGTGGTGGTAACCTTATCGGACACCTTTAGGCCAAATTCCCTAAAAAGGAATTTGCTTTCGAGGGAAAAGATGGAGCTTTGGCTCGAAACTATAGGTGTGATACTGGTCGCCATTTTGGGAGTCAGTCTCGGCCGGAGATTCTCCTTCCTTAAAAAACCCTACTGGCTATTCGGCTATTTTTTACCTCTTTTGCTCATCGTGATATTAGTAATAACCCAACACATCAGCATGCTGAGCTTTTGGCCGCTCTTCTCCTGGCTCGCAACTGGACAAATTAGGTTTTTCACTCTGGCCCTGGCTATCACTATGGGTTTGACCACACTACTGCCGCATCTGCCTCGCAAATTCGAGAAAATCATAACTTGTGTTCTAATGGTTGTATTTGTTGTCCGCTTTTCAGTTTCACCTCTTATTACCCCTGCCTTACTTAAAGATGATTTGTCAAATCTCCAGACTATCATTGACTCCGATGGTGTCTGTTTTCAGAGCAGAGACTATACTTGTGGCCCAGCTGCAGCGGTAACCGCCTTGAAAAAACTCGGCTTTGATGCTCAGGAAGGTGAAATAGCCGTTCTTGCGCGCACAAATCCCCTTACAGGCACCCTCCCCAGATGTCTTTACAACGCCCTTCAAAACCATTACGGCTATAAAGGTCTCAAATGTCAGTATCGATATTTCGATTCGATTGCTCAACTAAAGGGACAAGGCATTACCTTAGCTATTATAAAAGATGCGTTTTTATCAAACCATTGTGTCGCTGTAATGGAGATATCAGACCGGATGGTAGTCATCGCTGACCCCGTTTTGGGCAAAATGAATATATCTCATAAACAATTTGAGAAAATCTGGCGATTTTCCGGCATCGTCCTGAAACGAGACCCTTCACAAAACATCCAATCCCGCATTTAACCTCGCCTCAAATGCAGAGTTACTTAGTATGTCTCACCACCACCTAAATGTGCTCGTTGCAAAACACACACTGTGAGAATCGTATGATTCCTACCTATTTTTAGGTTTTTTTCACATACTGTGACATACATCTGTCACACTTCCGATAAAAATATGATTAATTAGTGTGAAATAACCGATTTCTACTGCAAATATAGCCAGAATCACCTGCCCAATAGTAAAGGCATAAAAACCGGCCGGGCTAAATCTTTAGGGGGGAGCTCGGCCGGATTATTTCTATACCTTTACCGAAACTGACCAATCGCTTGCCATCCTGAGGCAAAGCCTAAGGACTCAGCCTCAGCAGAAAATAACCCTATCGCAGTAATTTTATGATTTTTCGAGGAGTTTATCCCCGAGCAAAAGGCAAAAATCCCATATTCAATCCCACGTTTCAATTGGGGTCTTTATGGCTTTTGCTTTTTATTCGATGCGCTTTCGATAAAGCCGGGTTTGTAAAGCGCTCTTCCACGGTGTCCAATCCGAATCGCCCGGTTCGTTTTCGATTGCCGCAGTCACCTGGTTCACTTTAGCGTCCATATCATCAATATAATAGACCATAAAGGCCTCAGGTGTTGCCGGCAGCTTCGGCGAGCCAAATTCGTATTCGCCGTGATGCGACAGAATGATATGTCCGAGAGCATCCAGGACTGTCTGCTCAATATTGTTCCCTTTTGCCTTCAAAGCATCAGCTTTTTGATTTACCATAACAAGACTTTTTACAACGTGCCCGATTAACTGCCCGGAATCAGTATATGAAAAGGCCATATCAAACGAAAGCTCCTCGGTCTTGCCGATATCGTGAAGAAAAATACCAGCAAGAACCAAATCCGGCTGAACATTTGGATACAATGGAAGTATCGCTACTGCCACCCGCAGCATATTGTGTGTATGCTCTAACAATCCGCCGAGATAATCGTGATGTAGTTTTATCCCACCCGGAGCATTGCAGAATTTCTCCATCAATTCTGTATCTGCTAAAAATTCATCCACCAGCGCCTTTAGCTGTGGATTTTTTATCCGGCTAACAATTTTTGTCACCTCTTCAAACATCTTTTTTGTGTCTTTATCCGTCCGAGCCAGAAAATCCTCGAGACATACCGTATTAGCATCAACGATGCTGATGTTATTTATGATGATTTGCAGGTTATTCTGATAAAGCTCGCTTCTTCCCTGAATATGGACAAGGCCGGGTTTCGGTAGTGCCTTATAAACTGCCTCAGTCGCCTGCCACATCCGGCCGTTGAGATAACCGGTGCGGTCAGAAAGGAACATTGCTATATATAGGTCGCCTTTGGTTGTGCTTCGCAGAATCGGCTCTTTTACCATATAGATATCGTCGATTGCCTGCCCCTGCTCAATCTCGTTAATAAATTTATGCCCCATCAGTCACTCCATATTTCCAAAATTTAATTCCTCAAAATATTAACCCTTCGAATTCCTAAAATAGCTATGGAAACAGTGTTGAATTCTATCCAAACCCTAAAAAAATGCCAAGACCATTTTCCTTTATTTTTTTTCAAAGCATCCCAAACCTCAGCTTATTACGAACGAAATATCCTTGCAACCATTCATCCTTTGGGCTATAAAAGTGTGACAAAATACGATATTCAAAGTACGAGGCTTGAGATATGAGATACAGTCGAATGTTTATACCTACGGTCAAGGAGGTCCCTTCCGATGCGGAGACTATCAGCCATAAGCTTATGATTCGAGCCGGTCTGATACGAAAAGTCGCCAGCGGTACCTACACATATCTACCCCTCGGCTGGCGCAGTCTGCTAAAAACCATCGAAATTGTCCGCGAGGAAATAAATAAAACTGGAGCTCAGGAAATCCTGATGCCTTCCCTGCAGCCGATAGAACTATGGCAAAAAACCGGCCGGGATGTTGACTATGGCGAAACAATGTGCCGGCTCACAGACCGACACGGAAAAGAGAACGTCCTTGGACCCACCGCTGAAGAGGTAGTAACCTACCTTGCTGCCAGTGAGATAAATTCTTACAAACAATTGCCCATCAATCTTTATCAGATAAGCCCCAAGTTTCGCGATGAGTTCCGGCCTCGCTTTGGCCCGGTCCGCTCCCGTGAATTCATTATGAAAGACGCCTATAGCTTCCACACCGACTCAAAAAGTCTCGATGAAACTTACAGGATAATGTATGATACTTATTGCCGCATCTTTAAACGCTGTGGCCTTAACTATGTCATCGTCGAGGCCGAGGTCGGCGAAATGGGCGGCTCAGATTCACACCAGTTCACCGTCCCCTGCGAATCCGGCGAGGACACTATTATCTATACCGAAGACGGCTCTTACGCAGCCAACCTCGAAAGAGCTACCATTGACCCACCGCCAAAAGAAAAGTCAAGTGCCAAAGTCCCACCTATGCAGGATGTCCATACACCGAACATCGGCTCCATCGAAGCCGTCTGCGCATTTTTGAAAACCCAGCCGAAGGATATGATTAAGACGCTCATCTATGCTGCAGAAGAAAAGACAATTGTCGCTTTAGTTCAAGGCAACCACGATGTTAACCCTGAAAAACTCACTCAAGCCATCGGCGGCAAACATATAGAATTAGCCGACGAATTTACTATCGAAAAAGTCACAGGTGCTAAGGTCGGTTTTGCCGGGCCGATGGGATTGGAGAAAATAGTTGACCTTATTATTATTGACCATGCTGTTGCGGCGATGTCTGTCGGCGTAACCGGTGCTAATAAGACAGATTACCACGTAAAGAACGTTGTCCCTGGCAGAGATTTCCCGCTTAAAGGCGAAAATATTACTATCACCGATATTCGCTACGCCGTCGAAGGTGACACACACAATGGAAAAAAGTTATTATTCAAAAAGGGCATCGAGGTCGGCCAGGTCTTCAAACTCGGAATAAAATACTCTGAAAAACTTGGCGCAAAATTCCTCAACGAAAACGGCCAGGAAAAGCCCTGCATAATGGGCTGCTATGGTATTGGAATAAACCGTATCCTCGCGGCCGCCATCGAACTTGGTAACGATGATAACGGCATTATCTGGCCAATATCCATCTCTCCATTTGAAGTCATCGTAACCTCTGTAAACCAGGATGACCCGGACGTTGCTAATATCGCAGAAAACATCTATCAGAAATTACTCGACTCCGATATCGACGTTTTGCTCGATGACCGGGACCTTCGTGGCGGAGTCAAATTCAAAGACGCCGACCTTATCGGAATACCGGTAAGGGTTACCGTTGGTAGAAAGTCAATCGCAGAAGGTAAGGTTGAGATAAAGCTGCGGTCTGAATCGAAAAGTCAAAAAGTCCCTGTTGAAAAAGCACCAGATAAAACAATCGAGGTTGTAAATTCACTGAAAGAACAATTAGAGGCAGAAGACGTATAAAAGTTAAAAACCGGTTCAGATCTTAATTAAGGAAAGAATTTATGAACAGCGACAAAATGTCCAGAAGAACTTTTATTCATAACACCTCACTGTTGGCCGCAGGCGCAATCGCCGGCAAACTGACCCATAAGGCATTAGCCGAACCAAACGACGTCGAACAGGTCATCAAAAATGGCCGCATCAATCAATCGGTCTGCAAATGGTGTTACCCCGACATACCACTTGACGAACTATGTGCCGCCGCTGCGAAGATAGGCCTCAAATCCGTAGAACTGCTCTCAGGCCCTGACCTGGCGACGGTAAAGAAATACGGTCTGGTCTGCGCAATGGTCAATAGTCATATCATCACACGCGGCCTGAACAATAAAAATTACCATGCTGGATGCATAGAGAAAATTCGCTCAGGCATTGACGCCGCAGCCGAACACGGCTTTCCGAATGTCATCGCTTTTTCGGGAAACCGAGCCGGGATGCCTGATGATGTAGGAATTGAAAATACTGTCACTGCTTTGAAGGATATTGCTGGTTACGCCGAAAAGAAAAAGGTCACTATCTGCATCGAATTTCTCAACAGCAAAGTAAATCACAAGGATTATATGTTTGACCATATGAACTGGGGCGTTGAGGTCTGCGAAAAAGTTGGCTCCGAGCGTGTAAAGATTCTTTATGACATTTACCATGCTCAAATTATGGAAGGTGACATTATACGCACCATTCGCACTTATAAAGATTACATCGGCCACTACCACACAGGCGGCAATCCGGGCAGAAATGAAATCGACGAAACGCAGGAGTTATACTATCCAGCCATTATGCGTGCTATTGTCGAAACCGGATTCACCGGTTATGTCGGCCAGGAATTCAAGCCTACCGGTGACCCGCTGACGTCTCTTGCACAGGCAGTGCGAATCTGCGATGTCTAAAAAACTTAAAACTAAAAACTCAAAACTACCGATGTGGAACATTAAAGAGCCCAAGCCGGTAAAGCCCATAATCGGAATTCTGGCCGCCGACCACCAGTGCCTGAACACTGCTGTCGAGGCAATTGACTCCAAATTCGGCAAGACAGATTTTGTAAGTGATATCTGGCCATTCGATAAGACCGATTATTATAAGGAGCAGACAGGCCCGCGAATCTTAAGGCAATTTGTCAGCATCGAACGACTAATCGACCCGGCTCTTCTGGCTAAAATCAAACACAAAACCAACAAGCTCGAGCAAAAGTTAGCCGCAAAGTTAGCTCTTCCTGTTCCAAGACCGGTAAATTTAGACCCCGGCTACATCGAACCATCGAAACTGGTTTTAGCATCAACGAAGAACTACTCCCATCGCATATATATCTGCAAAAAAATGTACGCCGAAGTTACGTTGATTTTCGATAAAGGCAATTGGCGACCGCTGAACCATACCTACCCCGATTATAGACAACAGTGCTATTTCGATTTTTTCGCCAAAGTCAGAAATAAATTACTGGAGCAGCTAAAATCGAAACATTGACAATATCAGCAATAATTTTGCTGGCCGGCTCATTCGTGCTATCGGTCATCTTAACAGCCATTATAAGAAAACTGGCTACTAGCGCCGGTTTTGTTGCACATCCTTCCGCAGACAGATACCACAAAACTACTATTCCCCTCGGCGGGGGTATCGCAATCTTTTTAACACTGACGCTTTTTATCCTCGCTGCTACCGCTGCAATAACATTTCTTACAGGCCGGCTGGATTCGCTTGCTCAAACCGCCAATATCAAGCCGGCTGATTTTTTAGCTAAAATCAACCAGCTCTGGTTTATATTGCTCTGCACTTCTATATTGTTTGCTTTAGGCCTCTGGGACGACATAAAATCACTCGGCCCATATTCCAAACTTGTTGTTCAATTCGCAGTTGCCATAATAGCTGCCAACTTTGCGGACATTCGCGTCGAGCTTTTCATCGAAAACAAAATAATCACAACTGCTCTTTCAGCCATTTGGATAGTCCTGATTATCAACGCCTTTAATTTTCTCGACAATATGGATGGCGCCGCAGCCGGTATTGCGGTCATAACCAGCAGCATTTTATTCACCGCCGCCGCTTTAAGCGGCCAGGTTTTTGTAGGCGGGCTGGCACTTGTCTTCATAGGTGCATTGCTGGGATTTTTAGTTTTCAATTTCCCGCCAGCCAAAATCTTTATGGGCGACGCCGGCTCCCTTGTAGCAGGTTTCTTCGTTGCACTTTTGACCTTACGCACCACCTATTATCACGAAGCACAAAGCGGCCAGTGGTATCCGGTCCTGATGCCGGTTGTTGTTATGGCGGTCCCGCTCTATGATTTTATTAGCGTAACTCTATTGCGCATAAGCCGGGGCAAAAGCCCATTAATCGGCGACACCCAGCACTTCTCTCACCGACTAAAAAAGCACGGATTGACCGACACCCAAACAGTCTTGACTTTATATTTAGCTACACTTTGCACCGGCCTTGGCGCAACTTTTTTATATCAGGTCAATCTCGCCGGCGCAATCCTGATTTTCATTCAAACAATAATGGTACTATCAATTATCGCTATTCTTGAAACCACTACAGGAAATGAAAAAACCACCAATTGATTCAGGTTTATCAAAAAGCAAAGGCCTGATATTCTTAGAGTATATCCTCCTTGCCCTGTGCCTTTGTGTCATTGCACTTCGCACAACATTCACCGAAGGCCCGGCCACTTCATCAACTGCTCTGCCTGCCAATCTCTGGGACAGTGTTTACAGTTTATCCGTATCTGCCAGCTTGTTCATTGCGTTTGTCTGCTGGTTTGTATGCAGTTTCTGTAGCAGGAGATTTTTATACCGTTTCACAGGAATGGAAATCGGCTTGTGTCTCTTTTGCGTAGCTGCCGTCATCGCCGGCTTTGCCGCCTCAAACAAGCGAGCTGCAATTACGAATGCTGCTGTACTTCTTGCACCAATATTTATGGCTATCCTGCTGGTCCAGATATTGGATTCGCCATCAAAAGTAAAACTACTCCTGGCTCTCATTGCCGCCTCAGGCGTAATATCAGCTTCTCAATGCGCTGACCAATTTTTCTCTACCGATCAGATGACGATTAAGCAATATGAAGAGGCCCCACAGACAATGCTCAAACCTCTCGGCATAGAGCCAAACACCCTCCAGCATTTTCTCTTCGAGCATCGTCTCTATTCCAAAGGCGTCCGCGGATTTTTCACTACTCGCAACTCCGCCGGCTCATTTTTATTGATTGCATCCTTCGCCGCCATTGCACTATTTATTGATAAGTTCAACGTCCTTAAATCCTCCAGCTCCAGTGCTCAATCCAACCCAAAACTCAACACTCAAAACTCAAAACTATCTCTGTTTGCCTGCGGTTTCATCATAGCAATTATTCTATTCGCCCTTGCACTTACGCGAAGCAAAGGTGCAATCTTAGGATTGCTCTTTGCAGCAGCACTGTTTTGTGCATTTCTTAGTTTTGGCAACCGTATAAAAAATCACAACAAAATTATACTGATTGCCTGCCTACTGCTTTTCATTGCCGGCGGTTGTATAGTTACCTGGTATGGATTGACTCACGACCATCTGCCCGGCGGCAGCTCAATGCTCGTCAGATGGCAGTACTGGAATGCATCTGTGAAAATGTACGCTGACCATCCCCTTACTGGAGTTGGCCCGGGCAACTTCACAGATTTCTACCCTCGCTACAAACCCGCTGAAGCGCTCGAGTCCGTCGCAGACCCTCACAATCTCCTGCTCAGTATTTTGACTCAATATAGCCCGCTCGGCCTTATCGGATTTTTAGCTATGATTTTCATACCATTATGGAAAACAACCTCTCCATTGAGCATCGAGTATTGCTTGTCCGCCGTAGCTCCAGCGAAGGCGGAAGAATCGAGTATCGAGAAAAAACCCTCTATCCAAGCACACCACCAATCATCTTTTAGAGCACCCGCCATCATTTATTTAATTATTGTATCCGCCGCTATGCTTCTTATCAGACCGATGATTATGCGAGCAACACTTGGTGACACTTTTGAAGTTAAGCTTTATCTGATTCTAACTTTATATGTTGTCCCTGCAGCCGTATTTATCATTGCCTTTTGGCTTCTGACAGCTCCCTTAAACAAAATACGACATACAAAATACGAAATACTAAATACGAACACCGCCGCTGCCCTTTTTTGTGCCGTTTTAGGCGTAACTTTGCACAATCTAATCGACTTTGCCATTTTTGAGCCACCCGTTTTTACCACTTTTTGGGCGATAATAGCTTGCTTAATTGCGATAGGTTCCCAGCAAAACACCCGACCATTGTTCGTTCTAAAACCCGCGCCTGCTATAAGGATACTAATGGTGACAACGGCGCTGGCCGTAATCTGGGCCTATTTTAATTACGCCCTTATTCCGGTAGCCAGAAGCACCGCCAGAATCCAAAAAGCCCACCGTGCAATCTCTGATGGCCAATTCCAACGAGCATACAATTTCTTAACCGCCGCCGCTGAAGATGACCGGCTGGACCCAACAGCGTCAAACCTGGAAGGCCGGCTTTACCTGCAGCATTATGACAACACGGCGGAAAAACAACCCTCTCTTCTCAGAAAAGCTGAACAATGCTTTCTCGAAGCAATTGCCCACGACTACGCAAATTTCAAAAACTACGAAAAGCTAAGCACAGTCTATGACCTTCTTGGCCAGCACCAGAATGCTTATGACTGGGGCCGCAAAGCTGGGGAGCTTTATCCCGGCTCAGCACAAATCCACTTTGAACTCGCCCAAATCGCCGAAAAATTAAGTCGAATTGACGATGCCATTAACCACTACAAAAACGCAATCGATATCGAAGACTCCTTCCAACGCCAGTTCAAGATAATGTACCCCCATCGCAAAATTGTCAGCCGACTCGGCGAAGACAAATACCAACTCGCAACAGAACGAATGAAGGCACTGAAAAAGCAGCAAAAACAAGAAATATAATTCAGCATTAATCCGCCACTCTGTTTAGCGGATAAATCCGTGTAAATCTGTGTCTAAAAAATAAAACCGGTCGATTTGAGTTTTTACTTGATTTTTTGCCTGTTTGTTGGTAAAATTATATTAATCCGGATTTTCCAAAGCCACAGAGGTGCACAGAGATAATAAAAATATAAATGTACTTCAATTAGCTCCCTGTGAACTCTGCGGCAGACAATAAAATAGGAGGATGGGTAATGCCTGCAAGCAAAGAAAATAAAAAATGGTTCCGGATGATAGTGCTAACCGTCTGGTATTTGGCGGTGGCGGTTCCTGTTCAGGCCGATACCGCCTGGCTGGAAAGTCAAAAGCTTCTCGCCTCGGATGGTGCTAACTACGACTACTTTGGTATTTGTGTTTCTATCAGCGGCGATTATGCAATCGTGGGGGCGTATGGCGATGATGACAAAGGAGACTGGTCCGGCTCGGCTTATATATTCAAACATGACGGCACAGAATGGGTTCAGCAGCAAAAGCTGACCGCCTCGGATGGCACTGCCGGCGACAGCTTTGGCTGCTCTATCTCTATCAGCGGCGATTATGCAATCGTGGGGGCGCATGGCGATGACGACAAAGGAGACTTCTCCGGCTCAGCTTATATATTCAAACATGATGGCACAGAATGGGTTCAGCAGCAAAAGCTGACCGCCTCGGATGGCGCTGCCGGCGACAGCTTTGGCGTGTCTATTTCTATCAGCGGCGATTTGGCAATCGTGGGGGCGTATGGCGATGACGACAAAGGAGACTTCTCCGGCTCGGCTTATATATTCAAGTGGGATGGGACAAGCTGGAGCCAGCAGCAAAAGCTTCTCGCCTCGGATGGCGCTGCCGGCGACAGCTTTGGCGAGTCAGTTTCTATCAGCGGCGATTATGCAATCGTTGGGGCGGATTACGATGACGGCAAAGGGAAGTGGTCCGGCTCGGCCTATATATTCAAGTGGGATGGAACAAGCTGGAGCCAGCAGCAAAAGCTTATCGCCTCGGACGGCGATGCCGACGACGACTGCTTTGGCAGGTCTGTTTCTATAAGCGGCGATAAGACAATCGTGGGGGCGTATCGCCATGACGACAAAGGAACTGACTCCGGCTCGGCTTATATATTCAGGCGGGATGGAACAAGCTGGAGCCAGCAGCAAAAGCTTACCGCCTCAGATGGTGCTGCCGGCGACTACTTTGGCATGTCTGTTTCTATAAGCGGCGATAAGACAATCGTGGGGGCGTACCGTAATGACGATAAAGGAGCCGACTCCGGCTCGGCTTATATATTCAGGTGGGATGGGACAAGCTGGAGCCAGCAGGCCAAGTTGCTGGCCGCAGATGGCGCTGCCTGGGACTACTTTGGCATGTCTGTTTCTATCAGCAGCAATTATGGAATCGTGGGGGCGTTTGGCGATGACGACAAAGGAGCCGACTCCGGCTCGGCGTATATATTCATCCCTTGTCTCGACTGGCTAACCGCTGACCTGAATAATGATTGCTTTGTCGATTTTGTAGATTTCGGTATCTTTGCCAACCAATGGCTCAAGTGCGGCGACCCCTGCGACCCCAATTGCCTGCCGTAGTTCTTACGAGGGACGAAGACAAACATCCGTGAAATCCGTGACACGAAGTGGCGGTAGCTAAACCTGTGGTTTCAAATTTCAAGTATCGAGAAACGCACTACGAAAGACGGGCCATTATCTCATCAGGTATGTCAAAGTTTGCGGATGCATTTTGAACGTCGTCGTGGTCTTCGAACCCCTCCATCAGGGAAATAATCTTCCTGGCGGTCGCCTCATTGCTGACCGGCACCGTGTTCCGCGGCACCATTAATATCTCCGCCACCTCGGTTGGTATCCCTTTTTCCTGCAAAGTCTTTTTCAATTCTTCGTATGCGCCCGGCTCACAGGTTAGTTCGTAAACTGAACCCGTGTTTTTCATATCGTCTGCACCTGCTGCCAGAGCAATCTCCAGAAGCTGGTCTTCGACAATGTTATTTGTGCTCACTGTGATAAGCCCCTTCTTGCTGAACATCCAGCCAACGCACCCGCTTGTTCCTAAAGAACCGCCGTGTTTCTCAAAGATTCTTTTAATTTCCGGCGTAGTCCGATTACGATTATCCGTCAGCGCCTCAACCATTACAGCCACGCCGCTCGGCCCGTAACCTTCGTAGAGCACCTCTTCAAAATTAACGCCTTCGACCTCGCCGGTTCCCTTTTTGATTGCCTTTTCAATCGTATCCTTCGGCATATTGGCCGCCTTGGCCTTGTCGATTGCATATCTCAAAGCCAGATTTGCTGAAGGGTCTCCGCCGCCGTTCTTGGCTGCAACTATTATCATTCGAGCCAATTTGCTCCACATCTTGCCGCGCTTAACGTCAACTGCCGCCTTTTTATACTTTATACTCGCCCAGTGTGAATGCCCTGACATAACCGCTCCTAAAAAATCCTAAACTCTTATAACAACCCTTACAACCAACTACTCCTGTCTCCTGATTTTCCAAATCAATTATAAATTATAAATAATCACTAATCAATAATCAATAGTTATCGGCACGGCTGCATCGTAGGGGGCTCACTTTTTTCTTTAGCCATTGACCGCAACACAACCATAAATTATCAGCCCGATGAACTATCCCGTCTAAAAGGCGGATTCTTTCGCAGAAATGACCACCTTACGCGGGAATAACAAATGATAAAGTAATGTGATGGCCAGGTCTTTTGCCCTGTGCTTTCCGCGACTTGCCCCTTTGTCCTCTGTCAAAGATAGAAAAGGGGTGGCAGCAGACGAAAGCGGAAAACGTGGCTCAAGATAACTCTGGTTTGTCGCCATAGCGGGGACTCCACCACACGAATGGTAGACAAGGGCCAAACGACTACTCAATAAATCGTGGGATGTTTTTCCATTTACGATTCGCGATTGTTGATTTATGATTAAGCAAAGAAACAGAAGTATATACATATGCAGCTCAAGCAAAGGTAAAAGATGGATAGGTTTTTTGTAGGACAGGAGAATCTGCGAGGCAAAGAGATTATTCTGGAGGGACAGCAGGCACATCAAGTCTGCAACGTGCTGCGCAAAAAAGTCGGCGAACATATTATCGTATTAGATAATCTCGGCTGGGAATATGAAATCGAGCTAAAAACAATCAGAAAAAGGAGAATTACGGGTCAGATAAAAGAAAAGCGAGAAGCTAAGGGCGAGCCGGCGGCGGAGATTACGCTGTACCAGAGTC
>CAZKYA010000042.1:0-13021 GCA_964556725.1 uncultured Pirellulales bacterium
GCGATATGCCATATTGCAGCGACCTGATGGTGAGTTTCTACGCCAATGCGGAAAAACCACAGGGCCGTATCGGCATAGCACTGAGCAAATATAAAAGCGATTACAGAGCGTGGGTTGATTTTGCCGGCGAAATGGTCATTACAAAAGCTTCGGAAGGTAAAGAAACAATATTAAACAGTAAATCAATCGAAGCGGTAGCTGCAAACAAACCGATGCTGGTCAAATTTGCCAATGTTGACCATCAACTGATTTTTCAATTCGGCAGTAACAAATTAATGTATGATTTGGGTAGCGGACCGGACGATGCCGGCCTGAGAAAAACAAATATTCAGCCGCAGGTAGAAGTTTTCGGCTCTGGGAAGCTGACACTTTCACATATAGCCGTTTTCAGGGATATTCACTACACAGCCAAAAAATACGCCAACAGCACCGAAATCGGCAGAGCAACAGAAGGTAATCCATTCACCCTCGGTGAAGATGAGTTTTTCGTGCTGGGTGACAACAGTCCCAACAGCGAAGACGGTAGGTGGTGGAGCAGCGCTGGGGTATCAAATAACGATATTTCTTACCGAGCAGGGATTGTCCCGCGTGACTATCTGGTCGGCAAGGCGATGTTCGTCTATTGGCCCCAGGGCTTCAAACTCTTTGACCGGGATATCTGGGGAGTTATCCCTAATGTGGGCCAGATGCGTTTTATCCACGGTGGCTCAGGTAAAAAACCGCAATAAAGTCGGTAATCCAAAAATAAAAGGTTAAACGATGATGGATTTTATTCGATGAGTTCGTTAACTTGTATCCTTCTTTTACTCGTGTCTGACACCTGCATAATAACAGTCAACATTGTTAACGATGTGCTCATTACTATACCTGCGTATTATTATCAATCAGAAACCTCATGCATTGGTGTGAAAAAGCGATCGCCATGGCTCTCTCCTTTCGTCACTGCCCCGATACTGAAAAAACTTTATACGTGATAAAACTTCTATAATTACCAAACTTTATAATTGACAAAACTACGGGGATTTTGGATAAATCATGTGTGATCAGAAGGACATTATAAGTTTAAGTGGAGTGCCTATGAGTACAACACAGCCATTAAGCCTCATTGAGCGTCTGGATGCCTTATATGAATACGATCGCGAACCGGTCACCGCAGACAAGCTGTATGGGTGGCGCACCTTTATTGCGATGTTCACAAGCGAGCACATCGCAGGCACGGAGTTTGTCCTGGGCACGCTGCTTGTAATGCACGGGGTGACGGCCTTTGATGTGTTCGTTGGTCTCGCTGTCGGCAATCTGCTGGCGGTGCTCTGCTGGGCTCTGATGTGCGCCCCAATCGCCGTCAAAGAACGGCTGACGGTCTATTGGCAGATCCGAAAGATTGCCGGACCGTACCTGACCATGCTCTATTCGGGATTATTCGCGCTGATCTTGTGTTTGCTGGCCGGTTCGATGAATAATGTGTCCACAACCGCAGTTGCGCTTACCTTTAATGTTCCGAGTCCGAACTATGCTGCTGGTGAGGCAGTGCCCAGCCTTCCCTGGATGCTCATTGCCATCGTGGTCGGAGTTGTGGTGGCGGTGCTGGCGGTACTCGGTTTCGAGAAGTTGACACACTTCGCCAAAGTTGCAGCCCCGTGGATGCCGTTTGTTTTTCTCGCGGGGGCGGTCGCCTCACTTCCGTCACTCGGTGTCACCGGACTGGGAAATTTTTGGAAGGTGGCAAACGAAAAAATCTGGACGGGCGTGGCGCAGAAAGGCCAGATGCAATACACGTTCTGGAGCTGCGTGGGTCTGGCCTGGCTTTGTAATATTTCGCAGCATATGGGCATGGGCGATGTGACGATATTCCGCTATGCGAAAAAGTGGCAGATGGGATTCTGCTCGGCCTTCGGCATGTTTCTGGGTCACTACATGGCGTGGATATGTTCCGGCATTCTGTGCGCCGCTTTTGTGCATTCGGAACTGGCGGCCGGCGTGGCCCAACCCAATCCCACTCCGGGTAACATTGCGATGCTTGCTGCTGGTTTTGCCGGTATCGTCTGTGTGGTCCTGGCAGGGTGGACGACCGCAAATCCGACACTTTATCGAGCGGGTCTGGCTTTTCAGGTTGCCACGCCGAACTGGCGACGCTGGGCCGTAACGATGGTAGCCGGGGCCATCATGATTATCACAGCATGCATTCCGGCAGTACTGCATTATCTGGATCGAATCGTGGCCTACTACGGGCTGTTCTTCATGCCCCTGGGCGCGTTCATCTTCATTGATTTCTGGCTGTTTCCGAGGCTTGGTCTCGCGCGATACTACGCCGAGCGAAAGGGGTTGATGGCGAGCTGGCCGGCGGCGGTCGGATGGTTCGGCTCTTTCGCCATCTGCTTCGTTCTCTACGCCAAGGACCAGTATGCGAGCTTCGGCTGGGTGAACGACTACCTGCCGCAGTTTCTCGCCAACCACCGTGCGGACCTCTTCTCTCAAGTGCTGCCGGCATGGATCATTGCCGTGACCCTCTACACCATCTGCGGCATCCTTCAACAAAAGCTTACCCGGACACCGCTCCCAAAGGAGGCATGACATGAATTCACAGAAAAAACTAATCCTGCAAATCATATCATTCATCGGGCTGGCGCTCTCTATCATCCCGGCGTTTCTGTTATTTGGGGGAATGCTCGCCAAAGACACCTACTTGCAACTTATGATCGTGGGGATGGTTTTGTGGTTTGGGACGGCCTTGTTCTGGATCAAGCCGGAGCACTTCGGCCAGTGATGCGGCGTGGAGTCAATTAACGATGGATACGATCACAACGGTAGCGTGTTTGCGCTGCGAATATCTTCTGAATCCGCTAGGCATTGATGAAACCCGACCCCGCCTAAGCTGGATCATGGAAAGCAACAGGCGCGGCGCGCGACAGACAGCGTGGCAGGTCCTGGTGGCGAATTCTCGCGAAAGATTGGAGCAAGGAAACACCGATCTGTGGGACAGCGGACGCGTTGAAACCGACCAATCCACTCACGTCGTCTATAATGGTGCGCCACTCGTATCGCGGATGGCCTGCCACTGGTGCGTCACTGTCTGGGACGAGACAGGCAACTCCGTTACAAGCGAGCCGGCCTTCTGGACTATGGGTTTGTTGAAGCCGCATGACTGGCGGGCACGCTGGATTTCCCAAGACCTGGATATCATCCATCGCGATCCTGAGGCCATCGAGGGCACCGCAACCGAGCCGGGCACTTCACCGTTGTTTCGGAAGGCTTTCGTGCTGCCTGCAAAACCCCGCCGCGCCACCCTATACGCCACCGCCCGGGGCATCTTCGATCTGAAACTAAATGGGCAGCGCATCAGCGAGGACAGGTTCATGCCCGAGTGGACCGACTACAATAAGCGTCTGCATTACCGCACGTTCGATGTCACTGAACTGCTCGTCACCGGAGAAAATGCTATAGGCGCTATGCTCGGCGATGGCTGGTGGAGTGGCTTCATCGGTTGGCAGGAAACTCGCGGCCAATACGGCACGCTGAAAAACAGTCTCCTGATTCAACTCGAAGCAGAACTGGAGAACGGTGGAACTGTTATCGTCGTTACTGATACTTCTTGGCGCTGCGAGACCGGCCCGATTCTCTACAGTGACTTCATGATGGGAGAAACCTACGACGCGCGGCGAAAGCGCACGGGATGGGACAAATCAGGCTTTGACGATTCCGCGTGGCTGGCGGCGGTCGAAGTCGCGCCGTCAAAAGTTCACATTCCCAAGTTTGGGTTCTCGAACAATCAGCCCGGAGAGACCGATGAAGATCTTCCCTTGGTGGCGCAGCGCTCTGAACCCATCCGCGTTGTCGAAACGCTTCGCCCGGTCTCGATGAATGAGATCAGGCCCGGCGTGTTCATCTACGACTTGGGCCAGAACATTGCCGGTTGTGTTCGGCTTGCCGTCAACGGGCAGGCAGGCACACGTATTCAACTGCGCCATGCCGAGCGGTTGAATCCGGACGGTACCCTCTACACCGAGAACCTCCGTCGCGCCAAGGCCACAGACGTTTACATTCTCAAAGGCGAAGGCGAGGAAGTCTGGGAGCCGCGATTTACCTATCACGGCTTTCGATATGTCGAGGTGACCGGCTATCCGGGCAAGCCGTCGCTTGATTCGATTACCGGAATTGCTGTTCACTCTGATACGCCGGTTGTCGGCTCCTTCGAGTGCTCGAATCCTATGGTCAATCAGCTTTACAGCAATATTGTCTGGAGTCAGAAAGGCAACTTTCTATCCGTGCCTACTGATTGCCCGCAACGCGACGAACGTCTCGGCTGGATGGGCGATGCGCAGGTCTTTCTGCGCACCGCCACCTACAACATGGATGTGGCGGCATTCTTCACCAAATGGATGACCG
The DNA here is from genome assembly GCA_964556725.1 of uncultured Pirellulales bacterium. Lineage (GTDB taxonomy): Bacteria > Planctomycetota > Phycisphaerae > Sedimentisphaerales > Anaerobacaceae > CAZBWE01. The sequence goes on from CAZKYA010000042.1 coordinate 4,384, forward strand.
ACGTCACCGATTCACAGGATGTGGATGGTGTGTTCCCGGACATCGCGCCGCGCTTGCGTGAAGGAGAAAACTTCGTCGGCCTGGATGGTCTGGGCGGCGGTGCCGGATGGGCTGACGCCGGGATCATCGTTCCCTGGACGATCTGGCGTGTTTATGGGGACCGCCGGATCATCGAACGCAATTGGGATGCCATGGTGCGGTGGCTGGACTGGCTCGAGAAAGCCAATCCTGAAGGCATTCGCCGTCATGCCTTGAACAACAACTACGGTGACTGGCTGTGCATTCCGTCCGACCGTGAGTTCCGCACTCAGTCGCCGATGAAAACATTGCTGGCCACCGCCTATTGGGCTGATGACGCCGCGAAGATGGCACGCATGGCCCGCCAGTTGGGCAGGACAGGAGATGCCGAACGTTTCAATGCGATGCACGAGCGGGTGCGTGTGGCGTTTCAGAAGGAATGGCTGCGGGAAGATGGCCGGCTCACTGTGGACACACAGACGGCGTATCTGCTGGCGCTGGCATTCAATCTCCTGCCCGAGGAGGTGCGCGGACGCGCCGCGGATCATCTCGTGGAGAACATCAAGAAACTCGACTGGCACCTTAGCACGGGTTTCATCGGCATCAGCCACTTGAATCCGATCCTCACACTGACCGGTCACGCGGACGTCGCCTACCGCCTGCTTCTCAATGAAGACTATCCCTCGTGGCTCTATCCGGTGATTCATGGCGCCACGACGATTTGGGAACGGTGGAACGGATGGACGAAGGAGGATGGTTTCTTCAATCCGTTGATGAATTCCTTCAACCACTACTCCTTGGGATCAGTAGGAGAGTGGCTCTATCGATGTGTTGCCGGCATCGAGCTGGACCCGGAGATCAACGGCTTCAAGCAATTCCAAATCAAGCCCTACCTGGGCGGCGGCCTGGCATACGCCGGAGCTGGTCATCAATCCATCCACGGTATGATCCAGAGCCGATGGCAGCGGCAGGACACTACACTGACTTTGGACGTGTCCGTTCCAGCCAATACCACCGCGCGCATCTATGTGCCCAGCGATGAAGGGACAATGGTCAAAGAGGGCAACATCCCAGTGGAACAGATCCCGCAAATCTCATTGTTTGGACGGGACGGGCAGTTCGTAGTGTTTAAGGTTCCTGCAGGGCGATATGTGTTCAAGAGTACCTTTTCCAAGTAAGGAGTATTTCTAATGAAGAAAGCATGTGTGTGTTTGATTATGGTAGGCTGGGGTGCCTGCGCTTTGGCGGTTCAAGGGCCTGATGTGGGATTATATCGTGTGTTTGAAACGCGTCTGAGCAATGAAGCGGCTTATGCCAATAAGTTCACGGATGTGGAACTGACTGTCACGTACACATCCCCCTCTGGAAAGACCTGGGACTTCTGGGGCTTTTTTGATGGCGATGGCGCCGGTTATGGCGACCTGACAACCGGCCATATCTGGAAACTGCGTTTCATGCCCAATGAGTTGGGTACCTGGACCTACACCTGGCAATGGAGCGACAATACACCTGGCGGCACAGGCGTTTTTCAATGCGTACAGACCGGAGCAGGTAAAGGCATCCTTCAGTCCTACAAAGACAATCCGCACTGGTTTGCGTACAATGGCACAGACCCGGTGTGGCTCAAATCATACTATGAAACCGGTCACGGTGTGATTGCTCAAGACTTTGACTGGGTCGTTGAAAACGTCTACAACAAGTTCATCGAGCACGGCTACAACCACCTGCAGGTCAACTGGCTGTTGTCTCTGTGTTGCTTTAAGCAATACTACCTGGACGGCCCTGAGCCGGAGACCCTTGACCTGGCTCTTTACGAAGAGGGCAAAGCCTCCAGCACCATGAAGCTCAACGTCTGGCACCTGATGGAAAGGCACCTCGGCTTTCTGAATGACCAGAACATCGGCGTGCACATGTTTCTGGGCTTTGACGGCTCTCGTAACGACGGGCCTGCCTGGGAGAAACTCAGTGACTCTGAAAAGGAGTTTTATGTACGATATGTCGTTGCGCGAATTGGGCCCTATGCCAACATAGCTGGCTGGAATTTTGCCTGGGAGGTCGTGGGCGATCGCGAAACCCATGAACTGAGCCTGGCACGCCTGCTCCGGAAATATGACATCTTTGAGCATCTGCGTACGTACGAGGACGAAAGCCCGCGTGACAACGAGTATGATCGCCCGGAGTATACCTTTGCAGCAGTCGAAAACCATGAAATCGCGGCCTATGCCAAGGCGATGGAGCGGACCTACTGGAAAGAGCCCTGGACCCACCATATGGCTGTGATTCAAGGCTACCAGGGCAAACCGGTTTACATGTCTGAAGGCAATGCCCTGTGGCGTCGCTACTGGCACGAAAAGGCCGGCGCTACACAAGACGACCTGCGTCGTTCGGCCTGGGCCTGTGCTGTGGGCGGTGCTTCCTTCAACTGGAACGGCCATCTCAAGGAATACGAACTCTACGCTGACGGCCCCACTGGTCTGCCCTTTAACGAGGCCAATTCTTATACTGCCTCGGAAAAGTATGTGGATATCGTGGCCCAGGTCATGAACAATGAGGTGGCCTTCTACCGGATGACACCCCATGACGAATTGCTCAGGCAGCATGACGCCATGCGAGTTTGGGCACTGGCTGAAACAGGCCGGCAATACCTCGTTTTTGCCAGTCACGGTGAGCCTTTCGCCATTAAGCTGGCCAAAGGCTCCTATCAAAGCAATGTCTGGATCGATACAAAGACCGGCATGAAAACACCAGTCAATCCTGTACTTATACAGACAGATGATGCTGCCCCAGTCTTATTCACACCTCCATCACGAGACACAGACTGGGTGTTAATCCTTCGACTGAGTAAAGTGATAAGAAAGTAATAGTGATTGATCGCTTACACCGTTTCCGTGCTAATCTGCATTGGTGTTCGCCGTGGGCTCCGGGGATTACAAATTTTTATCGATGCTACCCCAATAAAATTTACTATTTATTATTTACTATTGACTATTTGTAAATTGATTTCTAAGCTTTAGTTATGAAACGGAGAGCGGGTAGGCAGTCAGGTCGAGGAGGAAGGAATTTTTTGGTCCCATAATTTTCCTTGACATTTCCCTTTAAACATGGTATGTGACATAAATATATTAAAGGAATAGTGGTGAGGAAGCTCCTTTTACTACTATTTGAGCTCTCTTCCCACAAAAATTGGTTTAATCCAGTCATGGACGGAAAAGGGATAATCCGTGCGTTCATAATAACGGAAATTCGAGCAAAAAAGGAATTTTGTCACTAAAAAGCACAAAAAGGAAAGGAGGCCGTTATGAAAAAGATACCACTTCGCCCACCACCCTAAGGAAATTAATCAAGGTAAGAAATACGGTAATTTCTCAGCTGAAACAAATTTAGAACCGTGAACGATTTTGCTGATGGGTTTGGGATGTTTGGCTTTGCTGAGGAAACGCAGGGTATAAAAACAATTATATTTTGTTGTGAATGAATAATAATCTCTGGAGGAGATCTAATGAATGCAAACAACACAAAAACCGTATTTGTCTGGTCTTTTCTGATGGTATTTATGATTGTAAGGGCAACTTTTTCTACACCTGTGTATATACCAAGTCAGACAACAGACGACCGTATCGTTGTAGAAATTAATCATATAGGCACTGCCCCGGAGGACTCGGTTCTCCCATATCGCTGGTACTGGTCCTACAAGGACCGTTTTACAATTGAATTCGAATCGGTCTCTGGCTCGGCTGACATCGCCGACGGCAGCGACTGGACGGCCGTTTCCAGCGCACTGGGCAGTTGGCAAGCGGTGCCAAACACCTCGATAGCTAATTCACTGAGCAGCTATGACGGCGACTGGGGAGGTTTAAACGGCGACAACGAACTTAGCTGGGTTGAGAGCAACTGGCAGTCGTACGGCTTTAATCCAAACGCAATTGGAGTTACAATGACGTGGTATTATAACGACACCCTGGTTCAGGTCGAAAGCGACATATTCTTCAACGGGGAAAATTTCACCTGGTACACATACACCGACGACTCCGGCTTAGAATATGTATTTGTCGAGCATATCGCCCTACACGAGCTGGGCCATGCCTTTTCACTGTCAGACCTTTACAACCCGAATGATGCAGATCGTACCATGTATGGCTACAGCGGATATCGCAACGAAGATGTTACTTTAGACGAGGGCGATATAGACGCTTTGGAATATGCCTATCCAATACCTGAGCCGGGGATGGTTTTACTCGTCGGATCGGGTAGTTTGGCACTGTTTAGAAAACGCAGGGCGCAATAATTTATTCCTTCGGCAAGCTCAGGACAAGTATTTATTATTGACTATTTTTTATACCTTTTTCTGTTCATAAATTATCAACTATGGACTCAGTCCCGTCTTTTGCCTAAGAATTCTACAATTATCTAAAGCCCCATAATTTCCTTGACATTTCCCGTTAAGTCTGGCATAAGATAACCATATTCAAGGAGGAGTGGTGAGAAAGCTTTCTCCTACCAGGATTTTCTCCCACAAAAACTGGTTTAATTCAACCAAGGCAAGGATGAAAAAGGGTTAGTCCGTGCGCCCATATAACGAAAATTCGGGCAGAAACTGGTTTTGCCGCGAAAAAGCACAAAAAGCAAAGGTGGTCGTGATGAAACGGACAGAAACTCGCTTGCCACCATAAGCTAATTAATGTGTGCAGGAATAAAACTTAGGTATGTTCAAATATTCGGCTGTGGCGGTCCCAGACGAGATGGAATTAAGAACCGGCAGCAGAAATAGCCGCCAATCGAATAAGGAGAAGTAAAAAGATGAAAATTTACAAGAAACTACGAAATTCGATGATTTTGTTCGGAGCGCCAACTACAACACTTGTGGCAGCTATAATGGTCTGCCTTATGCTTAGTGCGACGTCTGTGCTGGCGATGCCGGTGCGAGCTGCAGTGGTTCGCTCGCAGGGGACCCATAGTCCCGATACGACGATATGGCGAGAGATGAATACCGGCTGGAGTGACTTCGGCAATGTGCCAGTCGAGATTGACTATACAAGCCTTAGTGGTGACAATCTGACTCTCCAGAAGATAGAGGCCACCAATGCAGATGTGCTGATTCTCAGCGTGCCAGGATCATATTTTACATATACAGACGTGGAAATCGATGCTATCATCGACTACGTTGAAGCTGGTCATGGCATCATCCTTACCTACTTTAGTTCTGATGGGAACAAGGGACGTTTGGCACCTCTATTGGGCTTGAGCGAGTCTATCTACTTTGGCACGAACACCTTCCTTGGTGGAATTCAGTTCGACCTGCTGGCTCCAGAGCATCCCTTATTTGTTGGAGTGAGTGAACCATACAGCACAGGGGTTCCATATATGGCATGGCCCGGGCCTGATGGCACCACGTGGCCTCTCACAACAGGTCAAGCTGTCGCAGAAACCTGGTCGCTGGCTGGTCCTGTTTTGAGGCATGGGATGATCGTGGCGAACGAAGGCGATACATACCGCGGGTTGTACTTCCCGCACTACATCGAGGACAAAGAGGCTGGGAGTAATCAGCAAGACATGCAGGTTTTCTACAACGGTTTACTATGGACAGCGGTTCCTGAGCCGGGGACGGTTTTACTTCTTGGTTTAGGTGGGTTGTCTTTATTGAGAAAACGCAGGGCGCAATAATTTATTACTTATTATTGACTATTTACTATTTTGAGATTGCTTCCCTTCGACCGCGCTCAGATAAAAACCTGCGGTGAAACCGCAGGCTAAATATTTTGCGTCGCCGTTCCGGCAACGGCTAAACGACCACTGCAATACACTAAGGGGGCAAACACGAAATTTTGTGCATCAATAAGCAAAATCACCGGTTAAAAACCCTTCAAAATTACTGCTGTATTTCTTGACTTTTTAGCCATTTGGAAGTACTTTATTGGCTGTAAAATTCGGGCCTTCATTTGGCCAAGGGCAGCAAAAAATATGAAAAAAACTCAATCATTTCAGGAAAAGTTCGAGGATGTGCGGATTCTCGACGAGCTGAAGACTTCATACCTGAACTATGCGATGAGCGTTATTGTTTCGCGTGCCCTGCCGGACGTTCGAGATGGGCTGAAACCCTCGCAAAGACGGATATTGGTGGCGATGAACGATTTGAATCTCGGCCCGCGAAGCAAACACCGTAAATGCGCGAAAATCGTCGGCGATACCGGCGGTAACTACCACCCGCACGGCGACCAGGCGACCTACGGAACGTTAGTGCGTCTGGGCCAAGACTGGAATATGCGCTACCCTCTGATTGACCCGCAGGGCAACTTCGGCAGTATCGATGCGGACCCGCCGGCCGCTATGCGATATACCGAGGCACGAATGGCAGCGCCGGCCATGGAAATGCTCGAAGATATTGACCACGATACGGTTGATTTTGTGCCGAACTACGATGAGACGCGGATGGAGCCGACGGTTCTGCCTTCAAGGTTTCCGAACCTTTTAGTCAACGGCTCGACAGGCATTGCCGTCGGAATGGCTACCAACATCCCGCCACACAATATTGCCGAGGTCTGTGACGCCCTACTACTGCTTATTAACGACCCCAACTGCGGGTTCAAGGATATTATCAAGTGCCTGCCCGGGCCGGACTTTCCAACAGGTGGAATCATCTGCGGCAAAAAAGGTATTGTAAATGCCTACACCAAAGGTAAAGGTCATTTGACGGTCCGAAGCAAGGCAGACATCGAAACCAGCAAAAAAGGACGGCAGAGAATAGTAATAACCGAGATACCTTATATGGTCATTAAGACCGCTATTGTCTCCAAGATAGCAGAATGTGTTCATAAGGGCACAATTGGTGAAATTGCCGACGTCAGAGATGAATCGGACCGTCACGGCTTACGGATAGTTGTTGACTTGAAAAAAGACGCCGATGCTGAAGTCGCTCTGAACAAACTGTACCGTTATGCTTCTCTGCAGAGCACCTTTGCCATTGCCAATATCACTCTTGTCAATAACAGACCCGAAACGCTCAATATCAAGCAGCTGCTTAATTGCTTCATTGACCACCGCAAGACTATCATCCGCAGGCGAAGCGGATACCTGTTAATGAGATGCAGAAACAGAGCCCACATTCTGGAAGGGCTTATTTTAGCTGTTAGTGACATTGATGAAATCATTGAGCTGATAAAAAAATCACCCGATACACCTACAGCAAAGCTGAACCTGATGAAAAAGCCGTTGCAATTAGCTGAGGTGGCAACACTGAAGAAAATTCTGCCCAAGGCCTTTGTTAAGGAAAAAACCAAAGGCAAACATTACCTTACGGGTCCACAGGCCGATGCGATTTTAACGATGCAGCTTCAAAGACTGACCGGCCTGGAAATGGAAAAGCTGGCCAAAGAATACGCCGACATTACCGAGCAAATAGAGGGTTTCGAAGCAATATTGGCTAACGAGAATATTCTGATGGATGTCATTCGCGAAGATATCCATGAAATAAAAGAAAAATACGGTGACAAAAGGCGGACGCAAATCACAGCTGAAGTTGAACAGCTGGAAGTCGAAGATTTGATTGCCGAAGAGGAAGTTATTGTTACAGTCAGTCACGACGGATACGTAAAACGAATGCCGATTGACACCTACCGCAGACAGGGTCGCGGCGGCAGAGGAATAATCGGCTCGGATACGAAAGAGGGCGACTTCATAAAACATCTGTTTATCGCATCTACACACGATTATCTGCTTATATTTACCAATCGCGGAAAGTGCTACTGGCTGAAGGTCTATGATATTCCGAGTATGTCCAGACAGAGCAAGGGCAGAAATATCGTCAACCTGCTCAAGCTCGCAAATCAACAGATAGCGTCAATAATCAATGTCAGCAGTTTTGATGATGAGGACGAAAAGGCACAACGACAACTCGTTATGGCAACCAAAAACGGGGTTGTGAAAAAGACGAAACTACTGGCTTACAGCAACCCGAGAGCAACTGGCGTCATCGCAATCAATCTCGACCCCAACGATGATTTGATTGGTGTTACGCTTACCACAGGAAGCAACCATATTATGCTCGGCACACGTGACGGGATGACGATACGCTTTGACGAAAGTGATGTCCGCTCGATGGGCCGTGCCTCGCGGGGCGTTAAAGGCATCAAACTCCGCCCCGGAGACACCGTAGTCGGCATGGTGATAGTAGAGGAAAAAGCGGCTCTATTTACGGTCTGTGAAAACGGATACGGCAAACGCACCGGTTTTGAAAACTATCGGTCTCAAAGCCGAGGCGGAGTAGGGCTTAAAAACATAAAAACAACCGCTCGCAATGGCAAGGTAGTCGCTCTTGAAGCAGTTCAGAGCAATGATGATTTAATGTTGATAACCGCTAATGGGATGATTATTCGCACCGGGCTCGATGAGATACGCTCGATTGGCAGAAATACACAAGGCGTGCGATTAATCAAGCTCAAAGCCGGTGATAAGCTCGTCGCAGCCGAAAAAATAGCTGGTGAACCGGATAAAATCAGGACGAAAGAAAGTTCCGATAATAATCAAAAACCGGCTCCGAAATCTGATGCGGAAGCCAAATCAACGCCGAAAGCTAAACCGGAGGCACAAGCAAAATCAAAACCTAAAACCAAGCCCAAAACTAAAT
>CAZKYA010000042.1:13121-15241 GCA_964556725.1 uncultured Pirellulales bacterium
GCCGGTATGAGCTCAAATGGCTAAAAGTAATACAAATACGAGGAAAAGAAATGAGCTGATATATGTCATTGCCGGCAAAGAAGAATCTCTAGTCAACGCCGAGTGTAAAGAGCTTCTTGATAAGCTTATAGAGCCGTCTCAAAGAGCGACAGGATTCTTTGACGCTGACCCAAACCAAATTTCGATTTCCGAGGTTCTGGATGAACTGAGAACAATACCTTTTTTGACAGACCGGCGAGTTGTTCTTATAAGATGGGCCGACAAATTCATTTCTCAAAATCGCGAGTTACTCGAAAAATATTTCGATAATCCCTGCCCTACCGGCATACTAATCCTTACAGTAAGCAGCTGGGACACACGAACCAAATTGGCCAAGAAGTTAACGAAGGTTGGTGAACTAATCAGCATAACGCAGCCCAAGCCGTGGCAACTGCCGGGGCGTTTAATTAAATATGCCGGCGATGCTCACGACAAAAAGTTAGCTCAAGATGCAGCCGAACTTCTCATCGAATTAGCTGGCGATGACCTGCCCCGGCTGTACAGCGAAATTGACAAGCTGGCACTCTTTGTAGATGCGGAAAAGGTTATTGATGTGCGACATATCGAGGCGTTGATTGGGCATAATCGGATATACGGTGCATTTGCGGTGATTGATGCGTGTTTAGCCGGCAATGTCACACAGGCGGTGGAGCGGCTAAGGAATATGCTGGCGGAGGATAGGTCTGCTGAGTACACCGTTGTCGGGGCTTTTGCATTCCACCTGCGCAGGATGTTCGGCGCCAAGGCCTTACTCGAAAAGGGCTTTAGCCCTTCTGATATAGTGGGCAGATTACGCATCTGGGGCAATAGAGATGGCTTTTTTTCGCAGGTTCACAAAATGAGTTTGAAGCAGATTGGCTCCGCAATACAAAATTTGGCAGCGATTGATTATGCGATAAAGACCGGCCAGACAAAGGCAGAAGTTGCAATAGAACAATTAGTGCTCAGACTAACCGCCGGCTCCAACAGCTTTTGAAACTCTAAAAATCCGTCTGAACCCTATTACCAGAAGAGCATCTCTCTGCAACCTTTGTGTTCTCAGCAGTAAATTAAGCAACGGGTAATCGTGGACGGTAGGCAAACCCTACAACCCATTGAAATACCGCTATTTGTAAAGATTTACCGCAAACGAATTATGGGCTGGCAAATATCCTTAGACTACCCTATCAAAGATTAATCCTCAAAAAAAGCTCTTCAATGCTTCTAGTTTTACTTCTTTTCATTTATTCTTACGGAACAATAACCTCTATTTTTGACAGACAACAAGCATCTCAAAATCTTCTGTTGTCAACTTATCGTTTCTCGAAAATGCCCCAAGTTTTGCGCCAAAAATATCAATTTTCCTATATCCCAGCGTCTTTAAAAGCCACGTTATCTCGCTTGGCACATAATAACGCTCATTGGATTTGAGTTCCTTTTTATTGCCCGCATCATCTTCAAAAATCGTAGTGTTGTGATCGCGAAATGTCATTAGATCAAAGGTATTGCTTCTATATGTGGCGTTCCCTTTATCACCCGATGCCGCACAAAATTGTTCTACGGAATGATAAAGCTTGAACAATCCGTTTAATGTGGTAAATATCAATTTTCCGTTATCCTTTAGAGTCTTTGCCACATTCTTTAGTATTTCGAAATTCATCTCATCAGTTTCCATCAAAGGGAAAGCGCCTTCACAAAGCATTATAGCTAGATCGAATTCACCCTTGAACGGAAGATTTCTTGCGTCATGCCTCTCGAAAACGATCTGCAAGCATTGCTCCCTGGCTTTCTCTTTTGCCCTTTTAAGCTGTGCCTCGGACAGATCGATTCCCGTAATTTGATAACCCCTTTTTGCCAATTCAATGGAATGACGGCCTGTGCCACAACCGATATCAATGATTTTTAAGGATCTGTCATAAGCTATTTCTTTTTCGATAAAATCGCACTCACCTGATGTTCCTTGAACAAAACACTCCTTATCATATTTCTGTGCGTAATCTTCAAATAATAACTCATACCATTGTTTCATCGCTGACTCCTATTATCTTCAGGGTTCGCGTCCACAATTAGTGTGGGCAACTTTCGCCTTACTTCTCGACGGA
>CAZKYA010000043.1:0-6851 GCA_964556725.1 uncultured Pirellulales bacterium
CTGCTCCACCATCTGCCGTCCTCGCTGTTGGGGCTGTTGTCACCCAGCACGAAAAACTCATCTTCTCCAAGGATGAATGGATTACCTTCGGTAGCTCTGCCTATTTCGTTGCTGTTGGCATACTTTTTGGCCGTATAGTGAATATCCCTGAAAATGGCTATATGAGAAAGTGTTAGTTTCCCGGAGCCGAAAACTTTTACCTGCGGTTGAGTATTTGTTTCTCTCGGGCCGGCATCGTCCGGACCGAGTCCCAAATCATAGGTTAATTCTTCACTGCCGAATTGAAAAATCAGTTGATGGTCAACATTGGCAAATTTGACCAGCGTCGGTTTGTTTACAACTATCGTTTCGATTGGCTTACTGTTTAGTACTGTTTCTTTGCCTTCCGAAGCTTTTGTAATGACCATTTCGCCGGAAAAATCAACCCAAGCTCTGTAAGTGCTTCGGTATTTGCTCAGTGCTATGCCGATACGGCCCTGTGGTTTTTCTGTATTGGTGTAGAAACGCACCATCAGGTCGCTGCAATATGGCATACCGTTGTATCCTCCAACATCGTCGTAGGCGTAGACGGCTCTGGAGTCGTTGCCCACCGATGTGTCATAAAAAAAAGAATGGATTTGGTCAGTGGAGCTATCCAGATAAAACAGCGTTGGTTTTTCTTTGTCCTCGAGTACCCATCTTGAATCTTTGGCGTTCTTAAATGGTTGTTGCCAGAAGTGACCGTTAAACAGGCCTTCTTGCGGTCGAACCGGCCGGTAGTCGTTATCGTAGACCGGCGTCCACAGTTCTTCTTGCACTTTAGCAGGTTTTCGGCTGATTTCACCGTTGATATATACGTCGCCATCGATTATTTCGACTTTCTCTCCGGGACGACCGACCAGTCGTTTGATGTAATTTATTGAGGGCTCAGTTGGATTTTTGAATACGATTATATCCCAGCGCTTGGGTTCAAAAAATTGATAGATGCACTTCAGCACGAGTATCCTGTCACCGTTTGCTATTGGTATTGTTCCGCCCGTCGGCTGATAGTAACCACAATTTGGGCAGCGAGAGTCAAAGCATCTGAGGGGCACCCGTGGTATGCTGTCCGGAGGCAAACCATATTTTTCTGGCACAAAGCCGTAGTTGTATTCGTATCCGCATTGCTGACAGCGAAGCCGAAAATGTGCCCCTTTAAGCGTATCGGCCATACTGCCGGTTGGTATGCGAAATGCCTCCATTACAAATGCTCGGAAGACAAAAGCCAGTATAAAAGCCGTTACCAGCCATTCAATGGTGTTTGCTATTTCAGTCGCTCTGTCTTTTCTTTTTTTCAGAGGTCTTCTCCGAGCTGTTTTTTTTGGTCTTATTTAGGGACGTAAAAATAAATCATTCTATTATATAAGCTCTGGGCTCCTTATTTCAAGACAATACAAACCACTTTTTACGCCGCAGAAACAATGCTGCTGCATAACTTATTAATGGCATAAAAACTGGTTTTTTATATTAAATCCGTAACTATGTCGAGGATTCAAAATAACAATTTTCAAAGCAGAAATCAACTCATTTAGCGTCTGTGCTGTTTGAGGTTTTGTTAATTTGTATTTTTGAGTTTATCCCTCGGCGTTGCTCAGGATAGTGAGGGTTTTGACCGGCTCAGCTGAATGTTACTGTCGAGCCGTTTCGGATTTTGATACTTGCCCTCGTGAAGATTGTGCCCGCGTAGGTGGGTGATGGGGATTCGGGTCTCGAAATTAAGCAAAATGACCGGAGCAAGTAATAAGGCGTGATTGTCCTGATAAGCCCTTATTTAACCAATAAGCTGCTTCTAATTCGGCCTATTCTGCAAATAATAGGCAATGAGAGCTGATTGGCAAATCCGCAAATAGATAATACAGGTCTTTTGTACAGCTGCAAAGGCGAGCTTTATGGGAAGGTAAAGAAGCACAGTTTATGAACGCGACAGTGGGTTCAAACAGCGATGTTTTTGTATAAGTTATTGTTTACAAGGAACTTATGTTAATTCACAGGAGGGTTTGGTTGTCAATGATTTATCGTTTCAAGATTTGTTGCTGATTGTCTGCATTTAGTGGCAGGGGGCAGTAGGGGGCGTTGACAGCGGCTCACGTCTTTGTATATTTTGGCAGCAGTATAAGATTTTTTTTTAGAATCTGAAAATTTTGAGTAAAATTTACTTGATGTATAGAAGTCTTTATTGTATAGTAGGTTGCGGTGCTTTGGAGACCCCTCCGCTATTGTGTTTTTATGGCTCAGATGAGTTCGCCAAAGTCGAAGCAAAGGAGGGGCGGTTGGTTTTGCGGCTGATAAAGAAAGTCAGGTTGCCAAACGTATCGCAAAATCAGGCCGCAGGGTGCTTACTTATTGGTTAATAAGTATGTTGAGGTGTGTGATGAGTTGTTGAATAGCCGAAGAGATTAGTTTGTCAGAGGGAGCCCGGACAGCGGTTTTTAGAAGATAAGCAGAATCCAGTTTCTCAATCGCTTTTTCCTGAAAGAGGTGGCCTATGGCGACAGTTACAAAGAAAGAACTTATTGACCGGATTGCAGAACGTACACAGGCAAAAAGAGTTTTGGTCAAGCGTATAATTCAGACATTTCTTGATGAGATAACAAGAGAGCTGTGTGAGGATAATCGTTTGGAATTCAGAGATTTTGGTGTCTTTGAGACCAGAACACGAGCCGCAAGAGTTGCACAGAACCCAAAAACTCTTGAACGCGTTAAGGTCCCTGCAAAGCGAACGGTTAAATTTAAGATGGGTCGGCTGATGAGGGAGCATCTTTGTGCTGCTCCGGAATCAGCGGACGTGTAATAATTTTTTTGTAAAATGCCGTATAGCCCAAAGCAAAAAGCAGGATGGTTCCCAGAGGGTGACTGTCAGCTATTGCTCAATGCAGGGCGCAAAAGTAGTAATTTGTATTAGTTTTGTATTAGTAATGTTGTTCAAAAGGAGCGTTTTTATGTCAGACGGAAAAGTTAAGTGGTTCAACCCAAGGAAGGGTTACGGATTTATCGCAGGGGCCGATGGCCGCGATATATTCGTCCACTACTCCAGTATTTCGGGTGATGGATACAGGACTCTTGTTGAGGGTGATACCGTTAGCTTCGATACTGTCGAGGGAGAGAAGGGACTAAGAGCCGAAAATGTAGTTGCCACAGCTGCTTCCGCAGGCAAAACGGAAAGCAAAAAAGAGTCTTAAGACTGCTTTGTTATGTTGGGCCTGAGGGGAGGTTGTAAACAAGTCTTCTGTTTCTCATTCCCTGATTGCCTGATTTAATGCGAAAAAAGTGGCAATAGCTCTTGCTGCAGGGCGTCTTGCGCATTGTTTGATGCATCGTGAAGCAAGTGTTAGGGGTGGAGGTGTATCGTCTCCTTGGTTTTGTGTGTAATACGATATTTTTTGCACCGATTTGAGTTTTTTGCTGCAAAAGCCGTTTTGTCCTGCAGGTTTATGCTTTTTACTTGCAAGTTGGTGGAGTTTTTGTTATTTAGATAAACCTGTTATAAATAAATTTAGGAGCTTGTTTTTGCTAATTGCCGGGTATGTTTGCTGCTGAGGTCAAATCTGGGCTGGATTGTAATGTGCTTGTCCTGAACAAGCACTATATGGCTATCCGCATAGTAGGGGCCAAGCGGGCGTTTTCTTTGCTATTTCGCGAGCTTGCCGAGGTCGTTTATGTTGACCAGGGAAAATATTCAAACTATGATTTTCATAGTTGGTGTGAGATAAGCCAGTTTAAGCATCGGTTTGAGCCGGATGGACACGACTGGGTATCCACCGTCAATTTTTATATTGCGGTGCCGCGGATTATTCGCCTTTTGTTTTACGACCGTTTGCCTCGCAACGAGGTGAAACTTAATCGACGAAATATCTTCGCTCGCGATAAAAATAGATGTCAGTATTGTGGCCAACGCCAGCCCACCAGCGAATTGTCGCTCGACCATGTTATTCCTCGAAGTATGGGCGGCAAGACCGTTTGGGAAAATATTGTCTGTGCCTGCGCCGAATGCAATGTCAAAAAAGGAGGCCGAAATCCAAAACAGGCCGGTATGACGCTTATCCAAAAGCCCGTCAGGCCGAAGCACAATCCCCTCGTTCACATTCACTTGGGGCACCAGCGATATCATAGCTGGAAGCAGTTCCTCGACCACGCCTACTGGTCCGTCGAGTTGAAATAACCGCTGGCGAATATTTAGCGTCCGCCGTCGAGAAGTGAATCCAATATTTAGCCCGCCGTTTCACGGCGGGTTACTTCATCACGTGAAAAGCCAAACAGCAACCTGAAATAATTCTTTATCCACCCCCAGTGCAAAATAATGTGCACCGTCATTAGAGCCACAAACAAAACTGCCAGATAGAAGTGAATATCGCCCCATTCGTGCCGGCCCATCGACCAGAGCTCTCTAATCTCTTCGGGACCCCGGCCTCCACGAAAGCCTCGACCTTGACCTCCGCTGCCGGGCGGCAATATATACCTGATAATAAAGCCGGTAAAAGCCAAACACAGCAGATTTATAAAGCCAATCAAATCAACAATAAAATTTAATGTCGCTCCTTTAATCATAAGTAAAGGATTATACAAAAGATTTGCTGCCGGTAAATCGGAAGTTGCATAAAAAGTTGTTTTGGGGGTGCGTTTCACGTTTGGAGGTAGAATCTATATCCAGCGTCCGGTCATTGCGAGCAGGCTGAAGCAAGCCTGCCCCGAGCGCAGCCTGCACTGAGCCTTGTCGAAGTGCCGAAGGGAAGCAATCTCAAAAATACTTGTCCGCCTTGGCGGATTTAGCCCCGCACCAATTGTTATAAGTTTGGATAATGAATCATACATTAATTTGATTTGGCACACAGAGCGGGTCAATTAGTGCGGGGTTCTTTCTGTCGCTGCCGCATCGACTCCACACATTACAGGAGGTTGTCTTCAAAAAAAACGGCTGTGCAAATAAATCTGCACAGCCGCTGCTTTGTTCTGTTGCTACTCTGCGACCCTGCTCTGCGAAGCCCGCTACGCAGGGCGAAGAAGAGAGTAAGCTACGTGGCACGAGTCGTCGATTTACCCGTCTTTGCTCTCGCCAGGTCTCGTATCTGGCCTCGGTACTGTATCAGCACAGAGCCGATATCGGTCAGACTTCGTCTGCCCAGACGAGAGGGGTATCGTTGAGAAATCAGTGGTGATTATTTTTCTGATTTTTCGGCCTTCTCGTCTCCGGTATAAATAATCTTTGGGCCGCCAAATTCGGTTGCTTCGAGACCCTTGCTCTCGCCTGGTGAAAGAGTCGGCTCGACAACAATCCTTGGTGTTATGAAAATAATTAGTTCATTGGTTTCAACCGATTCGCTTACATCACTAAATAGATTTCCCAGAACGGGTATATCGCCGAGTAGCGGTATTTTGCTGATATTCTGTGAAACTTCTCTTTTGCGAAGCCCGCCAAGCACAACAGTCTGACCGTCTTTTACTAATGCTATCGTGTCAACTTCACGCTTATCGATAGTTGGCACGCCACGCACACCATTGCTATTTGGAATTATACTCCCAAGTTCTGAAACAACGCTAAATACCGGTATGATGCGCAATCTTATCATACCGTCCCTTGTAATATGCGGTGTAACGTTAAGCTCAACGCCGACATCTTTAAACTGGGTCGACGTCATATTGCCGCCGCCGGAGGTTTGGCTTTGCTCCGTGTAGGGAATTTCGCTTATGATTTTGAAATCGGCAGTTTCGTTATCAAGCACCATTATCCTCGGGTTCGCAAGAAGCTTGGCGCCAACCTGGGTGCGCAGCATGCTCAGCGCCAGCTCTACATCAACCGTATCGAGAAAACCGAGGCGTATGGTACCACCTACATCCGTATCAAACGAGCCGCCTACAAAGGGCTTACTCTTTCTGTAGGGAATATACTCTCCCGTCGTTGCATCCCTCCACCAGCTCTTATCCGAAGTTTTAGTTATATCATCGGTATCGGTAGTTCCTGTGGTTGTGGTTGGTTCTTTTTGTGTTGTTGTAGTAGTCGTCTTAGTTACTTCTTTGTCAGTAGTAAGATCTTCTGGAACAGTTACGGTGTTAGTTATAGTTTCGGTCTCTTCCCGAGTGTCAGTAGGCCCGGTTAGTGTATCACTTTTCTTATAAGTTTTCGTCTCGACAACATCTGTCAGCGGTGTATTTCGGCCCGCATGCCACTCTGCCCCGATATCGAAGCCTTCTGTGGAGGTTACGTCGTAGATTCTCGCCTCGACAAGTATCTGGGGCGTTATGCGGTCAACCTCCTCGACAAATTCATCTATGGCCTTAATCTGGCTCTCGGTATCGGTAACAATTATGTTGCTTGTGCCGGGATTGGAAGATAATGAACCTTGCTTTGAAATGAACCTCTTCAAAGCCGACTCGACTTCTTTGACATCTGCGTACGTAATGCGATAAATTCTGCTGATAATCCTTTCAGCCACCTGACTAATTTCATCTGCCGGTGCTACTCTTATCATATTCTTACTTATTGCATACCCATAGCCGTGTGCTGCGAGGATATTGTCCAGCGCCTCTCCCAGCGGCACATCAGTGAGCTTAACTGTTACGCTGCCGGTTACCGCAGGGCTTTTGACGATGTCAACGTCCGCCTGGTCGGCCATCAGCATTAACGCATCCTCGATAGGTGTGCTCCTGAACTCGATACTTATCCTTTTTTGCATCCGGTCTTTGAGTGATGAGCCTGCCTCTTCCTCTGCTTTCGCTGCTGGCTCTACGCCCGGTTCTGCTGCTGGTTTTACTGCAGCTTCCGCCGCAGGTTCTGCTGCAGGTTCCGCTGCCGGTTCTGCTGCTGGTTTTACTGCAGGTTCCGCTACAGGTTCCGCTGC
>CAZKYA010000043.1:6951-15179 GCA_964556725.1 uncultured Pirellulales bacterium
GCTACAGGTTCCGCTGCCGCTTCCACTTCCGCTTCTTCTGCTGGTTTCGCTCCATTTTCGGCTATGGTGATAGCGCATATCAGGCAGACAGATAAAAGAAGCGCAGCAAATTTTAATCCGATGAGTTTTATTAAAAAGTTTTTCATGATAGTTCCTCTTTTAAATTAACGGCTAAGCGTTCTGTTTTCCGTAAAACGCGGCAAACAGACGTCCGGCAAAACCACCGGAGTTTAATCTTCACAACGTTTATTTCACCTTTTATCATTCGACTCTTTGTGTCCAGCTTTTGCTGTTCATTTTGAATTCGACAGAGTCTTGATTTATTTTTACAATAGTCACGTCTAATACTATGTCACCCTCATGCACTAATTGAGTGCCAACGACTGCAGCAGGATTGTCCATACTGTAGACAATGCCTTTTACAGGTAGTCTTGCCATTCTTTCGCTGACTTTTTCGCCCTCGGGCTTACCTGTCGTTGACGGCCTCATTTGCATGGGGTCGCGGAGACCTGACGGATAGGGTTCTGGAATCTTCCAATCAATTCTGCGTCCGGGCTCGGCAGCAATTTCCGTTGGTTCAACTCCCTTAAATTCAGGCATCTTACGCCAGGGTGTCTTGAGGAGCGGCATGAACACAAAAATTAAAACAATGATGATGAGAACTGGAATCAGGGCCAACATTATCTTTTGTCTTGATGAGCTCACACCCTCTTGGGGTTGTAAGAGCTTGGTTTTTATCTTCTGCCATATCTCTTGCAAACGGGATTTACTGGTTGTTACTTTGGGCATTAGTTGCTTGGCTGGCCTTGGTTTTATCACAGGGGGCCTTGGCTCCCTTGCAGGGCCTTGCTCCGCCCGCCCCGGTGTAGCAGCACCTGATGGCTGCTGAGCACTGTCTTTGCCCGGTATCGGAACACCTTCGAAGATGGATGATATCGCCTTGTGCAATCCCGACTTACGCTTTTTCTGGGGTTCGTTGTCTTCCATTTAATATCTCCTCAGCTAAAGCCATATATTCGGCAGCTCCTTTGCTATCGGGGGCATAAGTCAAAACGCTCTCTCCTGCACTTGGGGCTTCAGCTAATTTTATGGTTCTGTGAATAACCGTATTGAAAACTAAATCGCCAAAAAAGGCTCTCATTTGCTCTTGGATTTGTGTGCTTAATGTAGCTCTGGTTTCGACAAAGGTCAGCAATAAACCCAGGATTTTTACTTCGCAGGGGTGGAAACGCTCTCTGATAATGCTGATGGTCTCGAGCAACTGTTTTAGGCCTTCCATTGCATAGTAATGTGCTTGAACTGGAACGACGACATCGGTGCTTGCAATAAGTGCGTTAAGGGTCAACAAACCGAGCGACGGCGGACAGTCGATAATGCACACGTCATATTGGTTCTTGACGGTGCTGAGCTGCTCGCTTAAAACAAATTCTCTTCCGAATACGAGCGTCAGTTCAAGCTCTGCACCTGCAAGCAAAATATTGCTTGGTACCAGATTAAGTGGCTCGATGTTCGTGCCTAATATAATTTTGGAAAGTGGCGTTTGAGCGTTTGTAAAGGTAAGGGTGTTATAAATGGTCATAGGTAGCTTATCAGGTTGATATCCAAGCCCTAAAGTTGTGTGCCCCTGTGGGTCTAAGTCAATTACCAAAACCCTTTTGTCTTTTCTGGCAATGGCAGCTGCAAGGTTCACTGCGGTAGTTGTTTTGCCGCAACCGCCTTTTTGATTTGCTATCGCTATTGTTCTCATATTTGTGTACCGTAAACTCGTCTCTACAGGCCAGCGGGTTCTTAATTATCCGCCAGGAAACAGCAGCTTCACTCTTGTCCGGTGACCTGAATCGTCCTGTTTCTAAGGTATTCTTACGAACTTATCTACTCAGCCAGAACCTTGGCACTGCCTGTCTCCTTATATGAAATCCTGCCATTTATTATCTCTTCAGCCAATGCGTTGTATTCGGCAGCGCCTTTGCTTTTGGGCGCGTAAGCCAAAATGGTCTCACCGGCACTCGGTGCTTCAGCCAATCTTGTCGTTCTGTGAATAACCGTGTCGAATACCAGGTCGCCGAAAAAGTCTCTCATCTGCTGTTGTATTTGCTTGCTCAGTAATGTCCTGTTTTCGACAAAGGTCAAAAGAACTCCCAGAATCTTCAAGGTGGGATTAAATCGTTCATTGACAATATCTATAGTCTCGAGTAATTGTTTTAACCCTTCGAGAGCATAATACTGAGTCTGAACCGGTATTATTACATCTGTGCTTGCGACCAATGCGTTCAACGTCAGCAAACTCAGTGAAGGCGAGCAGTCAATGACACATATGTCGTAATTATCGCTTATCCCTTCAAGCTGCTGTTTGAGCACATACTCTCTCCCGTAGAGTGCAGCAAGCTCAAACTCTACACCTGAAAGCAGGATATTACTCGGAGCCAGATGTAGCCCTTCCACATTGGTGTTTACTATTGTTCTGGAAACCGGAATTTGTACCCTCGATATCGGAATTTCCGCCCTGGTTATAGCATCATAAATCGTTTTATCCATCTTGTCGGGGTCGTATCCGAGACCCAGTGTGGCGTGTGCCTGTGGGTCGAGGTCGATTATTAAAACCTGGTTTCCTAATGTAGTAAATGCTGCTGCGAGGTTTACCGCTGTAGTCGTTTTGCCGCAGCCGCCTTTCTGATTTGCTATTGCTATTGTTTTCATTTTTGTACCGTAAGCTTGTGTCCCCTTTCTTTCTTCCGAAGGAAGCAAGGGGGCGTTTTCAACTGTCTTGCTATTTCCTGACAAAAACCACCACGTTCATATTTACATTTAGACTTGTTCTTTCTTTATCGCGAGCTGCCCCACTCAAAGAGAAATCGTTTACAAAGACCACCGGACGGTGCCTTTCCAGTGAGCTTAAAAAACCAGTAAACTGCTCAAAGCTGCTGATAAAGTTGATATCTAACTCATTCTCTCCTATGTAGGTGCATTCGGGAATTTCCGAGACTCCGCTGTATTTGGTTTTTATGCTGAATGATGATATCCGCTGCTCGCTTGCTATACGACTTATATCGAATGTCAAATTCGCCAAATCTCCATAATCTATAATAAAATCATGCATCTTGTCCTGTAGTTTCGATATTCCTTTCTTTAGCTGGGTTTTGACTTCCTCCTGTGTCGCTCTGAGGGCAAATTGGTACTCTTGTTTTGCCTCGCTTAGTTCGTTTTCGACCTCCTTCTTGGTTTTATTCTGTGGTGCAAGCACAAGCAGATAAGCGAACACAAACACTATAAAGCAGCCCATCCACGTTAGAGCTACTGTCATAAGTTGTTTTTTATAAGCTATAAAAATTTTTCTTTGAGTCGGATTCATAAAGTATCTGCTACATTTCTGGCTTGAAAATGCAATCTATTTCATAAGAGGCGGTATCCTGGCCGTCAATTATCCCATACTTTTGTGAAACTGTGATGTTTTCAAGCTTAGGCCCGAGGAAAGGTGAAGACATAAGACGGTCCCGAAATTCCTTGACTGCTTCGTCACAGTTGGACTGTGCACTTCCGTAAGCACTCATGTGCAATGTTCTTATGAGAACTTGGATATCAGCCATTTTCTCGGCGTCACCTTCTTTGGGAACCTTTTTTTTGGCAGAATGCTGCTTTACACCGAGGCTGGTTAACGCCACCGAATACGGCATATTCTTCACCACTTCTGCCAATATGGGAGACCATTGAGTATGTCTGCCAAAAGATGACCTGACTTCTAATATGCAGTTACTCACTATGTTTTGCTCTTCCACGAGCGATTTTTGGGCCTTTACAGCATCTGACAATTTGTTAATCTCACCTTCGCACCTGACTATTTCTTTTTTCTGTATTGATATGGTGATTTTGTTGCGTAGATACAAGCCAAGCATTACTATTGCGATAATAGTGGGCACTACAATCATCACTGAAGCTATAGCTATGTCTTTAGGCCTGCTCTTTGCCGGAATACCCTCTCCTTTTAGCAAATCTATCGTAAACATATCAGAACGACCTCATAGCAAGACCCGCTGCTACTGCCATTGCCGGGCCACGGCTTTCGAGCATGCGTCGTGACCATTGCCCTGCCTTGCAGCGTATTGTTTCGAATGGGTTCCACAACACCGCTTCTGCCGGGAGACGATTGTTGAGTAGCTCCACAAATCCTTTGACCAGAGCGAAACCGCCGCAGACGAATATTCTTTCTACAACCGCTGGTTTCTCCTCGGCCTTGTAATAGTGCGATGTTTGGGTAATATCGATAATCAATTTATTACACGCCCTTTCCAGACTGTCATGCAGTTCCGTTTGTTCTGTTACCGATTCACCACACAAAATCTTCTTGACGGTTTCTGTTGATATGTTCTTTTCGGTTGCAATCTGCTCTATAATATCGTCGCCGGCATAATCCAAATCGCGAATAAACGGCAAGCCGTTATCTCTCATAATGGCCAGAGTCGTGAAAGAGCTTCCGACGTTCAGGAGGGCTATCGTCTGGCCTGCCTGCGGCTTTTGATATGCGCCGAAACAATTTAAAATCGCCAGACCGTCAACATCCATCAGGACACAGTCAAGAGATGCTTCTTGAACAAGTTGCCTCTTGTTTTGAACTATAAAATTCGTTGCCGCTACTAATACCCCGCTTGTCTTGTCTTCACTTTTAGGTATCAGTTGATAGTCAACAGTTCCATCTTGTATATTGAATGGGCAAACCTGCGAGGCCTCGAGCAGAATCGCTCCTTCTATTTCTTCCGGCGGCAAAGTGGGAAACTCAAATTCACGTACCGCAACTTCAGGGCCGCATACATTGCAAACAGCAAATTTCGTCTGAATACCCGTTAACTCAAAGCATGTGCGAATTGCTTTGACGGTGCTTAATACCTTGTCGCCTTCGCTTGGTGAAATATCGACGATACCGGCTGCGGTAACTGCATATCCTGAACTGTCTTTGATTAGCTGGATTATCTTTACTGTCGAGGAGCCGATATCCAGTCCTAAAACCTCGTTTTGCTTGAAATTAAAAACCATTTCCAATCCGTTTTCGTATATCGTTTTACTTTAGCACGATACAAATTGCGATTCACCCCGTTAGAAAATCCGCCCGCCATTTGGCAGGGTTAAATTCCGGATGTCCCATTTCTAACGGGGTCACGCATCGCAGATATTCATCGGCTTAAAAAACCGCCTGTTTTACTTAAGAGGTTAGATATGGGCTATTTATGTCCTATTAGGCCTTTTTTGAATTGTAGCGTCCCATAAGCAGCGGTCAGTTCTGTAGTTGTGCTATTAGTGAGCGTGGTTGTTTAGTTTTTGTCCGCCATTTGTGTGGCGGAGTCTCTTGGCGGATTTTACGCCGGGTTATGTTTAGCCCCGACCCCTGTGGTCGGGGTTGTTTACTACAGTCTATAATCGTGCCAGCCGGCTGGCGTTGCAACGTATTTACCCTGCAGCCAGATGTCCCCCGGCAAAATCCCTTCGAGTAGTCGAGCATCGAGGTAATAGTATTTTAGGTAACCGTCGGTGTCTGTCAATCCGACGACGCCTCGCAGACATTCAGTAATAGCCCCGCGTAGAATCAGGTTATCCTGTGTTCCGTCCTCTTTTCTGCCACCGTAATATTTGTTGTCGCTCGTGTATCTTCGGGCGACGTTTTCAGCCCCCCATCCACCGCCGCCGACCGTTACTGCCGCTTCCACCACCGTCTGGTCATCCAAATAACGGTCGTATATAGCTCCAACTGGATCTTGATGAGCTACTCGAGCATATTCATATCCCGTCACAGGTAGAGGTGAACCAGGATAATTGTTATTACCTCCACTGCTACCAAACTCGGTATAGCTCGACGTATAACTGCTCATCCCCGGGTCAATGACTTTTACTACTCCATTAGCAATCAGGCCAATGGCATTTGGATTTTCCATAGCCGGCTTACCATCGGTGCCGCGTGGCCAGTAATTGCCTGCATCGTCGTAATCATATACTCTGACGTTATCAGCTATCCAGATATTTCCCGTTGCTACAACTGCAACCGTTCCTTGGACAAACTGGTCGGGGCTGAAGGCATTGTGGCCGCCGATAACAACATTGCCTTCCACGAATATCTGCCCGCCCGGCTCCGATTCGACGCCGCCAAACGACTGAGTAACGTAGGTCTGTTCAAGAGGAACCTCAACAACCTGGTAATTTGCTTCTCCGATATTCGGCTTATAGTGATAGGCGTATATATAGTATCGCTCGAATTGCGTCGGATTTGTTCCGGGCGTGATTTTGAAATCCCAGCTCTTAGAGTCATTATCTCTTCTATAACCCAGAACCGTGCAATTATTGGTTATGCGCACCTTGCCGACGCCGCCTTCGACAAAAAATTCGAGCTGAACCGCTGCTTGAGGATTTGTAATCAAATCGGTTTTTTGCGGTGTGAATATAAATTGTTCGTTTGTGCTGTCTTTGAAGCGTTCGAGCTTCAGGTCCATCGCCTCTTTATCTGTTATTCTGCAATCCGGCTGTTTGAAGTAAATCCCCTCCTCGAAAATAGGCATCAGGTCATCATAATCGCGGGAGTCGTCTTCGCCCGGCTTGTCGGCTCCGCTGGCCCTGTATTTTGATTCGCCCATCGCCACACGTTCTAAGAATCGCGGCCGGGGCGTGCCCGTTTGTATATGAATGTCTCTATAATCCGGAGAGTCTTTGCGGTCATTAATATGCACCGGCATATCGATTATTTCACCCTTCGCAAATACTACCTTACCCGTTGTGGATGCACCGTACGGAACTCTGCACATACCCATCGCCCAGCCGGGTATCGCCTGAATAACATAAACGTCAACAGTCCTGCTGAATACCCCGCTATGCCCTATGGATGTTACCTTGTAAACCGGACGCGCCTTACAGAAAAATGAAAGACCAATCTCATAATCGCAGGAGCCATCTGGAAAACTCAGTGTGCCGCTTGTCCCGGGCAAGCTCTTTTGTAGTGCGCTTAGCATATCCTTCTGCTTGCCCATCTCGTAAAGCGCCTCCTCATAGCCCGCCTCGGCTGCAAGCATCGCCGTCGCCTCATTTTTCAGCTGGATTGCACGGTGTCTGACACCGTAAGCCGTTGCAAGCATCCCTATTCCTAAAGAGGCCAGAATAACCAGAATTATAGCAGCCAGAACAAGTATTGAGCCACCCCGATAAAATCGAACTTGTTTGATTTTGCTTTTCATATTCTCATGCCCCCGACCAATGCTTTTGGAACGAAGACTGTCATTCTAAGCGACTTGTCCTCCGTAGCCACGGCGAAGGAGGAAGCGAAGAATCTGGCCTGCAATGGCTATGTGCTTCGACTTTTGCTTAGCATGACAAATCTTCAAGTAATGTTTAACATAGCAATAATTTTTTCAATATTTATCCGCCACAGGCAGATTTATCCGCCTTAGGCGGGTTTACCTTGGCCAATCATTTCGCAATAATGTTGTCGTCATTACCTTGATACTTTCACCGTCTTGAGGGTCCGTCAGGGTAATATGAATTCTGACGGCTCCCCGCTTTGTGTTGTTTAATACCGTATAGCTGAAAGCTCCGGTATCAGGGTCAAAGCTAACATTTTCCGCAAGGACGGTTGTGATTACCTCATCGCTGGTGTATTTGCTGCCGCCGTTGACCGGCACTGCGCCGGGCGGATATGGGCCGCGGTCCAGCATCAGTTTGTCGCCGTCAACATAGAAAAGGGCGTAAGCGGTTGCTATCTTGGTAGAGTTCATTAGCCCCTGGCTGTCTTCTGAGTCGAGTTCGACATTCCAGTATCTAAATTCCACTGCCTCGCCTGAGACCGCCTCATATCCTCCTGTGCCTTGGGGGTTTACCTTTGTAAAGCTGCTGCCGTTTATATTGTAGATTGCGTAGCCGAAGTCGGAGGTAGGATTGTCGTGGCGCCTCATTGAGTTTCGGTTGGACATCCTTCCAATGCTGCCGAACGTCAGCATAATGGTCTGTGCATCCTGTTTTATTCTTTTGTGTGCGGAGATATAGGTATTTGACCACGCCCGATGGCCGCCGATAAGCAAGACGCCGACTACTGGCACAAGCACTACGACTACTATTATGGTAACGACCAGCTCGACCATAGAGAAGCCAGAACGTGTTTTGTGGCTTGTATCTCTCATTTTGTTTTTTCGAATTTCATATTTTTCACTTAGCCGCTTGTTGAGTTACTTCCGTAGGTAGTCATGATAAGAGGCGGCATATTC
>CAZKYA010000044.1:0-13355 GCA_964556725.1 uncultured Pirellulales bacterium
GCAGTTCCAGTATTTGTTCACCTGTGGCCGAGTCGAGGTTACCGGTAGGTTCGTCCGCAAATATGATTTGGGGGTTGTTGGCTAAAGCCCTTGCGATAGCGACTCTTTGCATCTCTCCGCCCGAAAGCTCCGTGGGTCGATGGTTCAATCTACCACCAAGCCCTACTTCTTCGGCCAGTTTCTCTGCGTGCTGGGCACTGCGTATAGAATCCCAACCCAGATAGTAGAGCGGCAATTCTATATTGCGCTGGACGGTTAGCTGAGGTATTAAATTGAAACTCTGGAATATGAACCCAAGATACCTGAGCCGAAGCTCGCTCAAAGAATCATCATCAAGACTGCTGATATTCCTGCCTTCGAGAAAGTACTGGCCGGAGGTAAGTCGGTCAAGGCACCCGAGGATGTTCATCATTGTGCTTTTCCCCGAACCGCTGGGCCCCATAATAGCCCAGAAGCTTCCCTTTTTGAAGGAAACTGTCACACCGGCAAGTGCGTGTACTTGCTGCATTCCCATCTGATATATCTTTTGGGCATTCACGAGCTTGACGATTTCGTTGTTTTGTGTGGAGGGCTGGTCTTCCATCTACTGATTCCTTTCCTCGCCCTGCTGTTCCGGTCTTCTTCTTGAGCCTTGAAAGCGTTGTCGCATCTGCTCACGCTCTTCTTCCGTCATATTCTCGAACCGCTGCCGCATCTTTTGCCGTTCTTCCTCCGACATATTCTCAAACCGCTGCCGCATCTTTTCGGGTTCGGAAGATGCTTCCGGAGAAGACGCTTCTGGGCCTTGCCTGTCTTGCCGGCGAGCTTCTGGTTGTGTCCCATTGGCAACTTCAAGTCTCTCGTTTATCTGTTTTTTCAATGTATCGGACGCATCGGTGGAACCAGGTGAGCCGGCACCTGCCATTTGTGAGCCGGGCTCAACGGATGCGGACTTCAATGGAGGCGTAAGCAGAACAAGTTCCCCCTCCTTAAGACCGCTGATGATTCTGGCCATTCTGTTGTTATCCAATCCAATCTCAATTTTGCGAGGTTCGACCGACTTATTTTTTACGACATAAACTGTCGGCTCACCTCCGACTCGCAGGACCGCCTGAACAGGGACATAAACAGCGTCATCATATTGCTCTATTATAATTTCCGCCTTGCAGCTCATCCCTGTGCGTAGCGAGCTGTCGCTTTCATCTAGGTATATCTTCGAATTGTAGACCTTAAGGTCTGGATTCATCCACATACTTCTTGCATCCGGCAAGGGAGCGATACTATCCATACGGCCCAAGAACTTTTTCCCCGGCAGAGCATCAACAGTTACGACTGCTGGAAGTCCGATGCGGACTTTTTCCAGACTCGACTCATGAATAGGCACCTCGACCATGGCTGATTCGGTGATCGGAAGATAAATAAGCTCCTGGCGTTCGCGAACTTCCTGGCCTTCCTCGAGAGGCTGCTGACCGCCTCTGAACCCGCCGGTTTGTGCGCTGGTCGCATAAATCGCCAGCCCATCAGCTGGTGCATATATTTTCGTCTTTCCTAATTGGTTTTCAATCTTGGATAGTTTGTCCTTTTGACGCTGATACTCTGCATCTTTTGCCTTCAGGTCGGCCTGTGCCTGAACAACATCCGCTTTGGCTTTCTGCTCAGTCCGCTCCAGCGCCATTTTAGCTTGTTTGACGTCGCTTTGGAGCTGTGCCATAGTGCGATGGTAGGTGAAGTCCCCCAGCAATTTGAGGTTATTCTGTGCCAGCTCCAGGTCGTTCTTACTTCGTGTCACTGCCAGCTGGTCGGCCATCAGTTCGGCCTGGGAAATATACTTATTGTCGTACAGCTTTTGAGACCATGTCAGGGTCTCCTCGGCACGTTTAAGCTCCTCTTGTCTCAAGGTTATTTCGTTTTCAGCAGCGGTTTTTTCGTTGGGATACTTTCCCTGCTCATATTGGTCCAAATCCTGCTGGGCGAATTCAAACGTCAGCTTGGCTTTATCGATATCGGCTTCGGCCTGGTTCTGCACAACGGCGAGATTCTCCTTGGAATTTACATAAGAGGCCTCGGCATTTTGTACCCGGATTTCCTGGTCTATCTTTGTGTCTTCGAGCGTACTGGTATCCAGTTCGACCAGAAGGTCTCCTTTCTTGACCCGGGTGCCTTCAGGAATGAGCGTAATTATGGATGTTCTTCCTTCAACCTCGTTCTTTATGATAATCTGTTCTCTGGCTTTTATAGTGCCAGACTCCAACACACTGATGGTCAGAGGACCCCGCTTGGCCACAAATGTGGCCAGCTCGCTGGTTGACTTGGCGCTGCTCCCGGCTGTTCTGAACAAGATAAGGACAAAACCGACGACCACCACGAGTAAAACTGCACCAAGAACCCTGAAGGACTTACGCCTGGTCTGGTCATCGTTTATATTATTTTTTGCCATAATTCAATCTCCTCATTGTACTTCTCGCTCCCACATTCCATCTGGTCTAACCTGTAATACACCAATATTGCTGAAAAAGTTCAATTTTGTAACGGTGTGGCTCACTAACGCAGCCGTAAAACTATTTTGAGCCTGCGCCAGAGCATTCTGTGAATCCAGCAGAAGTCGTACGGTTATTCGGCCTGCATCTAATAGCATTTCATTGCTCTCTATTCGCCTCTGGGCCAATTCTAAACTCAATTTTTGGATACGATATGCCTCCGCTTGTTCCCGCAGACTGCGATATGCGTCACGCACCTCCAATTTAACCTGGTCCACGTCGTTTTGATATGTCCGTTGTTGCTGTGTAAATGCTATTAGTGCTTCACGATAGGCGTTACGCTCAGCTTTTCTATCAAAGGGCAAATCCGCTTCAAGACCCAGGCCATAGGTCCCCTGATGAAACTGCAATCTGGTAAAATCAGTATCTGGTGTTGAATCCACGGTGGCGCTGCCAATTAAATTCAGTTCCGCACCGAGATTGTTGGCAGCCACCTTCACTTTGCGTTCAGCGTCATCGACCCTATCGGCGCTGTTAGCCAAATCCAGACGCCGGGCCAATGCCGTTTCAACGGCTGCATCCAACGTATAGTTGGGCTCGCTTATCCCAACCTCCTTCAAGACCTCCAGCTCATTCGGGTCCAGTTCAACATCAGCATCAGTTGGCAAAGCTAACCTTATCTTAAACTGGTCGAGTGCCTGTTCATATCTCTGCTGTGCTGCCACCCAGTTATTTTCCGCCCTCAGCATACTCTGTTCTGCCTCATCCACGTCGAAACGGTTCACGCGACCGGCTTCGGCATACATATCCAGACGCCGTTTTGATTCAACCTGCATATCATAATTATTCTTGGCGTTGGTTACCTCTTCTCTTCGCTGCAAAACACTGTAATACTCCTCTACAATCGAAACGACAAAGGTCTTTCGGTAATGATTAAAAGAACGTATCTCATACAATGCATTTCGTTCTGCCTGAGTTAGATTTTCCTGGACAACCTGTCGGCCACTACCTCTCAGCAGTGGCTGCACGACAGTTGCGCTGAGGACTGAGCCAAGCGAGGTTCTTGGGTCTCCGGTTAGAAAACGTGCCCAGTCGATAGCGATACTGGTGCTTATCTGTGCTCCCGTAGCCAATAGCCGGTTAAAACCCAATCCGGCATCGGAACCGACACTTTCATCGGCGCTGTTTCTGGTGTAACTGGCGTCAATTGTGCCGAACCATTGCCAGGCAAACTGGTGTCGAGCCAGCGTTAAGTCAAGGGCTGTTAAGTAAAGTGCTTCTTTTTGGCTTTGATATTCCCGATTATTCGCGGTAGCCAAGGCAACCGCCTGTGCAAGAGTTATGACGCCTGATTTGGGAACAGCTTTTTCAATATTAATATCGTTGGGCGATGGTATTACATCACTGATTCTGTAATTAACCTTTGGGCCGTAACTATACTGCCATTTATTGTCGATAATCTTATATACTTCTTTGTCGGCTTGCTCTTTATAATGTTCGGTGCTGCACCCACCTGCCAGGCCAAAGATTATAATTGTGCACAGAACCCACCATACACGTGTAGGCCGAAACCCACAAATCATACCACTCATCTCCAATCTAACCCGCCATACATGTGGCTGGTCAATTTTGTGTTTATCTATGTTATTATACAATAAATGGTTATAAAATGAAAGATTAAAACCAAACCACATCTGTATAACTGCTCCCAATTCTGGATATCAGTAGTAAGTTTTACAAATGAACTTCCGATAAAATTCACGTATTTTACAGTTTATAAACTTACGTGCGAGAAATCTCAGTTGATTCTCTTCACTATAGTTAGTCTTTTAGCATAGAGTTAGACGCTTTTCGATGTGAAAATATTGCCAAAACTGTTCTTATAGTTGGTAAAGCAGCACTTAATTTTATTGCAAAACCAGAGCAATAAGCATAAAATTATGGGGGGATTTTGAGTTTGGCGGCGTAGCCAAGTGGCCTAAGGCGACGGTTTGCAAAACCGTTATTCGTGGGTTCGACTCCCACCGCCGCCTTTGATTTTTTGAAGTGTCAAGTGCAGACATCTGATTATTTTCATTGTCTAACATTTCAAGCAAAGCTAAAATTTCAAGTGCCGGACCGTTTTGGGAGCAAAACGGTTCAGAAGATTGTTTTTAAGTATCATTGCCTCTCTTTGTGGGTTCACAAAGGTGGACAATTCAATCACCCGATTACCAGCCGGGGCATAGTGATGAAGCTGTCTGATTTCAAGAAACCGATGTCCTACATCGATATTGCGGCTGAATATCGCCAAGTCTATCGTTCGGTCCACAATATAACATAAAACAGCGTTTACAATACTGATATGAGGGGTTGGTGACATCGAGGAACTATTGGACGAGGAAATCCTTGGCTGAGCAAAGGCAAGAAAAAGAGACCTGCTACTTATTAATTGGCCAAGGTTGGTATCATTGGCTGACATCATAGCGGAAGCTATCGGCATCTTAGGGGAGAGGAAGAGTGCTTTCAAGTCCAATGACTTGGCAGA
The DNA here is from genome assembly GCA_964556725.1 of uncultured Pirellulales bacterium. Classification (GTDB taxonomy): domain Bacteria; phylum Planctomycetota; class Phycisphaerae; order Sedimentisphaerales; family Anaerobacaceae; genus CAZBWE01. The sequence goes on from CAZKYA010000044.1 coordinate 4,984, forward strand.
AATATAGTGGCAGCTAATGGTTTATTAGCAATTATGAGTTACAAAAATCGCAAAAGCAAGAGGTTTTCTAAAGGTTCATAGAGAGTTTGCCGATTGAATTGTTGATAAAAGCCCGTAAACTAGAGACGGGTTACATTGAGCTGCCAAATTGGGGCGGATAAGTCGAACGCAGAATTGAGAGTGCTCCCTTCAGTTTCGACAGAGCTAATTGGGGTTGTGATTTTTGTCAGCCCGCAGGTGCGCATCCTTTTGTGCAAAAACAGAATGGGCAAAAATCAAGTTGGGACCTACAGTATGGATAACACGCATAAAGCTCACCAATTTAAGCAAATAACGGGGTTAATGTCAGGTATACCTGTTTAATGTGTGTTTATAAATTTATGTTTGATGACTTTTGGAAAAAGAAAGAAAGGAGCATTAAAATGGCAGTAGAAAAAGCAATTGGTTCTTCCAGTTTGGTTGAAGTTATTGACCGAATCCTGGACAAAGGCGTCGTTATCGATGCCTGGGTAAGGATCTCTTTAGTGGGTATTGAAATACTCGCCATCGAGGCCAGAGTGGTAGTTGCATCGGTCGAGACCTACCTGAAATACGCCGAGGCAATAGGTCTGACCGCAACAGCAGCTTAAGGTTCAGCCAAGAGGTTAGAACACATCCTTCAAATGGGGGTTTTATTACTGGTAGAGGACTCTTGCCGAGTCATCCTTGGGACGCCGTTGGGGAAACAAAAAGCATGGCTCGCCAAGAAAAACCTCTCTTTAGAAAGGCGGAGCTAAAACGATGCTGTTAGCTGTGGATTCGCGAGATATTGTCGAGGAAATAATTTCTTCTTATGAGACCCGAATACAAGGTGTTGAAGCACTTTTCGAAACCACTCATCAAATCCTCCAGAGTTTTCAAGATTCTGTTCTTGATACAAGACACGAACGAGATAGAATTAATTATCAGCTCAAGGAAAGTCTTGCCAAAAACGGGTCTCTACGCAAGAAAGATTTTGACGGTATGATGAGTGTTATCTCATCTCATCAGGACCAAGAGGAGCGAGAAGTAAGAAATTTATCAAAAAGCTACCTTACCGAACAGACAAACTTTGTTCAAGAATTAAGGCAAGGCTTAAGAAACTTTACAGAGGCTCTGGCCAGAGGCGAAGTTCAAAGGGTCGAAGAATTCCAGACGTTGATTAAGGAAATCTTTGCCAAACAGGGAAAAAGGAAAGAAGAGGTTATTTCTAAGCTGAAAGAGTTTCAAAAAGAGCAGCAAGAAACGGCAAAAATGTTGAAAAACCTTTTGGACAAAGGAAGAGAGCTCAGGATTAGGGACCTTAAATTAATGCTCGACGAATTCAAGGCCCAACACAGAGAGCGGATAGCTCACCAGGGAGAAAGACGGCAAGAAGTTAAGAATCTGCTGGGAAAATTTAAAACCAAACGTGCGGAAGCGACGCGGAACCGGGCGACTGCACACCAGAAGATTTAGGGAATGCACGATAATTATGAGGGCTATTATAGATAACGTTATAACCTTTTACGAGATGCGTGCAAAGGCGCTGAGCATTTTAGTAGCTAATACCCAAAAAGCTTTAGAAGAATTTACTCTGGATAGGGAAAGAATAGCCAATGAGCAAGCAGATAAGCTGGAAAATTTTATAAAAGATTTAATCAGAGATATAAATGATATGATTACAAGGTTCTGGTTTCAAAAAGAATATAAACAGTTGAGCGAAGAACAGGAAAGGAGCTTAATAGATTTCGTTAATTTTGTAAAGGCCCTGAATAAGGATTTAAGTTCATTGTTGAATCGCTTTCAGGCCGTTCGCGATGAGATGAAGAAGGAACTCCAAGATGAATTTACTCGGGAGATCAAAGAAATCGGATCCTCTGCCAAAAGGAGACTAAAAGAGTTTGACGATGTCCTATCCGGGCGAAGCAGTACTCTAAGAAAGCGCTTGTCTAAGTATGCTGGTAGTATAGCTGGTAGTGTCGGAAACGTGAAATATATCCAAAAAGTATATGCGAATGCAAAAGCAGAGCAGGAAAACCAAAACGACCTGACATTCATAACCGAGGAGCTCCATCGATTGTTTGATACTATTCCCGAAGTTCCTTATTCAGCCCCGCCGTTGGAGCGACCGGAGATTATTTGCTTCGCCAGAAGAATCGAAGTATTAACGGGGTATGGCGCTGACCAGATTCTGGCTGGCAAGCAACTCTGGATAAATATGATTCATCCTGCCGACCAAGAACGAGTCTTTGCTGCTTTCACCCGGTGTAAAAACCAGGGGGCACCATTTGAAATAGAGTATCGGATTATTCACAAGGATGGCTCAGTGCATCACGTTATCGACGAAGGTGAACCTGTTTTTGATGACAAAGGCCAAATAATCCGAATTGAGGGCATAATAACTGACATAACTGAGTACAAGAAAGCGAGGATATGTGTTTGCGAAAAAAATCCGGAAGTAAAAAAGTGCAATAACGTAAATTCAAGTATTTTCCAGAAAGTTTGAAAAAAGTTCTGAAAGGAGAAGCAAAATGGCAATTGCAATAGCTGAGGATATGAAGAAACTTACGGAGAACATCATTATTTCCAACGATGTTCGGTTAAAAGCGGTGGGCGAGTTGGTGTCTGGCACTCATAAGACATTAAAAGGGTTCGCCGGCGATAGAAAGAAAATGGCTGCACAACAAAACAAGGATTTAGCTGACTTTGTGAATGGGTTGTCAAAAAATGTGCAAAGTTTGCTAAAAAAGACCCAAAATATGGTCCATGAGTTCCATAAAGACAACAGGCAAATGGGTAAAGAGCAGGCCAAGAGTTTGTCAGATTTTGTCAACAAGTTAACCGACGAGGTAGGTTCAATGTTGGGCAGCTTTGAGAAGGACCACACCCAGATGTCAAAGGAACTAAAGAGCAAGCTCGCCAGAGAAATAAAGGATATTCAGACACAAGTTGAAAGAATCTTGGATGAAGCCGACAAACTCGTTGGCGAATATAGCTCTGATATGGCCCGGGCAAAAAAGGCATGGAAGGATATGAGCGTGACTCTGGCCAAGGCAAGAAAAAGTGGTGTAATGCCAACGATTGAAGCTAAAGAGCAGGTAACTACAGTCAAGCAGGCAACACGTAAGGCCCAGGGCAAAAAGAAGACCTCACGGAAGACCGAAGAGTAAAAGCAGCAGGCAAAAAGCTGGAGCCGGCGTCTAAGAAAGCAGTGAGAATTGACGCGTGATGTAGGACTATTGTTGTGAGAAGTAAAAAGACAAGCGTTTAATGTTAACAATTTAACATGGAGGTACAGAAAATGTTAGCTGTATTAGAATGGAAAAATCTTATTGTTGAGCCGGTCAGCCAAATGTTGACCAGAATAATGGCCTATCTTCCTGTCCTGCTTGGTGTATTAGTAATTTTGATAGTAGGCTGGCTTGTGGCCAAGGCAATCAAACGGATAGTTGACTGGTTGCTTAAGTTAATCCGCTTCGATGCGCTGGCGGATAAGGCGGGTATATCAGAAATTCTAAAGAAGGGCAATTTGGAAATTTCCGCCGGAGAGGTGATAAGCAGCCTGGTTTATTGGCTGATTGTGATTATGGTGCTCGTGATGGCTGTTGATGCTCTGGGGATGCCTAAATCTTCCGATATTCTTGCAAGCTTATTTGCTTATGTCCCGAAGGTCATAGCAGCCTTGCTTGTTCTGGTGGTTGCTATGTTTCTGGCCAGTTTTGTGTCAGGAATAGTTCGCACGGCTGCCGGCAATGCCAATTTGCCCAAACCGGAGATGTTTGCTGGTGTAAGCCGGTGGGCAATTATAATTTTCGCAGTAACTATCTCGCTGGAACAGCTTGGCATTGCGTCGCTTTTGGTAACTACCACCTTCAATATTATCCTTGGCGGTGTTTGCCTTGCTTTGGCAATTGCCTTTGGATTAGGCGGCAAAGATACCGTGGCAAAGTATCTTGAAGAATTAAAGAAAAGGCGCTCTTAGAAAAAAGCCACTGAAAAGTTAAGCTGCTTAGGAAACAATAAATCAAGGATGGGTAATATGCGCTGGATAACATGTGCTTTCTGTAAGGGTACGGGGAAAGACCCTTTCGGCTTGTTGAGTGAACATGCCGCCTGCCAGGTCTGCAAAGGCACAGGTAACGTTGAGGTTAAGGGGCCGGCAATCAAATGTGCTTTTTGTAGAGGCAACGGCGTCTATCATTAGTACCCGGATTACCTGCACCGTATGTAACGGCAAAGGTATGGTTACAGCTCCTGAAAGCCCAACTGAACGGTGCCCCGGATGCGAAGGTACTGGTACGACAATAGATAGTGCAATGCCCTGTCTTAACTGCAAAGGCAAAGGAGTCGTTTCAGTGAAATGAGTAAGTTAAATTTGCCCAGAGAAGACTTTACCAAAAAGAGGACTGAAGCCCTGACTAAATTTAAGTCCCTCAGACAAAATTTTAGAAGCAGAGAAAAGAAGATAAGGGCAGATTTAGAAAAAGCGAGCAAAATCTGGAAAAAGTTAGGGGAGAGATTTAAGCGGTGGGGCTCGTTGCCATAAAGAAAAGAAAACAAAAACTTAAAAAGACAGGAGGTCTATCAAAATGATTGATGAGATGACGACAGTATTGGAGCCAAGTCCTCTACCGGACTTTGTGGAAACAAAGTACGTTAAGGATATTACCAACAGGGCCCTTTCCTATATTAAGGCTGGTTTTCCAGTCCATCTTAGAGGACCTTCCGGCACCGGCAAAACGACACTGGCAATGCACCTGGCAAGTAAAGTTAAAAGGCCTGTGGTGATGATTCATGGAGATGAAGAGTTCACCACCTCTGATTTGGTCGGTGGTGAATACGGCTATAGGATTAGGAAAGTCGTAGACCGCTTTATCTCTAGGGTCTTGAAAACAGAAGAGGATATGGTCAAGCGCTGGGTGGATAACCGTCTAACCATAGCCTGTAAATATGGATTTACATTGATATACGATGAGTTCACGCGTTCCCGTCCGGAGGCAAATAATATTCTTCTCTCCATTTTACAGGAGAAAATGATGGATCTGCCTGTGGGAAGGGGTGGTGAGGAACCGTATTTAAAAGTTGACCCGGATTTTACTGCTATTTTTACGTCTAATCCTGAGGAATACGCGGGCGTGCACCGAAGCCAGGACGCTTTAAGGGACAGGATGGTAACCATGGATCTGGACCATTTTGACTACGAAACAGAAGTAGCTATCACACGGACAAAATCGAAACTTTCTAAGCCACATGCTGAGATGATAGTTAACATCGTAAGGGGCCTGAGAGAATCCGGAAAGTGTGAATTCGCTCCAACCGTTCGAGGATGCATCATGATTGCAAAAACCCTTAAGACTCAAAATCTTACTCCCCCTAAGGCAGATGGTGCCTTTATGCAAATGTGTCAGGATATATTGGCTTCTGAGACAAGCAGGGTTGGCTCAAAGACAAACCAAAACAGGGTTAAAGAAATAGTGAGTGAACTTGTAGTAAGAGAACTTGGGACACAAAAAAACATAGATATTCATCCAAGAGCCGGCCAAGGGGATGCTGTTCTAATTCAGGAAGAAATAGAAAGCCTGGCTGGTGCAAGATAAAAAGATAAGGAGTAATCTTAATGAAAACCGTACAACAACTATCAAGCCTAAGTAACATAAAAAGCGTACATTCTATTGGTGCAACATCCATACCAAAAGCTCAACGCTCATGCCATCTGGAATTATACGTGCTCGAAAGTGAAAAAAAACGATTAGAAAAGGAAATCTTCGCATTAAACAAAAGAAGAAGTACAGCCAAAAGACAGTTAAATAGTATCAACAAGCGAATTGAAAAATTACAAGAAGAAACACACCAAAAGCAAAAGATTAAAACTTATAGAGGTGTGCCCACAAAACCGCTTAAGACAATGGCTATAAATTACTAATGAATACCAAGGACGCGTCCTAATCGTACCTGATTTCTATGAATAATAGATACTTTTGGAGGAATACAAAATGGCCAAAGGAAAAAAGAAAAAGGAAGAAAAAAACGAAGGTTTGAATATTGATTTTGGCATAGGGAAATTAAGCTTGGGGGGCTTATTAGATGGTATCGGAAACCTGGTTGACCTGGCCGCAAAATTGAAAGAGGCCGGCGGCGAAATCAATAAAGAGGGCGAGATTGACCTAAGTCATCTTAAAGAAGGTATGAAGGGGGTGTTTGGGTTTTCTATAAAGACAGCGGTGGGAGGCAAGCCCATAGTTGAGTCATTCGGGAATGTTAAAAAGACCCCTGAAGGCCCTAAGGTTGAGGAAGAAAGAGAGCCCATCACAGACGTCTTTGACGAGCAAGAAGAAATTCGAATCTATGCTGAGATGCCAGGGGTCAATAAAGAGGATATAAAATTGGATTTAAAAGAAGATATATTAGATATTTCAGCACAAACTGGGGACAGGAAGTATCATAAAGAGGTTTTACTGTCTGCTAAGGTTCAAGCAGACACGATGACCTCTTCTTACAACAACGGCATCTTAGAGATCAAGGTAAGAAAGTGAATGGGATTAAAAGGGCTAAAAGAATCTTCTCTCAAGATGATTTTATTCGGTGGCAAAGGCGGCGTAGGAAAGACAACGTGTGCATGTGCTGCAGCACTACATCTGGCGGAAGATTTTAAGACGTTACTTTTTTCAACAGATCCAGCCCATTCGCTTGCTGATAGCTTAGGGCAGAAGATCGGCGATGAGACAAAAGAGGTAAGGGGGATAAAAGGGTTAAGCGCTCTCGAAGTAAATTCTGAAAAGGCCTTAGCCAAATTCAAAATAGAACACGAAGCCCAGATAAAGAAGATCATAGATACTGGCACTAATTTAGATACTGAAGATATTGATTCTATCCTGGCTTTGCCTATTCCTGGTATGGATGAGGTAATGGGTTTTAAGACGATGGTGGATCTGATAGATGAAGCGACATTTGATAAATATGTAGTTGATACAGCACCTACCGGCCATGCTTTAAGACTCTTATCTTCACCCAAGCTAGTGGATGATTGGATTAAGGTGATGGCAAAGATGAGATGGAAGTACAGGTATATGGTTGCAACATTCGCCGGCAAATATAATCCCGACGAAGGTGATGATTTTTTACTGACTATGAAGAAAACCGTAAGGAGGATAGAAGATCTACTTCGCGACCGAAAAAGATGCGAGTTCATAGCGGTTACAATCCCGGAAGACATGGCGATTGCAGAGACCGAGAGATTAATAGGCAGTCTGAGCAAATACGGGATAAAGGTAAGACAATTGGTGATAAATAATGTCCTGAAATCAGATGACTGTGAGTTTTGCAGACTAAAAAGAAAAGAGCAGGAGAAATACATAGGTTATATAAGGAGAAGATTTGGCGGCTTGAGAACGGTAATTATCCCAGCTCAACCTCAAGAAGTCAAAGGAGTGACGGCACTGGAGAACTTTAAGAAGCATCTATGCAATTAGCAGTAAAGAAGAAAGGCAACGATATTATGACATTAAAGGTAACAGAGGCCTTACCAAAAGATGTGGGCAGGGCTATTGCCAGGATAGACCCTGAAGATATGAAAAGTTTAGGCCTCGAAGTAGGTGAAATAGTCCAGATAGAAGGCAAAAGGAAAACTGCCGTAAAGGTAATGCCCTGTTATGCAAATGATAGGGGAAAAAAGGTAGTTCAAATAGACGGAATTACAAGAGAGAATTCTAAAACAGGGCTTGACGAAAAGGTAAAGGTTCGGAAAATAGAAAGTAACCCTGCTCGGAAAATCACACTTTCTCCTTTAACTGTAACAGGAGCGCTTCAAAAAGACAAAGATGCCGAATACATCGGCTCTCTTATAGAAGGGCTGCCTTTAACGTCCGGCGACAAAGTAAGGGCAAGATTATTTGGCACCAGGACATGTGACTTTATGGTGGAGGACACAATCCCCGATGGAGTGGTATTGGTCAGCCCTGCTACTTTAATAACGGTAAAGGCAAAGGCAGGCAAGGTAGAGAAAGCTAAAGTATCGTATGAGGATGTAGGCGGACTTGGCACCCAAATCCAGAGAATCAGAGAGATGATTGAGCTGCCGCTGAAGTATCCTGAAGTTTTTGACCGGCTGGGCATCGAGGCACCTAAAGGCGTCTTCTTGTATGGTCCGCCGGGAACGGGAAAGACTTTGATAGCCCGCGCTGTGGCAAATGAAACTGATGCCTATTTTACCAGTATAAGCGGGCCTGAGATTATGGGTAAATTTTACGGCGAGTCCGAAGCTCGATTGAGAAGCATATTTGAGAATGCACAGAGCCACGCCCCAGCCATAATCTTTATTGATGAGATAGATGCCATCGCCCCTAAGAGAGAAGATATGGGTAGTGAAAAACAAG
>CAZKYA010000045.1:0-13206 GCA_964556725.1 uncultured Pirellulales bacterium
AACTTCGGCCCCATTGGTATTGGCAAAAGAGCTAATGAGGTTCTAACTATTGGTTATGATGATCTAAGCATGGTGGTAAGCAATCATCCTATGACGAAACTCGCTTTAAGCCGGGAGAACCTGGTAGGCCATGAGAAGGTAATTGAGGAGGTAATGAAGGAATTTGATAGTGTGCTTCCGGTTCGATTTGGCACCATTGCTTCAAGTGCCGATGAAATAAGGAATCTACTGGATAGAAGATACAGAGAATTCAAGAGCGCCTTAAGAGATATGGATCACAAAATAGAATTAGGCGTCAAAGGCATATGGAAAGATATGGACGTTATTTTTAACGAGATTGTGGAAGAAAATGAAAAGATAAAAAGGTTAAAAGAAGCGTTGAAAGAGAAAGATGGCCAAAATGTTCAGGCGAAAATAGGCATTGGACAACTGGTTAAAAAAGAATTGGACAAAAAGAAAGAGAAACAAGCAGAAGAAATTGTGGATAGGCTTGGAAGGACATCTTATGAATTTAAACTCAACAAGACAATTAGCGATGAGATGTTCATGAACGCCGCCTTTTTGGTAGATGAGGGAAGAGAAAAGGAATTCGACAATACTATGGATGATTTAAGTTGTGAATATGAAGACAGAATGACGTTTATGTACGCAGGACCGTTGCCTGTATTTAACTTTGTCAACATCGTCATTTATCCAGAGGAATGGGAAAAATAAAGATGGATGTAGCAACAAAGGAAGGTAAATACATGTATTGTGTAATAGAGTCAAACCAATCTCAGTCGTTTGGTCCGCTGGGAATTGGGGGACGAGGTGATGAACTGTATACAGTTTGTTTCAATGATATAGCAGCTGTGGTAAGCAACGCTCCGATTGAAAAATATCGCGTTTCACGAGAAAACTCACTTGCCCACGAGAAGGCAATTGAGAAGGTAATGACCGGCCATACAGTTTTGCCGGTGAGATTTGCTACAGTCGCCGAAAACGAAGAAAAGGTTAAGAGAATATTGGAAAAAGAACATGATAGGTTTAGAGAACTGTTAAATAGGATGAAGGGGAAGAACGAGCTCAGCCTCAAAGCGATATTCAAAGAAGATATTATTTATAGGGACATACTGGAGAAATATGAGGACATAAAGCTGTTAAAAGGAAGAATTGGGGCACTTCATCCTGAAAAGACACATTATCAACGTATGGAAATAGGAAAGATAGTTGAGGGCGCTTTGCAGAAGGAGAAACAGATTATTAGAGAAGATATCTTAAATTGTCTTTCGCCTTTGGCCGTGGAAGTCAAGACTAACGAAACTTATGGCGAAATGATGCTTATTAATGCCGCCTTTTTGGTAGAGAAAGAAAGGGAAGCAGAATTTGACCTGGAGGTCCAGAAGCTCGGGGACAAATATGGCAAGAAGGTAAAATTTAAGTATGTGGGGACACTACCGCCGTTTAATTTTGTGAACCTGATGATTGAGACGGGAAACTACTAAAGATGTTCTTAATTGATAGTATATTACTTGCACCGTTAAAAGGTGTGGTGTGGCTGGGCAAAAAGATTAATGAGATAGCTGAAAACCAATTATATGATGAGGGACGTATAAAAGAAGAACTTATGGCATTGCAATTACGGTTTGAGTTGGATGAGATAAGCGAGCAAGAATATGACGAAAAAGAAAAGGAACTATTGGCGAGATTAGACGATGTTACAAAAGCGAAAGAATAAGGGGGTATAAAAATGGCTAATATACAAAAGGCCCGAGAAGCTGCTGCGGAATTTTTGAAAACTGCACTCAACGCAGAAGAGGTACACGTGATTGGGGTAACAAAAGTTGACGATGGCTGGGATGCTGATGTTGAAGTTTATGAGGAGAATTCTTTTTTGAAGTCTCTCGGACTTCCTTCCAGGGTGCAGGATAGGAATATCTATACAGTTAAGTTAAATGATGGCCTGGAAGTTGAATCTTACGAACGCCAAGAACATCCTGCGATATCACACTGATGGATAATTTATTATGAGAGATATACAAACAACAGAAAAACAGCTTATTTACTTATATTGTGTTACAGAAAAAGAGCCAGAACTTAAAGAGGCAAAGGTTTCGGTAAATGACCTTCATTTTGTTTACAATAAAGGTTTTTACGCAGTGGTCGGCAAAGTCGAAGAAAGTGAATTTAGTGAACAGAACCTGAAAAAGAATCTTGCCGATTTAGAGTGGGTTAAGACCAACGCCAGAATGCATGAAAGAATAATAGAGGAGATTATGGCTTATACCATTGTAATCCCCTTTAAGTTTGGAACCTTGTTTAATACAGATGATAGTCTAAAGGCTATGCTTGAGGAATACGGTGAAGAATTCAAAACAATTCTGAAAAGATTAGAAAATAACCAAGAGTGGGGAGTCAAGATTTATTATGATACAGAAAAGCTAAGGCAGACCCTCATCAATGGCAATGCAAGGCTTCTGGAAATTGAGAATGAAATCACATCTTCTTCTGCCGGCAAGGCTTATTTTCTTAATAAGAAAAAAGACGAGCTGATAAAAGATATGTTGAACAAGGAAATCAATGAATGTGGTCAAGGAAGTTTCGAGTTATTAAAAGGGTTGAGCGTCGAAGCACGCATAAACAAGCTGCTACCCAAAGAAGTGACCGACAGGAAAGAGAATATGATTTTAAACTCGGCCTTTTTAGTTAACAAAAATGAATTAGACGATTTTATCAATATGGTAAATACTCTCAAAGCGTATTACGAAGAAGAGGGTTTTTCCATCGATTGTACCGGTCCCTGGCCACCGTATAATTTCTGCAGACTTCCAAAGGAAAAGGTGCAAAGTGGATAATGCCGTAACACAGTCAAAAGATGTGACTCTTTTAGAAGTCTTAGACAGAGTCTTAGATAAAGGTGTGGTTATCTCTGGAGACATGGTAATTTCTGTGGCCGATGTTGACCTTATATATCTGGGATTGAAGGTTTTGCTTAGCTCGGTGGAGACTATGGAGCAATTAAGAGACGCACCGTTTGCCAGCCCGATGCAGGAGCCGAGTTAAGATGGATACGGAACCTAAAAAAGCATCTGTAGTAATAACAGTTGCCGAGCCAGCGCAAACAAAAGATTCTGAGTCTGAAAGGATTAACATCGACCCAAAGAATGTAGAGAAAGGATTAGCAAAGCTTGTTCTTACGCTTGTAGAGTTGATAAGAAAACTATTGGAAAAACAGGCTATGAGAAGAGTGGAGGCAGGCTCTCTTTCCGAAGAAGAGATAGAAAGGGTAGGCGAAACTCTGATGAAACTGGAAAACAAGGTGAAAGAGCTAAAAGAGATATTTGGACTCAAAGACGAAGAGCTTAACCTGAATTTAGGGCCTTTAGGAGATTTGATGTAGGAGAAACGATGTCTATAAAAGATACTAAAATAAACTGTCCAACATTTCAAAAGCAAGAACCAGCTATCGAAGATATCACGGCTAAGATTAATAATGCCAAAGATGTAATAGAAAAGGCAGAATTTGCTAAAAACTTGCAGGAAGAAGTGAATGTGCTTCTTTCCTGTCCGGATTATGATGAAAAAATTACGGATTGTAATAATTGCCGTTTCATCTCGAAGGTACGCACGAAAACAGCAGATTTGGTTATAAAAGCTGAAAAATTGGCATAATCAAAGAATAAAGGAATAAACGATGGCAGAACAAAAAATGGTCCATGCCATAGAAGCAACTAACTTGGCCGACATCCTTGAAAGAGTGCTGGATAAAGGAATTGTTATCGCAGGAGATATTAAGATTCAGCTGGCTGATATTGATCTCCTGAATATCAAAATAAGGCTTTTGATTGCCTCTGTGGATAAAGCTATGGAGATGGGTATAAATTGGTGGCAGCAGGACTCCTATTTGTCTTCAAAGGCACAAAAAGCAGACATCGAGCAGGAAAATAGAGAGTTGAAGAAAAGATTAGAACGCAACGAAGAACTCAAAAGGCGCTTGGAACGCACCGAAGCGAAGGCAACTTGAGAGAAATGACCTATGAGAACACTAATTTACGTTCCCATTATACACACCAGTGCCGACCTCGGTTCAATAGCAGAAGATGTAACGCAAAGAGGCATTGCGAATTTGGGAGCAGAAATTTGGGCGAAGCATAGAAGAACGGTTGAGGGCTTCTGGGATGCCATATCACGTTATTTTGATTCCGTAGATGTAAGGGGGATGAAAATATACCAGGATGGAATGGTTGCCGACGGCGAAGTAGGCCAAAAAATAGTTGAAGAAACAGCCAAAGCAGGAAGTAAGAACTACCAGTTGGTATCGAGGCTCCTCGAAAGAGGAGCTTTTTTGGTTAAGACTGAGGATTTTAAGTTAGTTAAGGGAGAGTACGACAGATTAGTTGCTATAACACAAGCGAAATCGATTATACGGAAAATAATAGGATTCATAAGATATAAATTAGTAAAAGGTAGGCTCTTAAACGAAAGAGACGCTTTCATTGCCAAAAGAATAGACCAAACCCTTAAACCTGGCGAGACGGCAATCATTTTTATCGGCGCCTCTCACAGGATTAAGAGGAAGCTTCCTACGAGCATCGAAATTAGAGAAATAAAAGACACGGAAAAGATGAGAAGATACCAAAAGTTGCTGCCTTTTCATAATAAATACAGAGAACAATTTGACCAATTAGGTAAGTACCTTGTTTCAGAAATAAGCTTAGGAGCAGGTCATATCGTTCATAATTCTGGACTAAAGTGACCGCTGAATTATAGATGAGGCGGCCCCCATTTCATATATAGCTACAATTAGAGAGTTTCCCACATCATCTGTCTTGTATCGCTGAGGTCAAGGCGTAGTCCGCTTCGGCAAAAAGGAACACCTTGTGCTGCGAAAGCTGCCGGGTTAGATAAACCCAAGAGATGTGCAACCACCCGTGATTATATGTGAAGTGCCGTGTGACATTAAAATAAAGGAGCTATATTTTTTGGAAGTTCGAAATGCGCAGATCTTGATGGTCGTGGAACGCCGGGCGGTAGCTGACCCTTATGGTGCCAGTATCCTTTCGCTGGAACTTTCTACAATTTACTATCAAGCTTTCAGTGGCTTGTGGTTTTTTTATGTTCCTGGATAGAGGTTGGTGGTACATGGAAAAAATAGAAGACACTGTGAACGGGCAGCGTACTGTTTTCATATCCACTGTCACTGGCCCCGTAGTGGAGTAACCGTTGCCTTTCTGCTAAGTGGTCTTAAGGATAGTAAACTTCTCTTGCAACTGTTTATCGAAATGGCCCAGTTAATCAAGTTGAAAAATACACGGTTTTTTCTTGATAAAGAGTGGCAGAGTTAGTTTAATCAACATTGGTTTGTAAAGATTCAGATTTGGTGTGAAAAACGAACTTTTTTACATTCAATCTACAGTCTCAGACACCCTTTGCATGCAGAAACAGCCATTTCTAGACGTTTCTCAATGGCTTGCAGCTTTCTTGCCTTTTTTGTGGGCATGCCCTTATATGTCCATCGTTTGACTGTGTTGCGAAGGTCTTCATATTGCCGTTCGGCTTTTAAGAGGTATCCTAATTGGCCGAATCGACCTAAGCGGCATTCGTTTCTGCTCTCATAAGATAAATTGTAACAGTGCCGACAGCCAAAATACCTTCCACCTGGAGCAAGAAAAAGCGTCCCAACCCTTCTGCCACAATAGACGCCATTTATGTTCAGCGGGCAAATAAACCAATACCTCACGCCCCCGTAGCGACACGGTGTAGTTGTAAGCTGAACCTTGTAATCATAATCGGTCTTTTCGCCCGAATTGCGGTCTGTGATTGTATAGTTAAGCTTTACATACGGCTCATCCAGTACGTCCACAACTATCCCTATACTGTTTGTGTGACCCGATAACTTACGCGTCCATGTCATCCGTACTACAACAGCCCCCCAACAAACCAAACTCCTTCAGTTTAGAAATGCTCAGCTTCGTACTGTCTTCGACCATTGTTTTTTTACTCCAGTAATATCTGCCCATATTCTTTATTCTTGATTCTTTATTTCTCTTTTTTTGCCGAAATCATTAAGGATTCTGCACACATTTTGATTACATTATAGCTACACCTTTTAACATCAAGCCTCGGTAGATATAGTGAGTCGTATGGTGGGGTAAACCTTATGCAGGTTTTCAGTATCTCCAAAAACATAATAACTGCGAAACAAACCCATTTTCTCAATTGTTTTGACCTGTATTGACATCAACATCTACCGTTATTGGCGCAGGCACATTATCACCGGCTCGTAGTCTTTGCTGCCGCTCCAGTTGATTGATTGCCTTGTATAGCTGTCTCTCAATAGCTCCTTCATACCTCAATAATCGGTCTAATTCATCTTTTGACGGGATACAGCCAAGTTTCCTTAAGACCTGAAGCTTAAATTTATTTTTCTCTTTTTGTTTCTCCAAAGAGACTATCTGCTCTTTATGATATTTTATTTTTTCATTACAGATTTCTATTAGCGTTTGCCAAATACGGTCATCACTCCAGCCTTCTTTGTTATTCAGAAATTCTCTAAGTTGCCTAATCCACTCCTCATCACTATCGAGCGCTTCATCCGGCACAAGCTCACTGACTTCATCGTATAGCAATCGCCAGTTATCATACCAACCGTATATTTCCTCCAGTGGTGTACCGTTTTTGTGCATTCTGGTTAGGTCTTTCTTGTCTCTTTTCCAGTATCCAACACCTTCTTTATGTTGTTTGACCTCTTGTTCTATCTCCTCATCTGTCTTGTTTTCCTTCTGCTTGTTCCAGTTTGTCTCGTTATAGAAATCATCTGTTGCAGTATCAAGCTCATTACGGATTAGACCTACTTCGTATCTATAAGCCCTGCGCAGTCTCCAATAAGCAACTGCTATCTTTTCTACCTGTATTTCTTCTAACGTTCCCTGTGGCTGTAATTGCGTGCCCAGGTCTGCTAAAAGGGCATTAAACTCCTCTGGATTCTCTGCACCCTCTCCTACGGCAATAACAACCTCTTTTGCAAGTAAGCCGTGCTTAAGAGCATTGTATTTGACTATCTCTTTACCTTCCAGCGTCTTTACCCCGCCTTTTTGAGCGTTCTCTTTATTCGCTTGTAATTGTTTTTCTGATACAGTCATTGCTAATCTCCCTTAGTATGAATTTGAACTAATGCTTTAATAGCTGCTTTGATATGCTCCGGCAGGTCAGGCCAGACAGATACGATTTGAGCTAAATCATCGGGCAGGTTTTGTTCTTGATTTGTAGCCGATTTTGGGCTATTTTCAGTTTTTGTTTGTAAGCTGGTTTGTAAGTGCTCGTTTGCTGAATTTGTAAGTTCTTGTTTTTCTTGATGTTGTGAATTTTGGGCGACGGTTTGCAAAACCGTTATTCGTGGGTTCGACTCCCACCGCCGCCTTTGTTATAAACCGTATAACTGATGGACAAATCAAACCAAATAAGAGATTATCACCAGAGTATCTACTCAAGTCTGGAAATCATTCTGTTTTTTGCCATTGACGGCTATAACCGTAAAAAATCTCCTTATTGACCAGAATTCATCTTGAAAACTCTTGACTCTTGCAAGCTAAGCTGATACAATGTTTGCAGATGGCGGAGTTGCTAAGAGGAGCAGCGAATTCCAAAATCAGCAGTATATGTAAGAATGGTTTTCGTGGAAAATGTCATAAAGGAGGTTATATTATGAGTGATGAAAAGAAATGTTTAAGATGTGGTGGCCAGAATCTTGTGCCCTGTGAACTGCAATCTACTGGAAAACTCTATGCTCGCCCCAAGCATGCTAAATTAGTAACGATTTTTACGACAGGGGTTCTTGTGCATGCCAATATATGTTTTGATTGTGGGTTTGCAGAAATGTTTGTAGATGTGGATGAAGTAAAGACGGCCATGAAAAAAAAGTCTTAACCACAGTTAGACCTACCTGACAGATTTATTTCGCTGTAACAGATGGTTCTGGGATGCAGGTGTGGGCTTATGATTGTGACAGAGATAAATGCCGTCACGGACGGCTCAACCGGTGGGTGCAAGAGTGATTTCTGCATGGATGGTAAATAACCAGCTTGAGTACAATTTTGAACTATTGGAAACCTATTAGTAGTAACTCGAACCATACGCACTTATGCTGCTCAGTTTGGGTACAGTGATGTCGCATAAGCATAGGGCATAAAACGATAATTTATTTTGTTGGTCAATAGGGCCGTGAGTATTAGCTTACGGCCTTTTTTATTGTGCGACCAAATTTTGCTTTCAATAAACCTTGAAAAAGATAATCTATAATCTATTAGTAGATGTGAATTAAAAAGGCAGATATTATGAAAGTGGATATCAAAAATCGCGTCCTGGAGTTGGTCGAAGGTGATATTACCGAAATGGAAACCGACGCTATCGTCAACGCAGCCAATGCACAACTGATATTAGGCGGCGGAGTGGCTGGGGCAATTAGAAAAAAAGGCGGACCAAACATTCAGCAGGAATGCAATAAGATAGGCGGAACCTTCGTAGGCGGTGCGGTGATAACCAGCGGTGGAAATTTGAAAGCAAAATATGTGATTCACGCTGTTGGGCCTCGAATGGGCGAAGGTAACGAAGATGAAAAGTTGAAAAATGCAACGCTTAACTCACTTAAGGTAGCTGATGAGAAAAAATTAAAAAGCATTTCATTTCCGGCAATTAGCACGGGGATTTTCGGCTTTCCCATCCAAAGATGTGCGGAGATAATGCTCAGGACAACTATCGATTATCTTACCCGCTGCTCCCCCACTCTTGTCTTCGACAAGAAGACGTGGGGGAAGACGCAGGGGCCAGAAGGCAAGACCGGCCTGGAAAAGGTCGTTTTTTGTCTGTTTGGTCGTGATAGTTACCAGGTCTTTGAAAATCAGCTTAAACTCGTGCTACGTAGCGAAGCTAACTTCGCAGAGTAGCAAAGGAAATTTCAAAATGAAAGCGATGATATTAACCAGAAGCGCTCCAATTGAAGATAAGCCCTTATCGATGGTTGATTTGCCAACTCCTGAGCCGCAGGATAATCAAATCCTGATTAAGGTATCGGTTTGTGGGGCCTGCCATACAGACCTCGATGAAGCTGAAGGCAGATTAAAACCAGCCAGATATCCAATGGTTCCTGGCCATCAAGTTGTGGGGATTGTAGCAGAGAAGGGAAAAGCCGTAACCAAGTTTAATCTCGGTGACCGTGTGGGTGTTACCTGGCTATATTGGGCTTGCGGAAAGTGCAAGTTCTGTCAAACAGGTCAAGAGAATCTTTGCAATGATGCTAAGTGGACAGGCAAAGACGCTAACGGCGGCTATGCAGAATATATGGTTATCTCTGAGGACTTTGCATACAACATTCCGGAGAGGTTTTCAGATGCCGAAGCAGCACCGCTTTTATGCGCCGGCGTAATCGGATATCGGACTTTGCGGCTTGCAGAAATTACCGATGGTCAAACCATCGGTCTTTTTGGCTTCGGGGCTTCAGCCCATATCGTCATTCAGATAATCAGGCACAAATTTCCTAATAGCCCCGTTTTTGTCTTTACCAAAACTGCCGAGCACACCCGTTTAGCTGAAAGTCTTGGTGCTGTGTGGACCGGCCGTTCTGGTGACAGACCTCCTGCAAAGTTGAATAAGGTGATGGATTTTACGCCTGTGGGTGAGTGCGTGCGTGATGCGCTGGCTGTTCTGGATAGAGGCGGTCGGCTGGTGATAAATGCCATTCGCAAAGAAACAGCTGTTCCCGCTTTGGATTACGCCGAATATCTCTGGCTGGAAAGGGAAATAAAAAGTGTTGCCAACGTTACACGGCGAGATGCCGAGGAGTTTCTGCCGTTAGCTGTTCAAATCCCTATAGTTCCGACCATCGAGGAGTTTCCGCTGGCCCGGGCCAACGATGTTCTGTTGGCCATCAAACACTCGAAGCTCCGCGCCGCTGGTGTTTTAAGAGTCAGCGGATAATATCGTCTAACATAATGAAAAATACACAGACTTGTCCACCGAAGTTTCAACGAAGGCGGATCGACACTGTTGATATTAGACACGGATTAACACTGATTAAATATTTAGCCTGCCGTTTTACGGCAGGTTTCGCTTGGCCAAAGATTTCACAGATGCTGTTCTGAACGTAGCCGAAGTATCTATTGTAAACTGTCATTCCTGTGTAAACAGGAATCCAGTTTTCAAAAGGTAGGGTGGGGTCTTTACCCCACCAACTCTCTCAAAAACTAACAAAACGTTTTTCACTTAGGCCACATTCTCTCAAAAAGTGACTCCCAAAAACTCTTAGTGAATATCTGCCACCCTTTTTCAAATATCTTACAAATACAAGTTGGCATCCATCGGCGTTTCGCAGGAGTAGCACCTTTCTCTGTTTCCGCTGGCTGTTTGCGTTTAGCCCGGCAAAGCTGTACCAAAGTATACGTGGTTGTATCCAATTCTCTCCATCGGCTTTTATTGCCTGATTCGATTTCGTCAAGTAAATCTAAAATCTTTTTGGCTGTTTTGAAAAGCTCAGAGTCGGTAGTGTCGCTCATTCTCTTCATAATAGCTTTGGACAAATTTCTTGCGTATTCACATTTTCTTTGAAGTTGGTCTGCTGCCTTCGCTTCCTCGATAGCTTTTAAACCTTTATCAGTTAGTTCGTTCGTTGGTTCAGCAGCAGCAAATTCCTCATTATATTTATCGAGCAAAGCTTGGAATTCTGCGTCCTTCAACTGTTTGACCAGTCCAATAAAAATTTTTTCGGCTTGGTCAAAAGGCGACAATGGGTTAATACTTAAATTTTCATTCATTTGTTATTATCCTTTCTGTCTTTATATTCATTACCTAACACTTTAGTACCCCCTTAAAATACACAAATCCGTGCGGTTATTTACACGGGTTTTCTATATACGTCACTTACTATCATCTCTACATCTAATATATCCTTACATATACCTCCTTTCTGTGTCCTATATATCTACTATATCTATATTATTCATTTCGCTTCCTTGCCTTACTCTTGGGAATATCTACAGGTTAAAATTATCCTTGCCTGTCTATACCTCCGCTATACCCCTCGTCCTCTCTGTCCCTCCCTGTCCTTCACTCCTCCTTGCTTGCTTCCCCTCCATACATCCCTTTGACTTGATTTCAATGATGTCACCGCATCGCAATTATGCAGGTTCAATTTACTAGATTGAAAAAAGGATGTCAAGAAAAAATCTATAGAAATTTCCAGACCAAGTGACATCTTGTTGATAAATTCTGATTAGCGGGTGACATAGGGCGTTAAAAAATTTTTAGAAAATCTGTTCTTTCTGGGCAGAGAAACAAGCCCCAACAGCTTTTCCCTAGATTGTGTGCAACCTGAATTATGAAACCAAAATGAAGAGCAATTTTTCTGACCTCCTCTGAATCCTTCCCGCCTCTGCTATAACTATCCCCTCCCCTTGATGTTCTATACTCTATGAGTGTCGCATCACTCCATTGTCATCTATATCCTTGCATCCCTACAAACCTCTCCTTTTTCTATCAACAATCCTTAATGCCCTTTTTCCGTTTATAATCCGCTCCCAAACCACCCCACCAACTTCATACTAACTACCCCATCAATTTCATACCATTTTAATCAGATTTTCTTTGATTTTTGCGTGTTAATTTGATATAATACTGTCTATTGAGGAATCACTAAGGAGAGGGTATTCCCAGTTGATAATTGGATACCTGGTAAACCTTTGCAGTTTGGAGGGATGCAAACCAATAATTACAGGAAAGGGTGTATCTTATGAAAGTGAGTAGGTATTTCTTTTTGATTGTCGTTTCTATCGCCTTTATTACCGTGTCAGTGTTGCAAGCTGGCGAAGAAGAACCTTCACCGAACATACACGAGGTAATTCAACGCTTAGTTTTTTTGAAAGGTGCGCTCTTTGCAAAAGAGGTGATGTCTGCCTTAGAAGACAATATAAGAAACGAATTGTGCGATATAAGAGTCGTTACGGTATTGGTTGAAAAGCTTCCACAAGAGGCAAGAAGATATGGTTTGACAGAGCAAGCATTACAGACCGATACCGAGTTGCGACTTCGTCAGCACGGAATTAAGGTCGCTAAACAGCTGGAAGAGGAGAAAGTAACCGTGGAACAGGTGAAGCAGCTGGTAGAGCGTATACAGGATTTGTTCCAAGCATTTGAAACCAAAGATTATGTAAGTCTTCGACTGCAGGCAGAAGTTCCTTACGAAATTTTACCATCTCTTAAAGGGGAATCAGATGAACGTTTTCTGAATGTTATGATTGAGTATGTAAAACGCAATTTTCCACCGAGAGAAATTGGACAACCAACACTTTACATAAACGTCTTACCGATGGTTTTTGAAAGCCAAGAATTCGCTGTTGTAGCCATTAAAGTCCAACTCTATACACCCTTTTATTTGCCAAGGGATTCATACAGCGTTTTTACACAAGCGGTTCTTTGGGAGCAGAGCGGTCTTATAACTTGTAATTTACACAACCTGAACAAAGTGAGAGACATAATAGTTAAAGACTATATCGATAAGTTTATCAACGACTATTTTGCAGCAAACCCTAATCAGTCGCCTGTATTAAACAACGATGAATCTTTCGTAGAAAAACTCAAGCCAATAGATACTCAAATAACAGTTAATGCTATATCATATAATACCGATAATCCCGCCGCTTTGATTGGTAGCGTTATCTTGCACGTTGGGGATACCATATACGGTGTCAAAATTGTTAATATACACAAAGACAAAGTTGAGTTTGAAAAGGATGGTAAGACTTGGACACAGAAGATAGGCGAGTAGCTCGGCTTTGGTGCGGCGATGTTGAGGAGAATAGCGGATGACAGGCAACGGAGGACAGATGACGGATAAAGGGAGGTAAAAAGTTTCTTTAATTAAAAATGCTTAACTCTCCGTGTTCTCTGTGCCCCCTGTGGCTTTTTTCTTTATTAGACGGGATTAACAAGATAATCCTGTCCATTCTCCGTAGTATCCATTCTTCGCAGCAGCGCTGCTGCGAAGGACAAACTACGAAGGATGAATTATCCTGTCCGAAAATTCGTGTCCGCCTTTGGCGAGACCTCGCCTATGGGCGGGTTCATTCGTGGCTATTTTTTAATCTCTCTGTGCTCTCGGTGTTCTCTGTGGCTAAAAAAATCATCGGCAGCGGATTAACTGATTTTGGTCATATTTGACGTGAGGCAGGTTGGTTTTTA
>CAZKYA010000046.1:0-12873 GCA_964556725.1 uncultured Pirellulales bacterium
TAAGGTAAACCGGATGGACCGTTTTTCCCAGCTTGAATTTGGTGAAGTCAGTCCCGAACGGAAACGCCCACAAGGCGAGCCTATTCGTGATGCAGATTATTTTCATAAAGAAGCCTTAAAATATTGGCTTGCCGGGGATTTTGAGCTGGCATTGCGAAATTATTCCAGAGTTCTCGAAAAAAACAGTATGGTTTTTGATGCGTGGGTTGGCCAGGTGCTGATGTTAATCGAGCTGGGGGAATATCACGAGGCCATTGTTTGGGCAGACAGGGCATTGGAGCTGTTTCCAGAGCATCCGGAGTTATTAGCAGTCAAAGCAGTGGCATATTGCCGCGATGCAAAGATGGAAAAGGCGATTGCTTATTCCGACAATTCAATCGGCAAAGAAAACATAACTCCCCGAGTCTGGCTTGCCCGAGCAGAGGTGCTACTGAATCGTAAAAGCCTTGTTGCCGAGAATTGTATTAGTAAAGCCGTAAGTATAGCTGGCAATATGGCTCCAATAACTAAACTGGAGGCTGCTCGCTTGCTTAGGAAAAGGGGCAGCTATTCTGCTGCGATTGGCTATCTCGACGAGGTGGTTAAAGTGTTTCCAAAGTCGGCGTTAGCGTGGTATGAGTTAGGCTGCTGCCAGGCGAAACTTGGTCTTTCCCAGGCAAGGGCGACTTTAGGGCAAAGCCTTAAACTTCGGCCGGACTGGGATAGACCTAAAACTGCGTTAGCAAAATGTAGCAGAGGAGGATTTTTCAACAGACTTTTTGGGAGGTAACAGTTCAATGCCAATATCTGCGGAAATGCAACGTATATTAGCGCTTGCTCGTCGTGAAAACGCGTCTGATATTCATATCGTGGCCAATTTGCCGCCTATGCTTCGCATAAACGGTGAAATAGTATTAGCCGACAATCCCCCTCTTGCCCGGGAAGATACTGCAAGAATGTGTTTTGGCCTTTTGAATGAAGAGCAGAAAAAGGCTTTTGAGCGTGACTGGCAGCTATGCTGTTCTTTGTATGACCCAAAGTTAGGACGTTTCCGTGTTTCAATATATTACCATGTAGGCAATCCCGAAATGGCAATCAGGCCTGTTATGGACCATATTGGAACACGCGAAGAACTTCGTTTGCCGATAGAGATTGAGGACTTTACGCGCCTGCCAAGTGGTTTAATTCTTATCACCGGCCCTGCAGGAAGTGGTAAGACTACCACTATGAATTATATGATAGACCTAATCAATAGTGAACGCCGTTGCAAAATCATTGCCATTGAAGACCCTGTGGAATATATACACAAACAAAAAAAAGCTGTTATTGTTCAGCAGGAACTCTATACCGATGTAAAATCATTCTACAAAGCTTTGATACATGTGCTTCGTCAGGACCCTAATGTCATTTGTGTTGGAGAGATGCGTGACCTTGAAACCACAGAGACGGCCTTAGTCGCTGCCGAAACCGGCCACCTTGTAATAGCAACATGTCACACACCGAATACATTGCAGACCGTCGAACGGATTGTGTCGATATTTCCTGAGAACCAGCAGCCTCAGATTTTCACGCAGTTGTCAAATTGTTTACAAGGTGTTTTGGCTCAGAGGCTTATTCCCTCTGCGGACAAAAAGGGTCGAATTTTAGCTACAGAATTGTTAATTATGAATGCACCAGCCCGAAAGCACATTCGGGAGCGACAATTATATCAGTTAGTCAGTGTCATACAAATGGGCCACAAAAAAGGTATGCACACTATGGATGACTCTCTGTTCAATTTATACGAGGCGGGGGAGATAACATACGATACAGCTATATGCAATTCTTATGACCCGGCTTCATTACGGAGTAGAATACACAAAGAGACTTTACCCTCAGAGGAATGAATAGCGGAGGATTTCTACACGAACATCAAGTTGTTGGGATAGTTCTTTCGCTTTACAGCCTAAATGAGTGCAAACATTATTGGCTTCCTGTCGCCAGTTGACCACACGCAGCTTTGATATCACCGCCGAAACGGTATCTTTGAGTTACAGTAACACCTGCCCTTTCTAAAATCTCCCTAAATTTCTTTATCCTGTTAGATAGAGGCCGCTCAAACGTTCCTGTTGGATTGTAAGGAATTAAATTTACAAAACAGAGTTTCTTTTTTACTAATCTAACCAGTTTCTCTGCGCATTCATCGGAGTCATTCAAGTCTTTCATCATCACATATTCAAACATTACTCTGCGACGGGTTTTCTGAATGTAGCTGTCAACAGCTTTTAAGATTTTCCCGATGGGATATTTTTTATTTATCGGCATTATTTTTGACCGCAGCATATCGTCAGGCGCATTTAGAGAAACAGATAGATTTACCTGAAGCTTTTCCTGGGCCAATTTTTCGATTCCTTCTACAATGCCGATGGTAGAGATGGAAAATCGTCGTGCACCTATGTTAAGGCAGTCTTTGTCGTTTAGAATTTTTATCGCTTTAATAACATTTTCGTAATTTAAAAATGGTTCGCCCATTCCCATAAAAACAATATTACTTATTTTACGGCTGAGCTTCTTCAAGTATCTTGCGAAGAATAAAACCTCTTCAATAATTTCAAGATAATCCAGATTTCTTCTAAAGCCCATTTTCCCCGTAGCGCAGAAGCGGCAGCCCAGAGCGCAGCCGATTTGAGAGGAAACGCATATTGTGTTGCTTCCACGCCTGTTTTCGTCGTGCATCAGAACTGTTTCGATTTTCAGGCCGTCTGTCAATGTGATGAGTGCTTTTATAGTATTTCCGTCATTAGAAACAAAAGTTTGAGCAGGTATTTCGAGAGGGCATTTTTCTTTCAATTTGCTTCGCAGCGTTAAAGGCAGGATTGTTGCCTCGGACCAATTATCGATTAGACCCTGAAAAAGAAATTTATTCACCTGCCGCATCCGATAAGGTGGTTCGTTCTTTAGAATTTCCTGCAGTTGAGTTAAATCCATAACGGGCTCAATTTGAACTTAATAGGTTCGAATCAGCCAAACATCTAAATATACTTACTACTAAAAGCAGAATTGTTGCGACAATGGGTTATTATTTTGCTCCAGGTATACTTATATTGACTTTACATATATTATCTTATGGTCGCCCGGAGCATAAAAGTTTTTGATAACGGCTGTTTGTTGATAATGGTTTCTTTCATAGAAAGAGCGTGTTGTTTTGTAACGTGTGCTTGCAGAGGTATCAATCGCTATCATCCTGCCTTTATATTTTTTGATTTTTTCTTCGGCGAATCTGACAAGCCGGCTTCCAATCCCGCGATGTTGAAAGGATGGTGCCACTACTACCCAATAGATATCGAATGTCCCTACCGTACATGGTGTTGGTCCGAAACAAATCCAGCCGACGGTCTTCTTGGCATAATGCGCAGCAAAGGAAAGATAAGCATTTCGAAATTTTTTCTTAAGCGAGTCATCAAATACTTCCTTGGCGACTTTCAGCTCATCCGGTCTGAAGAACCTTGTAGCAGTTAGGATTAAAAGCACCGGTTGTCTATCTGCATTACGTGCTCTGCGTATCGCGATTTTAAGCGTTTTACTTGGAGTAGGTTTTTTCACTGCTGCTCCGGGCTGCTTGATTTCGCAGACGTCTCATTGCGTTTTCCAACAAGCATTCAACAAAACTTTCATAGCTTATGTTACTTGCGGTTAGAGCTGCGGCAAGGCCGGCATCCGGGGAGATATCCGGATTGGGATTGATTTCGATTATGAACGGCTGTCCTTGCTCATCCAGGCGAAAGTCTACTCGGGTATAATCGTTGCAGCCGAACGTCCACCATGCTTCTGTCGTATAACGTCTCACCAGGTCCGCCGTCTGCTCGTCCAAACGGGCAGGAATAATGAGGGGAGTATTATTATAGGCGA
This sequence comes from uncultured Pirellulales bacterium, assembly GCA_964556725.1. Taxonomy (GTDB): domain Bacteria; phylum Planctomycetota; class Phycisphaerae; order Sedimentisphaerales; family Anaerobacaceae; genus CAZBWE01. Next base: position 3,868 of record CAZKYA010000046.1, read on the forward strand.
ATGAGGTTGTCAGCCACTTTGCGGAATAGTCGACAATCCTGACCTGCTCATCAGAAAAGGCGCTGAAGTCAATCTCTGCTAAAGGCAGAACGTGAATCTCGTTTTCACGCTCAAGGACAGAAACATTAAGTTCCCGACAAGGTACAAACTGTTCTATCAAAGCAGGTTGCTGAAGCTGCCGATGTATCAATTGGACAATTTCATCTGCTGTCCCGCTTGGCACTTCGACCACCGAAGCCGCACTTATTCCCTCGCTGGCATCAGAATATACGGGTTTCACTATGTACTTGCCGGGTTTGAGATGCTCTTGGCAGAGTTTTTGGCCCAGGGGGACAACTATACCGTCCGCACACGGAAGTTTTGCAGCTTTAAGCAACAGCTTGCTATGCCATTTATTTTGCCCCAGTAGCATAGCCACAGTGTTATTGCCCGTGCACCCCTTCCCATGGGCACGGCAGATAGCGGGGACGTAGCAGGCGTCAAGAAGGGATTCCGCCAGCTCTTCCACGAGGTTAAAGACTATTTTATATTTGCTTTGGGTAAGAATTCCGGGTAGTTCTCGGATACTCCTCAAGCTCTTAACTTCACTTGCCAGGCCGAGTCGCTCCAGTGCTGTCCGGACGGTTCGGACTTCCTCGAGAACACCGGCGTTACTTTCAGGCCAGAGCTTGTTGCCGCGACCGGTTACGTCGCCATCAACCGTATTATGCAGAATGAGAACACCTTCTCTCATTGGCTAACTGCCCTCTGCCGATTCTTACTAAAGCGCTATTAATTATCGAGCCAATCAAATCAGCATAACTTATTCCTTCTTGGGTGGCAATCATTGGCAGGTCGGAATGTGTAGGGTGAAGACCCGGCAGCGGATTTATCTCCAGAAAGCATGGCTTGCCTGTGGCATCGCATCGAATATCAACACGGGCTGCGTCCCGGCATTGGAGAACCCTGTAGGATTCAAGCGCCAGTCCTGTAACTTCGTCATAAAGTGTGCCATCACGATAGGGCTTATACTTAACGAGCTGCTCACATTCTTCCTTGGCTTTGAAAGAATAGATTCTGTTCGAATCACCGGGAATTTCAATCTCCATTATTCCCAGAACTCGTGACCGACAGTCATTATCTACTATACCGACGGTGAATTCTCGCCCAGGCAGAAACTCTTCGACCAATACAGGTTGAGCGAATCGCTCAAGCAATGATTCGCACTTTCTTCTAAGTTGTTGTGGGTTGTCTGCCAGCGAGTCTTTATCAATTCCCTTGCCGGTCCCTTCTGCTACGGGTTTGGCAAAAACCGGGTAGCGAATGGGTAATTCATCAAGCTGGTTTATTCTTGTTATTATCTTAAAACGAGCCGTGCTCAAACCATTGGCCCAGATGGCACTTTTAGCAAGGCCTTTATCCAGTGTGAGAGCACAAACAAGGGGGTCAGAAAAAGTGTAAGGCACGCCATAAGCCTCCAGCAACGACGGAACCTGTGATTCCCTCCATCGTCCCGTAAGACCTTCAGCAATATTAAAGACGAGGTCCCATCTGTGACCGCTGACCAGCCGTTTGCAGAGGGAATTAACGTTGCTAATTCTATCCGTTTCATATCCTAATCGGCGGATGGTCTCTTCAAGGGCATTTATTGTCTCCTCGGAATCGAACTCTGCAACATCCTCGTGTTTGAAACCGAGCCGCATATAGTCAGTTCGCAAGTCGTAGGTAAGCCCTATTAGCATAAATCAAAAGAATTTCACATAGGAAATTTTAGTCAAATAACGAAATTTCCCGTTTTTCAAGCTTCTCCACCGGTTGATTGTATTTGTGTTTTCTGTGCCGAACCGTGTTTAGTGGTTGTATTATTGAAGCCCTTCCCGTGGACAGTGCCCAGACCCCCATGTCCTGCTGCCGCAAGATATTCTCTGCAGAAATACTCTCGGCGCCGGGTTCTGGGTAGTTGACCAGAACTCCCTCATAGTTACGCAGAACGGTGTGTGTGGGACTGGATGAAACCACATAATTGGGCATCACGGGGATTTTACCGCCCCCATGTGGAGCATCTACAACAAAGGTTGGTATCGCCAACCCGCTGACTCTTCCTCTGAGATATTCCATTATCTCGATACCACGGCTGATGGGTGTGCGGAAGTGTTCTACTCCCTTTACCAGGTCACACTGGTACAGGTAATAAGGTCTGACTCTCATGCGAATCAGCCCGCGGAAAAGCCGCTCCAAAATCTTTGGGTCGTCGTTGACGCCTCTGAGCAAAACGGTTTGGTTGCCCAGAGGAATTCCCGCATCGGCTAATCTGGTACAGGCCTCGTATGCTTCCTGTGTGAGCTCACTGGGATGGTTGAAATGTGTGTTAAACCATAGGGGGTGATATTTTTTTAACATGCACACCAGTTCATCGGTTATCCTCATAGGTAGCACAACAGGTACGCGCGAGCCAATCCGGATGATTTGTACAGTCTCAACCTCGCGAATTGCTGAAAGCACTGTTTCAATCATCTCGGTTTGCATCGTCAAAGGGTCTCCGCCAGAGATGATGACGTCACAAACCTCGGGATTGGCCTTGAGATATTCTACTACGTGTCGAAGTCTGCGCAGAGATATTGATGTCTGCCTTGTTCCTGCAATTCTTTTGCGGGTGCAATGCCGACAATACACAGCACAAGCTGTGGTTACTATCAAAAGCACGCGGTCCCGATATCTGTGAATCAGCCCTGGAACCGGCATATCCTCATTTTCCTCCAACGGGTCTTCGCTCAGGCATGTGGGATTAGTCAGTTCCGCCATTTGGGGAACACACATTTGGAAAATGGGGTCCGATGAGTCCGCCTGTTGTATCTGGCAGGCATAGTAAGGAGTGATTGCCATGGGGTACTTCTGTGCAATTTTCGCTAATTCATTTGTGTTTTGCAGGTCTGGTAAGTACTTTGAAAGTTGCTCAAGCGTGCGTATGCTGTGTTTTATCTGCCACTGCCAGCTATTCCAGTCGGCCAGGGCTATTGATTTCGCAGGATTGCCCTGCTCTTGGGGGGAATTGATTGTAAGGCTACTACCCGGAGGTTCATCACTTTGCTCCTCCTCCGAAACTATTGAGATATTCGATTGTACATTCATAACTTGCCTCCTTAAATTAAAAGGGACGTTTGAAACAGAGTCATTACTCCAAAAAGCCGGTGATGCTCCTTACGGAAACTTGTTGCAGCGGCCTTAAGCTTTGCTCTATCGCTTTTTGTTCCATCCCAATCATTATTAAAAAAATTATAAACGGAAGGGTTCTACAATACACTGTTACTTTCATAAAATAGGTTTTTTAGCCACCTGTGACCAAAAAGTCAACGATTTTATTTGAGAAATAGAAAAAATTTTTCATTTGTCTGGGGTTTACTGTTCCACCTGTGTTGTTATTGGCCGCCATCGGCTGGATAGGTCTTCCCTATGGGGCATCCGGAAAATATCAGAATCCAGCCCCTTTTTATTCACGCAGGGGTGCTGATAGTCTTTTAAGGGCTTTTCAGCTTTTAGTGTGATAGCCGGATGGTAACGCGTAATTCCTTGATAAGAGCGTAAAGCTCCAGGCATATCGCCCATTAGCTTGACACGGCACTACCAATTATGGTATAATGTATATCTGGTACTCGAAAGACTAACTTATGTTAACAAATAGAACCGCATTTGTGATTGCTATCTATCTTGTTTTAGCTACAGCCGCTTTCGCCGCAGATTCTCCAATAGGCTGGGCAGCCGTTAACGCTCTGGGCCAGAACGGCACTACTGGCGGCGGAAATGGCCCTGTCGTCATCGTTACCAACAAAGCAGACCTTATTTACTATGCGGGGCTCACCGTTCCATACACCATTCTTGTTGACGGCTACTTCAACGGACCTGTTGAATACGATGTAGATGTATACGTTGAATCCGACAAATCTATCATCGGTCTCGGCGCCGGGGCAACATTGGATGGCTACGGCCTTAAAACCCATGATGGCAAAAATAATAAAAATATCATAATTCGCAATCTCACAATAAAAAATGGTCTCATTGACGCCATCGCCATACGTGACACCCACCATGTCTGGATAGACCACTGCGACCTCTCCTACAATAATGACGGATTGCTTGATATCACCAAGGGCTCGGATTACGCAACTGTCTCCTGGTGCAAACTCCATGACCAAGATAAAGTCTCGCTCGTTAACTCCGGAACCAACCATTTCGAAGACATCGGCAAATGTCGCGTAACCTACCACCACAACTGGTTCTACAATGGTAACCAGCGTAACCCTAAAGTTGGATACGGCAAATGCCATGTTTTCAATAACTATTATTCCTATACATACAGTAACACCGTCGGTTACCACACCGGCGCAAAAGTCCTCGTCCAGAACAACTATTTCTATAACTGCAGAAGGCCTTTATATCAGTATTATAACTACAATCCTTGGGAAGCTAACTACGGCGACGGCCAAAGTATAGGCAATACCTTCGTGTCCTGCACAGGCAGCACAACCGGCACCGGAATATCCTTCGACCCGACTTTCTACTACACTTACGGCTTCGCCCTCGATACCACTGCAGATGTCCCCTCTTTAGTATCCGCTGGTTCCGGCCCAGCCGCTGACTATGAATCCGTCATCTGCCCTGCCCCAAGTAACGGCTCAATAGATGCCACCACCGAATCACCCACCCTCACCTGGACAGACCTTGTTGACGAGACATCGTGGGACGTCTATTTCGGAACCTCCACTACACCGCCTTACCAAACCACGCAAACCACTCGGACATTCAGCACCGGCACACTTGCTCCGAACACTGATTATTACTGGAAAGTTGACGCAAACACGCCGTCTGGAACCGTCATCGGTGAACTCTGGCGTTTCCGTACCGCTGATACGCGAGCATCAAAACCTTACCCCGCAAATGGCCAGACCGAAGCACCGCTGCGCATCAACAACACCCTTTTCACCTGTAAGCCCCTTGAAATTACCTGGACCGCTGGCCTTGGCGCTGTTGCTCACGATGTATATTTTGGAGCAAATCCGACTCTCACCGCCTCCGATTATCAGGATACCGTAACTACTCCACTCTTCGCCCCAGGCCTGCTCGAACACGGCACAACATACTACTGGCGTATTGACACCGTAAAAGCAGATGATACCGTCGTCCCCGGCACAACGTGGAGTTTTACTACCAACGCTATCGTTTACGCGCCCATAGGAAGAACCGAAGCTGAGAATATGGTTCGTAATTGCCAATACTTCCTTGAATACCTTGGTGAGGATGTCTCGGGTGACTGGGTTGTCAAAATCGAAGCCGGTCCGGGCGTCCTCAGCTCGATTTATTCTGGTCCGGAAGCGACGTGCAATATAGACGTAACTTACATCGACGAGAGTGGTGGATACGCATACTTCTCTTTATTTGTAAATGAAACCCCCATTGATGGGTGGTATTCATCTGCCAACAACAACCAGTTCGTTGTCCATACATCTAAAACCCCTCTGGTTCCCGGAGATGAGATATGGATTGAAGCTTCAAACCACGAAGATGACTTCGCAAGGACCGACTGCATTGATATTGTTGCCGTGCCCACGGATGACGATTTTACTCCTCCAACTCCTAACCCAATGACATGGGCTATTGCTCCGAATGCCATCTCATCCAGCGAGATAACAATGACCGCCTCAACCGCCTACGACGAAAACGGGGTTAAATACTATTTTGATTGTATAACTCCTGGTGGTCACGACTCCGACTGGCAGTACAGCCCGGAATACACCGATACCGGCTTGACCAACAACACCAGTTACACCTATAAGGTCAAAGTGCGTGACAGGAGCGTTAACCTTAATGAAACAAGCTACTCTACCGAAGGGATTGCAACGACTCCTCTGTATTCCTGCTCAGAGGCCATCGATTCTGACCTCGACGATGACTGTCAGGTAAATTTCCTCGACTTCGCACTCTTGGCTGAGGCATGGGTAGATATTGAGGGTGCCACCGGATTTGACCTTTACGATTTAGCACAACTCGCAACAGAGTGGCTCATGTGCAACCGTGACCCCGCAACTGAATGCTGGCAATAATATCATTTAGAAAACATTTAAGCGTTGGGGTCTGGCAATAGCTTATAATGTATTTTTTGTGTGTATTTAAACAATCGAAGAAAGTGAAAATGTGTAGCGAAGTTTTCTGTTATTCGAGTAAATTCGGCTTTCTCTCAACAAAAAATAAAGGGCAAAACTTAAATTCTCCTTGATAGCTAATCACAATTGAATTAAAATGTTAATAGTGAAGCTAAGTAGTATAGACAACGTAGAAGTGGAGCCCCACGGGCACAGCCCACGGCATATCTCCGTCTTCGGTGGAACACACCGAAGCACAACCGTCTATGTTGAATTTACGGCGGACACCTTTTTGGCATTCATCCACGGGCAAAGCCCGTAACTTTCGGCCGATGCCATAGGTTTTGGCCGACAGCGTTTGCGAAGGCGGGTAAAATATTAACACTCTATTGCAAAAAGGGAGACGAAGGATGATATATATGCTAAAAGCTATTTGCATATTACCTATCCTTACCGTAGTGCTATCTGTTCCCCTGATGGCGGAGCACATAAAGGTCGATATGAGCGTCAGCGGCCAGTGGAGTGGTGCCGCCACCGGATTCACTCCCTGGTGGGTGGTCAACTCGACCACCGATACGCATACGGCGACCTTTGGCGATATAACGGTGACGATAAAAATGACCGCGCCGCCACTGAGCTCAACGCAATATCTCAAGTGCGGTTATAACGGCAAGGATGGGATCACGTACAACTACAAGCTTGCGTACGATGCTATCTGGCCGCACTGGAAGCGTGATCCGCCGGATATGCCCTATCCCAACGGCGGCTCTATGACGTTGACCATCAGCGGGCTGCCGACCGGGCCGCATAATATAATCACGTATCACAATAATCTGTGGCCCCAGGGCAGCACACCTAACGGTTGGGACAGGGCCAATAACATGAGCAACACCCAGATATACGTCGATGGTACGTATGTTAAGACCATCACACCGACATATAAGGTAACCAGTGATGCGGCGTGCGGATATGCGTTCTTCACTGTTGACGCCGTTGAGGGAACACCGGTGGTGATAGGACTTGTGCCTGATGGCACCGGGACGATTGACAATGTTATTCTGAACGGATTTGAGATAGACGCTCTGGGCGAGCCATCGGCGATGGCCTCCCTGCCGGTGCCTGCGGACGAGGACATGCATGTTGATGTGGGTAACGACGACCCGGGGGAGGGTGAAGCATCGAACGGGTCCACCACGCTAAGCTGGACCCCGTCGACATTCGCGGTCTCACATGATGTTTACTTCGGCACAGATGCAAACGATGTCGAGGATGCCGATACCAACACCGTCGACATCTACCAGGGCCGTCAGACTGAAACCACTTACGACGTTAATAACCTTGACTGTAAAAACACTTACTACTGGCGAATTGACGAGATAGACGCCGCAGGTATAACAACACCGGGCGAGGTATGGAGTTTCAGGCCGCGGCGGGTGTCTTTCCCGGGCGCGGAAGGCTGGGGCCGGTTCGCGATCGGCGGCCGAGGGGGGCGAGTTATCCACGTGACAAATCTGAACGACTCGGGGCCGGGAAGTCTGCGAGCGGCGGTAGAAGACGAGGGTCCGCGCACGATAGTCTTTGATGTGTCGGGGCTTATTACACTGACGGACAGACTGATCCTGCGCAATCCTTATTGCACTGTGGCCGGGCAGACGGCCCCGGGCAAGGGTATCTGCATCCGTGACTATGATTTCGGTACGCTGGGCGGTTCGGACTTTATAATCCGGTATATGCGTGTTCGCGTGGGTAAGGAGATAGGCACTGACAAGACACTTGGCGGTATGGGCATGGGCAGTACCGATCATTCGATAATGGATCACTGTTCGATCAGCTGGGCGCAGGACGAGGAGTTCAGCTCACGCTCGGCAGGCAATATCACACTGCAGCGGACACTGATATCGGAGGCGATGCATGTAGCCGGGCACAATAATTATCCATTCGGCAAGTCTCACGGTTTTGCCGCGAGTATCGGCGGTGAAGTGGCCAGTTTCCATCACAACCTTCTGGCGCACTGCGAAGGGCGCAACTGGTCTCTGGCCGGAGGACTGAACCCGAGCGGTCGCCACACTGGCAGCCTCGATATCCGCAACAATGTGGTCTATAACTGGGACGGGCGGACGACGGACGGCGGCGCGAAGGAAGTCAACTTCGTCCGCAACTACTACAAGCCGGGCCCGGCGTCCGGAGATGAGCTGGATGAGCTGAATCCGCAGTTCGAGGCTCCCGATTTCGGTCCACAGCAGTATTATGTTGAGGGCAACGTGATGGAAGGTGTGCACGGGCCGGAAGGGCCCCTGCCGCCGTTCGAGGGTGTTGACCCGCAGGGTACCCAGCCCTGGCCGGTCACTGTGCCGGAGCCGTTCTTCGAGCACTATGTTACGACTCAATCGGCGGCCGATGCTTACAACGATGTTCTGGCGGATGTAGGCTGCAACCGGCCGATGCTTGATGACCATGACATCAGAGTCATCAACGAGACCTGCAACGGTACGTTCACCTATCGCGGGTACATTACCGACAGGCCCGGTCTTATCGACAACCAGGCTGACGCGGGCGGCTGGGAAACTTATCCGGAGATCCACCGGGCGGCCAATTTCGATACGGATAGTGATGGTCTGCCGAACTGGTGGGAGGCTGCACACCATCTGAACTGCAACAGTCCGGCTGACGACTTCTCCGACGCTAACGGCGATATCAACGGTAACGGCTATACCAATCTCGAGGAATACCTGAACTACCTTGCAGCCGGCGGAACCCAGCCATCGTACTCCTGCACAGCATCTATCGACTCTGACCTTGACGGCGATTGCCAGGTAAATTTCGACGACTTTGTAGTCCTCGCCGGTGCCTGGATAGGTAATGACGGTGGCGATGGCTTTGACTTCTATGATTT
>CAZKYA010000047.1:0-3156 GCA_964556725.1 uncultured Pirellulales bacterium
GCAGTTGCATATCCCAACGTGCCTTAGATGTGATGTGCCGGCGAGCCGCCTGGTCTCAATCAACCTCGCACCTTTGGCCTCCATCTTGCGAAGTGCCAGCTTGGCCTCTCTTTTACTATGCGAACCCACCGCATCAACTACAACGCTCACACGCTTACCTCGCTGCAGCAAACCCAAAGCCGTCGCCATAACGGCGCCTTCGATAGTGGCACCAACCAGAATAAACTCATTAGCCCGCACCTCACTGAGCAGCCGGTCTATCCTCGGCTCATCAAAAGGGTCAACGCAACGCTTGTGAAGAATGACCTGCCTGTACTGCCGAAACATATCTCTCGGCAAATCCGTGCTGCCGTCTGCGGGGAAACTGATACGACTACTCAGCAGCGTGTAGCGTATCTTCTTTTGGCCCTCCGTGCCGTCAATGCAATAGTCAATCGCACCACCGTCGCTATTGGGGTAAACCTCAGCCGTCGAGATTACCGGGATGTTGTTGCATCTCGCCCAGGCCATTACCCTGCGAATATGCGCCAGAACCCTCCTGTGGTTCCTTATACATGCCTTACCCCCAGCCAATAGAAAGTCCCTTTGCGTATTGATGTCTATCAGAATCTGCTTGCGCCGTGCTCTAAAAAACTGGAGAATCATTTTTCAGTTCTCCCATTTTGGCTTTGCGTTTTAGTCCTATAATCAGGCCGCATCAGCCAACAATCAACCCCCGCCCCTCTTATCGAATGCTCTATATATATACTTTAATCCGAATTAGGCCAAAAATCAACCTTAATCTTCACCTAAATAGTCATTTTTTGTATAATAGGGCCAAGAAATCCCTGCTATTTCACATATACGGCGTCTTTAGCAGACTCAAAGTAATGATATGGCTCGAAAATTAAAAGACTATCCCTCAATTTCGCTAAAATCCGAAGATTTGGACGGCAAAATCGATTTTGCGCGGATATTCGGACGCTGCGGCCCGGTCCATATCGAAATCGGCACCGGCAGAGCCACCTTCCTGCTAAACCAGGCAAAGGCCCTGCCTGATGAAAATTTCCTCGGCATCGAAAGGGCCAACAGATACTATCGCTACGCCGTTGACCGCATCGGCCGATGGGAGTTGAAAAACGTCCGGATAATCCGCACCGACGCCGCCGCCTTTATAGACGATTTCGTACCGGATAACTCTGTGAACTACTTCCACATCTACTTCCCTGACCCCTGGCCGAAAAGAAAACACCACAAAAGACGATTCCTTTCTGCCGCCAATTTGCAGCATCTCATCCGCACCCTAAAGACGGCGGGCCAAATAAGAATCGCCACCGACTGCGCCGATTATTTCGAAGAGATAAAAAAGCTGACCGCCCCCCAAGGCGAGAAACTCAAAGAGGTTGAATTTCTCCCCGCCGCAGGCACCGAGACCGGTGAATGGACCGGAACAACCTACGAACGAAAATACCTCAAACGAAAAATACCAATCTACACCCTCGCCTTCAGGAAAATTTTGAGGGATTAAAGTCTATGGATTTGGTTCGCCAGGTTTTGTGCCAAGGATTCGGAGCGAATCCTCAATAACTGGAAAGGCCTTGGTCTCTACTATCGGATTGTAAACATTGCCGGTTACCTTCATACGCACAACGGCCCGGCTGAGTCCTTCAGCCAGTGATTGGAAAAAGGAAGGGTCAGCAGCAGAGAGCCGGTCGCCCCGTGCGGTAAGAATCAAATCTATATTGCGGTCCTGCAGACCCATCCATCCCGAACCGCTAAAGGCAAGCTTCTCACCGGATAAATCGAACTGCTCAAAAAACACTCTGTCGCGCTTAATGTATGAATCGACAAGCATTCGGTCAAAGGCAAAATCTTTCGGCTCTGTCAGTTTCAATACCTGCAGGAGCTTTGCCAGCGGCGACAATTCCCCAACCTGCATATCACTTATAGCCAGCCGGCATCTGCCGATACGTAAAGGACTGTCACCATTCAGGACAGCGACACTTAACGAGCCATTCATTTTCCCGCTGGTATAACCGTTAAATCGCGGCTTGTCACTCGCGCTTCGCAACTGGTAACCGGCGTCCGAAAGGTATTGTTTTAAGTCGATATTGTCAAAACCTACCTGCAGAATATACTCCAAAGAGCCCTCTGACCGTTGTTTGAATTCTAATTTACCTGTAAGTCCCCCGCCATAACAATCGGCAACGAGGTCCTTGCTAAACCAATTCTGCCGACCATAATCATAATACAAATCTGCTTTCAGGTTCGTTAAAGCTTTGCCAACAACTCTGAGCCGCTCTGCCGAAAGAATCGCCTGCCCATTCTGGAAACCGACACCGGTTTTATACAAACCTCTCGTTTCCAATTCGCCAGCCAATTCGGTGACGGCAGCGGGTAAGTTGAAATTACATACCTTGAATTTAACATTGCCGTCGAAAATAATGTACTTTTGGCCGTCGCCGGTTGTGGATATTTTTATATCTGCCGAATTTACATCAAATCGGCCGGTTGGTGACAACTTCTGATAAAGATTTTTAAGACCCTCAGGTAAGGCAACACCAAGTTGTTCATCGAAAAGGAGATTATGAGCATCAAGTCGAAATCGGCCACTATTAAAAGCATTATCCGCCAGAGCAATCTTGCCGTTTAGTTTGATGGCCGAGGTCTCGGCTGCTATCTGGAGACTATCGGCGGCGGTCGCAGTAATATCGCTTAGCTCGATACTTTCCTTTGTTATCTTTAACCGGCCGGTGATATCCTTCAAAGGATAGGGAAACCGGCGGTAATTTATGCTGTCACCAAGACAATCTACAGTTACGCTGTAATCAGGATAGCCGTTACTGTCAGCTTTGTCTAAATCGGCGATGTAATTTACTCTGCCATGCAGCTGAAATTCCAAGACGTTTTTTTTCAGCGGCTCGGGCAATAAATCAAACAAGTCGTCGCTTAATTGAGACTGCTGACCATTCAGCTTCAGCGAATACTGGAGCTGTTCAGCCTTTTGACCTGGCCAAATTCGGCCTGTCAGAGAAAGCAGGCCTTCGGCGTGCCTGCCGGTAAAATCATCTATTTGTATCGAATCATCTGTAAAAACGGCCTTTGCTGATATATCCGAGACAGCTAATGGAAATTGAGTCGAATCCAAAGAAGATTCTCTGAAAGACAAATCAGCTA
>CAZKYA010000047.1:3256-12807 GCA_964556725.1 uncultured Pirellulales bacterium
GGAAGACAGGAGTGGGAGTAAAAACCTTAATCTTGCCATCGGCCAGACCAGCAGGACGGAATTGAGCATATAGCTCTCTCTGCTTGTCTGATAACGCCGACTCCAGAATCGAATCCAACGGTATATTATTTACGTCGATTGTAACATCATATATGGGTCTATCAGTCTCAGAAGTTATTGCTTTACCATTGATGACAATTTTGCGCTCGTTTACCTGCGAGACTATATCAGAAAAAACTATATCATCGTGATTGAAAAAGAGCTTGCCGGTAAGATTTTTTAATGGATAAGGAAAATGCTTGTATACAGCTTCAGCACCGAGTAGTTCAACAATCAAGGCTCTTTTTTTGTCCGTTGGCGACTGCCGGCTGAGACGATAATCTATCGCTGTAATGCCACTTGGAGAAAAAGCTGACCAGAATTCCTTCTGTTTTTCGCTTAGCGCATTATACAGGTCATCGTCCAAAGCCATATTATCGCTCGTCACTTGGATTTCGTACTGCCACTTCGGGCCGAAGTCTCTGGACCAGCCATTAAAGAAAAGCTCAACACCACCGTGCCTGCCGATTAGATTGTTCAGTGTCACGCTTTTTGGGGTAAAATCTATTTGACCGGTCAGGTGCTCTATAAGATATTGGAACCTCTGGTCGCAAATTGAGACATCCTTGCAGTCGATTTTGCCAGCCAATGTGCTTTCGGCCGGCTGCCTTAGACTACCTGATGCATCAAGGTCAATATCAATTCTTCCAGCGGGACTATATCGGCCGAAAAACCTCTGCAAGGCAGCAAATGGGGCAGACCTCCCCAAAAAAGACGGCCCAACTAAGGCAAATTTATCCAGAGCCGGACTGCGTTTGGACCGAAAATCCCTCATTCTGAGCCTCAGTGAATAATCACTGTTAGGGTCGTATTTAAATTCAGCAGCCAGAACATCTATGGCCCAAGCCATCTCAAGCGAAGGGACATCCGTGGACGAAATTCCTCCTGCTGCTGTAATTCTGCCCGGCTTCCAGAATCCTGCCAGGTGGCTTTTACCGAAACCGCTGGCCATTGTGGCTGTTGTCATATCGAAGCTGTAGCCCTCTTGTGTCTCTTCATCAAATCCGAAACTTGCCTTAAGAGGCACTGAAGCAGCAACTTCTACCTTGCCGTTTGAGATTTTGCTATATTGCAGTGTCCCCGCTTCAAGGTGGATACGTGGCATCCTGCCGGAACCTCCTTTAGGGATTTTTATTTTAATCGCAGATAAATTCCACCGGCCGGCGTCCACATCATACAGGGCGTTGAAAACAAAGTCGTTGACATCTATAACCCTCAGGCGAGGCCGAAGTAACAATAAGCTGCCTATACTAAAGCGTGCGTATACCGCTTCTGCTCTGAGAATGGCGTCGTCGTAACTTTGTCTTTTGTAAGGACTGACTACAAGCTTCTTGATAAAGACCGAGCCGTCAATGTTGAAATCAACCGATTCAGCTTTGATTTTTGTATTGGTTAGTTCAGCTATCTGGCCAACGGCAATGTGGGGAAGAGTCCGCCCTGCGAGGATAAAAACAAGCCCCAAGACAACAACCAGCAGCAAAACTCCAATAAGCCAACTAACTATAGTTTTTAGTTTTGAGTTTTGAGTTTTGAGTTGAGCCATCTTGATTCTTGTTCCTCGATACTCGATTCTCGTCGAGTCTTGACTGGCGACCGACCTCAGACAAGCATCGAGTATCAAGTATCACTTTTTAATTGCCTTATCTGCGATATCCCGGCGGCAATAAGCACCGTCGAATTTTATCAGAGCTACAGCTTCGTATGCCCTTTTCTTTGCATCTGCGATATTCTCTCCAACTGCGGTTACGCCGAGAACTCTGCCGCCGTCGGTAACAATATCGCTGTTCCCCGCTTTCGCGGGGACAAGCTTGGTGCCTGCGTGAAATACGACAACGTTTTCCATTTGTTCGGTATCGTCCAGGCCTGTTACTTTCTTCCCCTTTTCGTAATCTCCCGGATAACCACCTGAAGCCATCACCACACAGACCGCCGGCCGATGGTCCCACTCAAGCGTAACCTGGTCCAATGTGCCGTCACAGACTGCCAGCAGAACTTGCAGCAAATCACTTTTTAGGCGTATTAAAATCGGCTGAGTTTCAGGGTCGCCAAAGCGGACATTAAACTCGAGCACTCTCGGCCCGCCGGAGGTTATCATAAGTCCCGCATACAACACACCCTTGTATGGCGCGCCGCTGCGATTCATACCATCGACCACCGGCACCAGAATCTCTCGCGTAATCTGATTCATTATCTCATCGGTAACCACCGGTGCCGGACTGTAAGCACCCATTCCGCCGGTGTTAGGCCCGGTGTCTCCGTCACCGATGGGCTTGTGGTCCTGCGACGATTCCATAACGTAGATATTTCGACCGTCCACGAAAGCAAGTATCGACGCCTCTTCGCCTAACAGTTTGCCTTCAACAATTATTTTATCACCTGCCGAGCCGAATATCTTATCGCACATTATCTTCTCGGCTGCCAATATACCATCAGAAGGGTCATCGCACACAAAAACACCTTTGCCCTTTGCAAGCCCTGCTGCTTTTATTACGACCGCCTCGTCCCTGCTGGCAATATATGCCCTGGCGTCCTTGAACCTATCGAAGATTCTGCCTTCAGCGGTGGAGATGGCAGCCGAACGCATCAATTGCTTTGCAAATGCCTTATCAGCTTCGAGCTGTGCCGCCTTCTTACTGGGCCCGAATGCCTTTATTCCAGCGGCTTCAAACGCATCAACCACCCCTGCCGCAAGCGGGTCTTCCGGCCCAACCACCACCAGTTCAACATCATTTTGCTTTGCAAAATCCAGAAGCTTATCGATATCGGTGCCCCCGATAGGGATATTTTCCCCGCATTTGGCTGTGCCAGCATTACCCGGAGCGATATAGAGTTTGTCCAAGCCCTTCGATTGAGCCAGTTTCCAGGCGATTGCATGCTCTCGACCGCCGCTGCCGATTAAAAGGACGTCCATTTGCCAGCCTCAAGTCAATTTACGATTTTCGATTTAAAAACGAAAATTCACTAATAACAATTTCTAAATCCGCGGGGAGCTACTGAACAAGCCCAATTAGATACTCTTCGACGTTGGTATAACCATCTCCATCTCCATCCAGTGCACCGTCGGATTCATCGTTGGGGTTAAGGCCATGCGCAGTTTCCCAGTCATCCGGCATACCGTCATGGTCGCAGTCAATCGGAGGCGGCAGAGAGTTTAGTTTCGGCCAGCCGCCAACTTCATTCTCATCGTTGATAATCCTGCCCGTCCCGTTTATCACATCATTTATAATGCGAATGTCCACCTCATCACGCTTAGGAACCGTAGCGCCGGCATCAGCGAGAACCCGCTTATAAGCCGTCTGCACATCATCTGTGGCCACCGGTGTGACCGGTATCTGTTCAGATTGCTTGTAGGCCCTTTTGTTTTTATCGGAAAAATCCCTAAATATTACCAGAGACCACGGGTCATCTGGGATACTGCCATTCATACTATTACCGCCAAAATACGCACTGCAGCAGGTAGTGGTTTCCTGAAAGGCAAAGCCGCCTCTGGAATTGGGGCCTTGCTTGTAATAGTTGCCAACAAAGTTCATTTTAGTAATACTGTCCTCACTGTTCGACCCATCGGCATTATAACCGGCATGCGAGCCGCCCCAGTTGTAAATCGCGTTATTGCGGAAATCGAATATAAAACCAATCGGGTCAATACTACAAATAACATAATTACCCGGGCGCGGACTTCGGCCCTGGTGATGTGCATAAAGATTATGATGAAAGGTATATCGGTTGCCATAACAGCCGCGGATTAAGGAACCAAAACCATGGCATCCCTTTTGATGAACCGAACAGTTCAGACTTTCGGTAATCATACACCACTGGACCGTGACATTGCCTAATGGGCCGCCTCCATAGTCAACAACCGAAAGCGTTTCATCTATCCCCCAGCTTGTCGAACAATGGTCGATGATGACGTTATAGCTGCCCGTGCCTACCGTCAAGCTATCCATCGCTATTCCCATATTGTCACCAGGCCGACTACGTATATAGCGAATAATCACATGCTGGGTCGCAACCCTAAGCCCAAAGTCCCTAAGGCAAATGCCGTCACCGGGCGCGGTCTGGCCGGCAATAGTAATATAAGGATTTACTATTGCCAAAGGCGACTTTAGCGATATAGTGCCGGAGACGCGAAAGACAACAATTCTGGGCCCGCTGGCCTCAACAGCTTCACGAAGACTTCCCGGACCGCTGTCATTAAGGTTTGTAACCTCGAAAACCTTCCCACCACGACCGCCCACAGACCACATACCTGCACCTTCAGCACCGGGAAAGGCCGGCACATCTGCAGTAAATGTGGTAAAGCTCTCAATGCACCTTGAATTTATCATAACGTCTGAAAAATTAGTCTTATCGGCCAGGTCATACGAACTGCCGGAGCTCAAAGTGTTATCTAAACTCCATTGAGGATATGGCCCCCTTTGCCTGCCTTCTACACCGTAAGTCAATGATATACCTAAAAATAAGAACGCAAAAGTAATTGTCAGCCAACGCTTAATACATCTTTGCTTTTTAATTTTCATTTTCACCTTTCTTCATTTTATTTCCCAATCGCAGCGTATCCAATCGGGCAAAGATTGTCAAGGAAATTGCACATCGTGTATTGCCGAAAAACGCAAAACGTAAACCTATAGTATAAAAAACACGCATTCAGGAATAACAACACAACCTGAAGGTTTGAGGAATTAAAAATGTTTTTGTGGAAAATCGATAACAGTTATGTTATATTCATCTGCGTATTGTAAAAGATTAATAATCATTAGTAAATAATCATTTATTATGGCCGGGTCCCATGCAAGCCGAGCCCGTGAACCTGGTCAGGCGGGGAACCGAGCAGCCATAAGCGTGTGCCTGGCTGTGCTGTGGGGAAACCCGGCCTTCTTTTGATTTACTATTTATGATTTAATATTTATTATTTGGTTTAGAAATGGATGAATCGAGAAGAACTAAAAAGACGAACTAAAGAATTTGCTCATAGGCGTGTGAAGTTATCGCTGGCCTTGCCTGAAACAGTCCTTGGTAACCATATTAGAAAACAACTGATTAAGTGCTCAACTTCAGTTGCATCTAATTACAGAGCGGCTTGCATAGCGCAATCAAAAGCAAGTTTTGTTTCTAAACTTAGTATTGTTATTGAAGAAGCTGACGAGTCTTGTTTTTGGTTAGAATTTATTATTGATGAAAAGCTGCTGCGAAAAACACAAGTCGAACCCTTGCTAAATGAGTCAAAAGAGTTAACATCTATCTTTGTTTCTTCGAGAAAAACAATAAAAAATAGTAAATAGAAAATAATAAATTCAAAATGGCTTATACTGTGTTGGCTCGGAAATATCGGTCGCAGACGTTCGATGACGTAGTCGGGCAGGAGCCGACCAGCCAGACGCTGAAAAACGCCATAAAGACCGGCAGAGTTGCTCACGCATATTTATTCACGGGCACGCGGGGCGTCGGCAAAACCACAATGGCCAGAATCCTGGCAAAATCGCTCAACTGCCTGGCTGTCGATAAGCCAACCACAAAGCCATGCTGTAAGTGCGATAGCTGCGTTGCGATAAATATCGGCGAAGATATCGATGTCATCGAAATCGACGGGGCCTCAAACAACAGAGTTGACGAGATTCGTGAGATTCGCGAAAACGTCATATACCGCCCTGCCCGGTCAAGATTCAAGATTTACATTATTGACGAAGTGCATATGCTGACGACAGGCGCATTTAATGCCTTACTTAAGACACTGGAGGAGCCGCCCAGCCACGTTAAATTTATATTCGCCACTACCGAGCCGAACAAGGTCATCCTGACCATTCAATCCAGATGCCAGCGATTCGATTTTAATAATATTCCAGCCGGAAAAATCGCTGAGCAGCTAAAATTTATCCTCAAACAGGAAAAAATAAAATACGAAGAGGATTTGCTTTTGCCGCTGGCGAAGATGGCAAATGGCTCGATGAGAGACGGCCTGAGCCTGCTGGACAGATTGATAAGCACCGGCACAGAACCTCTGACGGCTGGGCTGTTGGAGCAGTATTTAGGCAGCCCGAATAGTGAAAAAATCTATAATCTTATTGCCAGAATCGGCGACAGCGACCCAGCCGGAACGCTTGCCGGCGTCGAGGATTTAATCAACAGCGGCATAGGCGAGGTCCAGGTTGTTGATTCGCTTATCGACTATATGCGGGATTTGATGGTGGTTAAATCTACGTCAGCCGACAGCAAGCTTCTGGTTTTAACGACCGAGCAGCGAAAACGCACCGGCGAGTTAGCCGAAAAATTCGATACCGCTGCACTTGTTTATAATATCACCGCTATGGAAAAATTGCGATGGACACTGAAAAATAGCGATACTCCAAGAGCACTTCTGGACGCTTTGCTACTGCGGTTTGCACTGAGCGAACATTTTCTGAACGTCGATGAGCTTATGTCGCGATTACAGGGCGGCTCTGCGCCCGCCGTTAAAAAAAAAGAGCCGACAGCCGTAAAGACTGAAACAAGGGACGAGGAACGAGGGAGAACGGACGATAGACGACGGACAACAGATGACGGACGACAGAAGCCTGCCCTGAGCGAAGTCGAAGGGACAGAGGACAGAAGACAGAAGCCTGCCCTGAGCAAAGTCGAAGGGACAGACGACAAAGCAGGGACGAACAATGAGAATCGAGGCAAAACCACCAGCCAGAGGAGAAATGAGATAATCAACGACCCGGCGGTCAAAACCATCCTCATCGGCCTCGATGCCGCCATCACCGGTGTTGAGGAGATAGATAATAGTTCGACAGGCTCACCATCTCCCGAAAGGGATGGCCAAGTCCACCGAGCGGAGTCGAGGGACTAATTGCGAAAGTATAAGGGTGCTTCTCTCAAACAGCCGACCCCCTGTCTTCTGTCCTACTGCCTCGACTTGCGTCGAGAGACGCAGAGGCAGGCGAAGACAGAAAGGGGGGCATTAATACTTTGAAACCTTTATTTCTTCCATACGTCCGGTGACAAGAAAGACTATTCGCTCGCAGATATTAGTCACACGGTCTGCGATACGCTCGAGGTTGTGTGCGGCCCAAATGAGATAGGTCGCCCGTGTAATTGTTTTGGGGTCCTCAATCATATACGATAACAACTCGCGATAGACCTGTTCATGGAGCAAATCGACCTTGTCGTCATCAGCACAGACCATCTTGGCAGCTTTTGCATCGCGTTTCAGGAACGCATCGATGCTTTTTTCAAGCATGCTGACTCCGATGGCGGCCATTCGTGGGATATCAACAAGGGATTTGACCAACGGTTCAGTGCCGTGCATAACCACGATTTTGCCGATACCTTCGGCATGATCGCCTATGCGTTCAAGTTCGGTAGCAATGTTCAAAACAGCTATGATTTCCCGTAAGTCACTCGCCACAGGCTGCTGCGTCGCAATCAAATTGATACATTTTTCCTCAAGGTCCCATCGTTTCTTGTTAATAAGCATATCATCTTCGATGATACGCTCGGCCTCATCAGCGTTGCAGGTCTTGAGAGCCTCTATCGAGCGGTTGATAGCAGCGATAACCATCCGGCTCATATCAATAACATCTTTTTCAAGGTCCTTGATATATTTGCAAAAACTTTCTCTGACCATAATTATCTCCCAAAAAATCATCCTTCGACAAGCTCAGGATGATGGTGAGCATGTCGAACCATCAGCCGAAGTGGCCGCTTATATAGTTTTCGGTAAGTTTCTCTTTAGGTTTAGTAAATATCTGCTGTGTCTGCCCAAATTCAATAAGCCGCCCTAAATACATAAACCCTGTATAATCGGAGACCCTGGCGGCCTGCTGCATGTTATGGGTTACGATTATGATGGTATATTCCTGTTTCAATGCCCGCAGCAAATCCTCGATTTTGAGCGTTGAAATAGGGTCCAGTGCCGAGCAGGGTTCATCGAGCAGGATTACATCAGGTTTCAGGATAATCACCCTGGCAATGCAAAGCCGCTGCTGCTGTTCAAGAGTAAGGGTGCGGGCGTTTTTTCTAAGCTTATCTTTGAGCTCCTGCCAAAGCCCGACGTGCTCGAGGCCATTTCGGATACTCTCTATAATTTCATCTTTTCCATCCAACATCCGGTGTATTCGAAGGCCAAATCTAAGGTTGTTATAAATTGACAAATCAAAGACGTTAGGCCTTTGAAAAACCATTCCAATTTTTCTGCGCAGGAAAATTAAGTCAGTAGCTGGGTCAAGGATATTGCGGCTGTCAATAACTATCCTGCCATCAACTTTTGTGTGTTCGATGAGGTCATTCATTCTGTTAAAACAGCGCAGCAACGTGGACTTGCCACAGCCGGATGGGCCAATTATAGCGGTAATATTCTGCGCTGAAATCTTTATGTTCACATCCTGCAGTGCCAGAAAATCACCATAGTATAGATTCAGGCCAACTGTTTCGATTTTCGGTGCAAATTCCATAATTAACCAAACCTACCGGTTATATAATCGTCTGTGCGCTCATCGCGCGGATTAGTAAAGAGAGTAACCGTTTCATCAATCTCAATCAGCTCTCCCATCAAAAAGAAAGCACATCGCTCACTTACTCGTGCCGCCTGCTTTGTGTTATTCGTCACCAGTATCTGCGTATAATTTTCCTTCAACTGCTGCATAGCATCTTCAATTTTTGCTGTTGAGATAGGGTCAAGCCCGGAGCAGTGTTCGTCATAAAGAATCACATCCGGTTCGACGGCGAGGGTCCTGGCTATGCAGAGCCGTTGCTGTTGACCGCCGGAGAGCTTTACAGCCGGCTCATCGAGGCGGTCCTTAACCTCGTCCCACAGATATGCTTTTTTCAAAGCGTCTTCAACAATCTGATTGACCGTGTCTTTGTCGGCAATGCCGTGCACTTTGGGGCCGTATGCAACATTGTTATAAATGCTCACAGGCAGCACCTGAGGCAAAGCGAAAATAATGCCAATCTTCTTTCGTAAGATACTGTCGCTTACACCTTTGATATTCTGGTTTGCGAAAAAGATTTCGCCGCTCTGCCGGTATAAAGCATTAAGATAATTAAGCCGGTTTAACGCCCGCAAAAAGGTCGTTTTCCCGCTGTTAGCCGGCCCAATGATTCCAAAAATCTCGTTTCTGTAGATTTCAAGGTTCAGGCTCTTTAAAACCGTAAGCGTCCCGAAATAGCAATTTAAGTTCACAGTTTTTATTATCGTCTCTTTTACCATAGTTTCTTTTTTCTAAAATGTGCGCGAAGAATTATGCTTACCAGATTCATCAGAAACACCAGTGCTATAAGGACAAAGCACGTGGCGAAACTAAATTCCATTGGCATATTCGGCACCTGTGTGGCAATAACATAAAGATGGTATGGCAGCGCCATAACCTGGTCGAAAACTGAACGCGGCAGACGGGGTAAATAAAACGCAGCAACCGTGAAGAGAATCGGGGCTGTTTCTCCTGCTGCCCTGCTTAGACTTAAAACAGTTCCAG